>CANGGP010000020.1 GCA_947453445.1 Sphingobacteriaceae bacterium
ATGGCTGCGGCGGCGCCAACAAACAACAGGAACAAAAGAAAAAAGAAGAAGATAAAAAGGATCAACAAAAAAATGCACAGCCTCAGCAAAGTCAAATGAATAAAGAACAAGCTGAACAATTACTGAAAGCATTGATGGATTCTGAAAAGAAATTACAAGATAAACGTAAACAAAAAGTAGAACAGAATGCCAACACTCTTGAAAAAGATTGGTAATGAATGATATGTTGATGCAAAAAAAAAATAGTGTATTGTTGTTGCTGCTCCTTATTGGCTTTGCCTTTGGTGCACAAACCGCATCTGCTAAATTGTCCTTAAAAAAAGTAAACATCGGGCAAGAATTTGAATATGCCATCTTAATCAATGGTCAACCCAATTCATACATTCCGCCTGATTTTGAGGGCTTCAATAAAGTTTCAGGACCAAATACATCAAACACTTACCAAGTGAAAGATGGCGTAACAACCATCAGCATGCGCATCTATTGGACTTTATCCGCTAAGAGGGCAGGAAAAATTCGCATTGCCCCTGCAAGCGTTGTTTTTGCTGATTCAAGAGCGCAAACCAAAGGTTTTAAGTTGCGTGTAAGAAACAAAATCGATAAGCACATTCAGTTAAATTAATTTAATAAATCATCACAAACAAGCATAAATACTAACTTGCATCAAGAATGAAAATAAGGAAGAACATAATTTTTATTTTACTCTTTTGTTTGAGTTCTGTGATTAAAATTACTGCCCAATCAGCCACGGCACAAGTGAGTGCAAAACAAGTGCAAGTGGGCGTTCCTTTTGAATACGCAGTTGTGATTAATGCCAACGCCACTGAGTGTACACCACCCAATTTTAAAGGCTTTGATGTGGTTTCCGGACCAAACCAAAGCAGCAGCATGCAATTTATTAACGGCCAATCTTCTTTTCAATTAACACTCACTTGGATCATTGCTGCGCAGAAAGAAGGTAAGTACACCTTGGGTTCATCAGCAGTGCGTGTTGGCAATCAAATTTTAGAAACCAAGCCCATCACGATTGAAGTGGTGAAAGGCAGCGCCAATCAATCTAATCAAGGTGGCGGTCAATCGGCTTACAACACAAAAATAGGCGGCGCCGATGTTTTTATTCGCACCGGCATCAATAAAAACAAATGTTATTTGGGTGAACAAGTCACCATTGTTCAAAAGGTTTATTCACGTTATGAAATTGTTGGATTTCAAAAGTTCGCGGCCATATACGATGGATTTTATTCTTTGCCCCAAGACAACAGCCAACGCTCGCAACCGGCCATGGAAAACGTGGATGGCATCAATTATTATACTTACGAATTGTACAAAACCATTGGCATTGCCAATAAACAAGGTAAGATTAGCATTTCACCGATTGAAGGTGATGTAATCGTGCGTCGTCAAGCCGGTGCTAATAAACCTAAGAATTTCTTTGAGCAGTTTTTTGGCGTGCCTTCGTTTGAAGATATTCCTGTATCGGTAAGAAGTAAACCATTGGCCATTGAAGTATTGCCATTACCTGAAGCCGGTAAACCCGAAAATTTTTCAGGTGCTGTTGGAAGTTTTATTTCCAAAGTAGAACTAAGCCGTACCGAGCTTAAAGCCAATGAGGCTTTTAATCTTAAAATGACAGTAAGCGGTAAAGGCAATTTAAAACTTATCAATGCTCCTAAAATAACTTTACCGGATGGTTTCGAAACCTACGATCCTAAAGTAATTGAAAATGCCAACGCCAAAACATTTGATTATTTGGTCATTCCGCGTAACGAAGGTGAATACGAATTAAAAAACCTCGATTTTTCATTCTTCGACCTCGATACAAAAAAGTATGTGACCTTGCCTGCAGGTGAAATTAAAATAAAAGTGTTGCCAGGCGATGCCAATGCTGCCAGTGCCCAAGTGTATTCGCCACGTAACCAAATTAAGGAAACAGAAAACGATATCAGATACATTAAAAAGGGAAATTTTAAATTGGAAAAAGGGGAGAGCGAATTTTTTAATTCTTCAGCCCACATTACTTTCATCGCATTTCCAATCTTGGCTTTATTGGCGGGATTATTTGTTCGACACAAACATGTGCAAAATAACAGCAATGTAATTTTGGTAAACGAACGCAAGGCTGCTAAAATGGCTAAAAAACAATTGATGGCTGCCGAAAAATTTATGCGTGAAAATAACAAGGACGCCTTTTATACCGAAATTTTGTTGGCTTTGCAAAATTACCTCAGTCATAAATTAAATATTGCTGTGGCTGATTTATCCAAAGAAAATATTCAAAGTATTTTAACGCAACGAAAAATTGATGAGCCTACAAAATTGAAAGTCATTCAAGCCATCGAAACAAGCGAATATGCCAAATACGCACCTGGTGCAGTGAGCGGCGATTTGCAAATGGTGTATGCAGGTACTTCCGAATTAATTGTGAGTCTCGAACAACAACTTAATAAAAAGGTAGCATGAAAAAGTTAATTGGCATCATATTGTTCAGTACCATGCTTATTTCTGCTTCGGCCAATGATTTTTTGCAGAAAGCAGAAAGGGCTTACGATTCAAAAAAATACAAAGAGGCAATCGAAAATTATGAAAGCCTAATAAAAGACGGTTTTCAATCACACGAGTTGTATTATAATTTAGGTAATGCTTATTACCGCGACAACCAAATTGGCAAAGCCATTTACAATTATGAATTGGCACGCAAACTCGAACCAAACGATGAAGATGTACGCATCAATTTATCGAAAGCATCAGCAAAAACAATCGACAAGATTGATGCCAAAGAGAATTTTTTTATTTCTGCCGTTAAATCAAACATCCTAAGTTCATTTAGCACCAAAACTTGGGCTTGGTTCAGTATTTACAGCATTATTCTTTTTTGTGTTTGCATTTATTTATTTGTGAGTGCCAATAATCGTCCCTTAAAACGCACAGCATTTTTACTTGCATTGTGCTTTACTTTTGCTTTCTTCATCACTTATTTTTTGGGTTATTCGGCCTTAAATGCAAAGAGCAATAATAAATTTGCCATCATCTTAAACCGCGAAGCAAAAATCTACAACGAACCCACACTTACCGCCTCAAGTAAGTTTGTATTGCATGAAGGCACAAAAATTCGTTTGGTTGAAAACAATGGCGATTGGGCCTTGATTAAACTCGATAACGGCAACGAGGGTTGGATAAAAAAATTGGAAATCGGAATTATTTAGAGCCTGTTTAAGTTTTATATTTTAGAATTGTTATAACGTTTTTTTAGGCGAAACGAGGCAATTTTTGCAGTCGAAATTGGGTATATTCGGCGAAAAAATTAACGAAGTTGCAGCCAAAAAAACGTGTAACAAAATAATTAGATAAAATTTAAACAGGCTCTTAAGGTTTTACAATAAAATCACCTATCACTTTTTTGTATTGCTCAAAGCCCATTTTACTTGGTACCTCGCCATGATCGGCGCCTTCAACCATATAACTGCTGCCATAAACACCGCTGTAATTTTTGTAAACCACTTCACCATGTGTTTTGTAATTCAAAAAATTATCGTTTAAACCGTGAATCCATAAAAAGGGCTGTTTCACATTTTTGATTTCTTCGGCATTGTCAATTTTTAAATCAGTAACATAAGCCGCTGGCATATTTATTCGCGCCGCATCTTGCACCATCACCTCAGCACTGGCAAAAGGCGCTTCCAAAATTAACTTCGAAGGTTTTAATGTTCTTGGTTTTGAACAGAGTTCGGTGGCCGCTGCAGTGCCCATACTAAATCCATAAATGATGAGTCGTTGATCAGTTAATCCCTTTGATTTTAACCATTGCATACAAGCATCCACATCAGCGTACATACCTTCTTCGCTTGGTTCACCGCCACTTAATCCATAGCCGCGAAAATCCATAAACATTACACCAAAATGGTTTTTGCCTTTTACATTGGCTAATAATTTGGCGCGTTGCCAATAAAAATCCATGTGCCATTTATTACCATGACAATACAAGATGACTGTATCGGTGCTAATTTTATTGATATCACCAATATAAATACTGTAAATATTGGTAGGCGAACTTTCCTTGGCAGTTTGCGAAGGCACGGTAAACAATGAAATCAAAGAAGAGGGAATGGTGTATGTAGCGTCCAAAATAAAATCTTGATCGCCGGTGTAAGCATCCAATTCATAAGTACTCAAAGTTTTTTTGTTGTAAAAATTGTTGTCCAACTTCAAACATGAGCTAAAAGCCACCAAGGCACAAACGGTAATATGTATTATATACTTCATCAGAATTTTCTAATTAATGCATAATGAAATCCTAAACTTCCTTTTTGGGCAACACCCACATACGATGGCACATTTGGTAGGTTGGCAATGCCAATGCCATAATAACTGAGTTGAAATTGGTGTTGCCATTTATCTTTCATCAGAACGTAGCCACCTTGCATGTTCGGCAATACATGCGTGGTTTGGGGCTCTTGGTGGGATTTGGTGCTTGTCAAATCAAACCATGCGTTTAAGCCGGCGTAACAATATGATTCTTTTTTCTTAGGATGATAATAAAAGTTTAAATCAGCACTCGGCCATAGTCTGAAACTATTCTTGGCCTTTAAACTGGTGGCAATTTGTAAAGCCGGTGAGGCGGAAAAACCGTATTTTTTTTCTTTTTGATACAAGGCGATACTTGTACCCAAATCGAATTGAAGATTGCTGAACAACAAACTGGTGCTGTGCAAATTGGCATAACCGGTTACCTTATCGGTCAAACCCCTGCCATACCCAATGGTGGTAAATGGAATGGGAATGGCTGCACCGGCAAACTGAATGATTGGTCCACCAAAAGTAAAACAAGCAACTTGTTCATTTTTTTTCAATGGTTTTACATACCGTGCAGGTGCACACTGCATCAAAAAAAGCCCAATAAGTAGAATGGCTAAATTTCTTTTCATTTAAAATATATGTTTTTCGGCGTGATAAGAAGATCGCACCAACGGTCCACTTTCAACAAAACGAAAACCCTTGGTCAAGGCATAATTTTTGTAACGTAAAAAATCATCGGGATGCACAAAACGTGCTACCGGTAAATGTTTTGGGGTGGGTTGTAAATACTGACCCATGGTAAGAACATTGCATTTAACATGCGATAAATCATCTATGGTTTCGAAAATTTCTTCTTCCGTTTCACCCAGTCCCAACATCAATCCGCTTTTGGTTTTTACCCCGGCTTCTCCCAAACGCTTCAATACTTCCAAACTTCTGTCATACTTGGCTTGTATACGCACCTGTGCCGTCAACCTGCGAACCGTTTCAATATTGTGTGAAACAATATCTGCATTGGCATCAATAATGCGCTGTAAATTTTCCCACTTGCCCGCAAAATCGGGAATCAAACATTCAAATTTAGTAGTCGGACTAACTTTTCTGATTTCTTTTATTGTTTCGGCCCAAATGATGGAACCGCCATCTTTTAAATCATCACGGTCAACACTGGTAATCACACAATGTTTTACGCCCATTAATTTAACCGATTCGGCAATGCGTTTTGGTTCATCCCAATCTGCCGGTTTTGGTTTACCGGTTGCCACTGCGCAAAAGCCGCAGCTGCGTGTGCAAATATTTCCCAATATCATAAAGGTGGCAGTGCCCTCGCCCCAACATTCACCCATGTTCGGACAATTGCCGCTTTCACAAATGGTGTGTAATTTGTGTTTGCTAACAATGCCTCTAACCTTTACGTACTCTGCACCTGTTGGAAGTTTTACCCTTAACCAATCGGGTTTTTTTATTCTACTAGTTTCTTGTGTAATCTCCATCTTAATACCATTTACTGCCAAAAACAAATCCTACTCTTAAAGTGAGAATGAAATTCTCAGCCGGATTTCTTGCCATAATAGGCAATGCTTTTGGAAATAGATCAATCGAAATGCCTGTTTCAATGGCCCTGATTAAATTGGTGTATGGCGCGTATTCAAAACTCACATTAAATTTTCCGTTAATGCCCGGATAATACTTCAATTCATTCAAGCCTTTACTAAAAGGCCCGCGACCCAAAACACGGTCAACACTCGGCGAAAAACTTTCGTCGTCAAACTTAATTGGATCAGCTTTTTTCTCCACTTGTATATAATATGGTTTCGCAATGGCTAATTCAGGTCCAATCGAATAAGCATAACGTACTTCAACAGCTTTGTTATCGGCCTTTGCATATAATACTTTTTGCATACCAACACAAGCGCCAATCACCATTACTGAATTTAATTTGCCATACACAAAACGTTGACGTGTTGGCGCTTCACCACTTAGTTTTACTTGTTTTGGATGATTTAAACCCTTCACGTCAATTTCATAATACGAGCGTGAGGTTGATGTTAGATGATGGCCTTGGTGAAATGTAAAACCCAAACCACGAGTACTAAGATATAATTGGGCACTAATATCGTTACGGTAAATAACGTTTAAATTGCTGCCATTTTCGTAGTTATTCGGTAAGCTAAGCTCCTGCGCCTGAATAGGCACAATACTTGCAAGTGCAAGCACGATAAAGCAAAACTTATTAAACATTCTAACAAATTTAAGGAATTCGAGGTGATAATCCTATTTTTGTAAAAACAAAATAACATGATAACCAGCACAGTAAAATACCTCGGCGATCTTCGAACCGAATCGGTTCACCTACAATCCGGAAACAGCATCTTAACCGACGCCCCAAAGGATAATTTTGGTAAAGGTGAAGCTTTTTCGCCCACCGACTTATTGGCTACTTCCCTTGCCAATTGTATGTTTTCAATCATGGGCATAGTAGCAAAACGCGATGGAATTACGGGTATCGACGGTGCCATAGCTGAAGTGACAAAAGTAATGTACCAAGAACCTCGCAGGGTAGGGGAAGTGCATGTGAAAATAACTTTCCCCAACAATGCCTATTCCGAAAAGGATAAAAAGATTTATGAAAATGCCGCCAAAACTTGCCCGGTTGCCAAAAGTTTGCACCCCGACTTGATTCAGAATATTCAATTTGTTTGGCCAAATAATTAAAAGCCTTGTTTCAAAATATACTGCAAAGCATAAGTGTAAAAATTTTAGTAGCGATAATCAATTTTTGCGTCTTGATTATTTCTTCTAAATACTTGGGTGTTTCCTCTCGTGGCGAAATCAGTATTTTTATTCTGAATCTCTCTATCATACAAGGCATCAACGAAGTTTTTACGGGCTACAGTATCATCTACTTTGTACCAAAATTTAATTTCAAAAAAATATTTGTCAGTGGCTTAATCTTCACGCTTATATTTTGCTCGCTCAGCAATGTGTTATTAAACTTGCTAAATAAACAAGTAAAGGGCTACGAAAATTTAGCCTACATCATTTCATTGTTAGTGATTCTAAATACCTTCAACAGCATGCTGTTACTGGGAAAAGAAGCCATCAAGTCATTTAATATATTGGCCTTTTTTCAACCTTTTACATTATTGCTTGGCATCCTAGTTTCTGTTTTTTATTTTAAAAGTTACACCTTCCAAAGTTATATCTATCCGCTCTTATTTTCTTTCCTTTTGGCTTTTATCGGTTCGTCTTATGCCTTGTATCAAGTGCATCAAACCAAACAAACCAATCAAACGCCTTTTCATTTATCTCAAATTCTTACCAATGGTTTTTATTTTCAAGCCGCCTTTTTACTTTTAATTTTTTGCAACCGTTTAAGTTTTTATGTTTTGTCGGATACCAAAAAAGTGGGATTATACGCTGCTGCCTGTATGCTCATGGAATCGGTGCTGTTAATCGTAAACAGCTTGGCGCCGGTGCTCATTTCTAAAATTGCCAATCAATCCAAACAAGCCAACTCTGCCGATTACACTTTACGATTCGTCAAACTGGCGTTTATCAGTAGCGCCCTCTTTATCTTTGTTTTGGCTTTTATTCCTGAATCTGTATTCGTTTTTTTCCTAGGCGCGGGTTTCACTGGTGTTAAATCGCTAATGCTGGCATACGCTCCCGCCATCCTCATGATGAGTGTGTTTTCAGTTATCAATCAATATTTTTCAGGTATCGGGAAACAAAAATTTATTTTGCTAAGCAATGCTTTCGGCTTTTTGGCCACTTTGGTGTTTGCACCCTTCTTCATTGATCGTTTTGATACCATCGGCGCGGCTTATACAGCCAATATCAGTTATGCCGTCATCTTCATCTTGTCGCTGACTTTGTTTGTGAAATCAACAAAAATCAACCTTTTGCAATTTTTTGAAATGAAAAATGATTTCGTTTTTTTTAAACGACTCATCAAAAATGAAAGCGACATCTAAGGCACTTTCTTAACCGTTTTTAGGCTCAGTAAATTCATCGGGTTGGTACCCAATTGCTGAATGTTTTTTTGAACCAATCTCACCACTTCATCGTAATACAATGGCACCACGGGCGACTCTTCAATAAGGATGCGTTCCATGGCTTGATACAATTGGTTTTTAACGGCTTGATCTGTTTCGTTTAATGCCTTTTCATACAAACGATCAAAGGTTTGATTTTTGAAATGGAAAAAATTAACACCTTGGGGAGTGAAATTTTTACTGTAAAACAAAGCCATAAAATTATCTTCATCCGGATAATCGGCCACCCACGATTTTTTAAAAAAATCATATTCACCACTGTTCACGGCTTGCCGCAAAACAGAGGGTTTATCAATGCTGATTTGCACACGAATATTGTTTTCTGCCAATTGTGATTGTATAAACTCAGCCTGCTCTTTATACGTGTCGGTAATGTGCATCACAATCTCCGGAAGCCCCATGCCATTTGGGTAACCGGCTTCTATCAACAATTGTTTTACACGATCAGGATCATAACTGTATCCTTTCACCGAATCAACACTAAAACTATTCATCCCTTTTGGAATAAATCCCGAGCTTGCAGCATAACCCACATTGTTGCGTAAATATTTAATCAATTTATTTCTATCAAAACCCATGTTGATGGCCCTTCTTATTGCTTTCAATCTTATCGGTGATTGTTTCACAACGGGCATCGCGCTGTCGACCAAAAAACCAATGTAATCTGTTTTTAAAAAGACTTCTTTTTGCAATACAAATTTTTTGCTGTAAAAGTCTCTTAAATCGCCTTCCTTGTTTAATACTTCACTTGTATTAAAGGCATCTGCACCACTCAACATGTCGAATTTACCGGCTAAAAATTCCATGAAGGCCGTTTCTTTGTCTTTAATAAATGATACCGTTACCGCATCCAAATAAGGCAAACGCACATTGTTCGAATCAAATTCAAAATAATGTGGATTTTTCACCATGATTAATTTTGAACCTTCATCCCATATTTTAAATTGAAAGGGTCCTGTGCCTACAGGGTTTTTTCTGAAGTCTTGATGATAATATTCTATTGCCTCAAATGGAATAACACCAAAATACTTCATGCTTAAAATGCTTAAAAATGGCGCATAGGGTTCTTTTAAATAAATTTTAAATGTGCTGTCGTTTACGGCTTCAAATCCTTTGTAATGGGTTTTTTCATTGCGGTCAACCTTTTCAAGCAAACCCGCGGCACTGCTCACTTTACTGTCGAACAAACGGTTGTAACTAAATACAAAATCAGAGGCAAGTACCTTTCGACCTTTGCCACTTTCAAAACACACATTGTCGTGAAAGTAAACATCCGTTCTTAAATGAAAGGTGTATTCCTTTTTATCTGCACTAATCTCAAAACGTTTGCTTATGCCGGCCCTTAAGTTTAAATGATCATCCATTTCAATCAAACCGTTAAACATTTGATTCACCGGCCAGATGTTTTCAAAATTAGCCGCAGCCGCAGGATCTAATGAGGTAACACCGTTTAATTCATTGTAATTAAAAACTGTTTTGTTTTTTTCAAGATTCGACGAATTGTTACACGCCGAAAATAACAATGTGAAAAATCCGATTGCAATAATGAAAATGCGCATACACAAAGATGTGCATCTATCGCTTGGCTTTTAAAAAAATTAAAAACAATTTTGCACATAAAACTGTGCAGGAATTTATGGCTTGGCGCCTTCTTTTTCGCCCTCTTCTGTTTTAGAAACCGAATCGAAATTAAAACTCAATGTGATGCGCCAGGTGTTTTGTAATGGATTACGCAACGATGTTGGCACCAAATACGACCCGTCAACTGTAATCACCTTAAATTTAAATCCCATGCCAAATGTTAAATACTGACGGCCACCTTTTGTTTTAGGTTCATAAAAATAACCGGTTCTTACAGCCAATACGTTGTTATAGGCATACTCTAAACCGGTGGCAATATTAATTTCTTTTAATTCTTCCTTAAATCCACCCGGTGCATCACCAAATGATTGTAACATACCTGTTACCACGTCAACATTCGGATTCTTTCCTTTGGCAATCACCTTGTTGCCGGTTGAAGGGTCAATAACAATACTTGCTTGACCGGTAGCCGGATTAATTGCAGTGGAATATACCGGAGGACTTGGCACCATCAATTTATTAAAGTCGGTATAAACCGCAATGCTATTGTATTGATCAATTTCTGTTTTTAAGCCACCACCCAATCTTAAATTAATTGGAATAAAATTTTGATCATTCGAGTATTTAATTTTGGCACCCATATTGGTCAAAGCCAATCCTGCAGTAGCAACTGCTTTTTTATCAGATAATTTAAACTTGTTACTTTTAAAATACATGCTTAAATCAACCGCCACAGTGCTGGCTGCATTTCCCGAACTGCCTTGAAAATATACACGACTGATGCTTGAATTAATGAACCTGGTTGCAACACCCAATGAAAAATATTTTGATAATTTTTGCGCAAAACACAAATCAATCGCAAATTCATTTGGTTTAAAATTACCTGTACGAATACCTTGATCGTTGGTTAAATCAATATTTCCCAAACTAAAATAACGCAACGAACCACCAACAGTTTGTTTGTCGTTTAATTTTCCATATCCCGCCAAATAATACATGTTGATGTCCGGAACCAATGATCTTAACCAAGGTGTTACAGTAAATCCGGTGCCAAATTGTTTTTCGGCAAACGCCAATTTACTGCCATTCCAATGAATCGAATTAATGTCACAATCTGTTGCGGCTCCTACATCGCCCATGCCGCCTTGTTTACTGTCGGGACTAATTAATAAAAATGGCACTGAAGTAGTAATAGGATTTAAGGCGCCACTTAATTGCGTTGTACTCAAAGTACTGGTAGCCTGACTAAATGATTTAGAAACAAATAAAGTAACTAATGCGGTGCTTAAGATTGATTTCATGTATTTATCTTCTGTCATGCCGGTAATGCAATCGGCAAATTTACTAATTTAGAATCACTAATTTTTCTATTTTTTCGGCTTTTTTGTTTTCCGGATTAATGATAGCCAGTTTATAGATGTAAACACCCCTGCCAATTCGCTGTCCGTAATCATCTTTGCCGTCCCATTCAACGGCTTCCATCTTACCATTGTCGCAGTTTACCATCTGTTGAATGGTTTTAACCACTTTACCACTCACCGTATAAATTTGAACAGTTACCTTTAATGGCACACAGGTTTGATTGTGCTGAAATAAAAATTGGGTATGCGTGGTAAAAGGATTCGGATAATTCATCACTTCCTTCAAAGCCAAATCTGCACTCTTGGCCACAACAAAATCAGCATAAACAGTATTCGAATTGTTTTGAATATCCCACACTTTAAAGGCTACCGAATGCTGGCCCTCACTCAAATCATTAAATGGATAACGCACCCTGCCACTTTGATAACTGTTTAAATCAGCCTCATAATAATCATTTAAAATAATGGGATTGCTTGATTTGGCATCCAAAATGGCGGAAATATCATGCCCAAGGCCGGTACCCACCGTATTAATTCCACTCGAATCAACCAAATTGGCAAACAAAACCGGATTTTCATTGGTCAATCCGCCGTTTACAAAACTTTTGTCGTTTAAATATAAATGCACCAGCGGACCATCCTTATCGTTACTGATATTATTCGAGGCACCTCCAACCACAATTTTACTGTGGTATCCGTTTGCGTCACTCGTGCCGGTTGTAGCATAATAACTAATCCTACCCGGACCATAAGCGAAGCTGATGTCTTTTGGCACCATAAATGTGAACGAAAAATCACCATTACTTACCAAGGCTTTACCGCGGTACAAAATATTTTTTTGTAATTTAAATTGAAACGGAATCAATGCATTATCACCGGGGCCCAAAGGATAATTGGCGGCCGATTTATCAGTGTTCATTAAACACACAACATCTTGTTCCTTATCAAATACAGTAGGATAAACCAAGCCATTAAAATTTAATTTGTTACCATTGGCATCTCCAACATAACCAGTAACTGTAATTTTCGACAGCGACTTTAAGGTGTCTGAACTACTTGTTGTAATTGCTTTTTGGTTGATTTGTGTTGTGAAAACTTTGTCTTTAGGATAGGCCAAGGTCATGGCAGGGTCACCCAATAAGTGAAAATTGGCGTACACATATGATTGGCCAATTCTTGCATCTGATTTGGTCATTTGCACAATTTCACCCAAGGTTGGTCGCTTGCCTGCTTTTGTTCTTGAAAAGGTATTGGTTAATAAAATTGAATTGAGCGTAAAATTAGGTCCCGAATAAGCCAAACGACATGTTGTGAAAAGGGCTATGGCTCCACCTTTGGCATTTAATAAACACAATTCCCCGGCAGATGTGCGCGCCGGATCATCATAACGACTGAATTCGCAAGTGGCCGTTACAAATAAAGGAAGCTTATTAAAATTGTTTAAACTGTTAATGATATCAATGTCTATAATGCGCTCAGCCGTTAAGCCAACCTCACCGCCATGACCGGTGTAATTAAATAACAAAGCGCCTTTAGAAATTCGCTTCACAAAATCTTCTGATGCGTCCGGAAACCTTGCGCCACCTGCTGTACTGAAACGTTGATAAGCATCCAAATACACCTTGTCGATGTTGTAATTTGCATCCAAGGATGTCACCACAGAGGTGAGTACATTCGATTGTTTCATGTGCTCGGCACCATCTTCATCATCGGCCAAAAACAATAAGTTGTTGCGCCAATCGCCCATCGATGAGGCATCACTCACATAGGTGCTTTCAGTTGGATTAACTTGTAAATTGGCATCAGTTTTATAGTAATTGTAAATTTTATTCAATACAGCCTTCATTTCATCATTTGATTTACAAATGATGCGTCCTATGGCCAAATCGATGCTGCCATAATTTTCTGCATTTTGTCCTTCATCCGGATCCATTAAAGCATAAAAATCATCCGTGGCAATGCTTTGCGTTTCAGATAAAGAATTAATTGATTGATATGTTGGAATTAAATTACTGTTGTTGGTTATGCTCCTCGACTGGTTAATGTACGAACCTCTACCCATTAACAAAACATACTTTAATGGTTTTGACCCATTCACATTGCGTGAATACACCATGCGGATAAAATCTCTAATTGCCGAAATATCTTGTCGTCCACTGCTAAACTCATTGTAAATTTGATCTGTGTTCACCACTTGATAAGTGAGTCCTTCTTTCTGCAAATGAAAGGCACCCAATTGCTGTGATTCTTGCATGAATATAGGATGGCAAATGATTAAATAATCGGCTTGCTGAATGGCGTGTAAGTTTTGATTTTCAATTTTCCCAACAAAGGCCGGCGTATAATAATCGCTGTTGGATGAAACACAATATTCTTTTAAACTATCAGCTGAAGCAGTGAATGAAAGAACGTTGTTCGATTGCATAAAAACAATATCACTCGGATGTAAAGGATCACTTACATCCCAAATGTTCACTTCCGAATTGTAAGTATTTGTGATGTTGAATTTGGTAAACTTTCCGGCGCCAACGCTTCTTGAATCCCTGAAAGTAAATTGTTGTCCGTTCATCACCAATTGCCTGCGTGCATTAAGCGTTACCTTATCCAAATAGCCAATACTTTTGGCCGTTAGTTTTTCAACGTTAATATTTATTTCTGCGGCCGACTTATTCATTGCCCATCCAAATTTATAACCCGGTTTTGCATAATCTTCATAAGCAAGATTGGGATTAATTGAGCCTGTGGTGACAATAAAATTTAATCCGTTTCCGCTTACTCTAAAATTCGAAGTGTCGGTGTTAATGCCCACCAACGATACATCACAAAGAATACTGTCGTTTAAAACAAAATTGTTTTCACGATAAGTGAATTGATAGTTTTTTACATAATCAAAAAATTCACCATAAAAGTCGCGACCGCTTTTGCCAAAATTTACCACATTCTCTTCATGATAATTGTAGTAGTCGTAACTCGATGTTTCGAATTGATTGGTTTGACTTGAAGAATTTTGTTGAGCAATTCTCTTTCCGGAAGTTGTATTCACATTGATAAAATAAAAACTAGTATCGCTGTACAAATTTTTGCTTACCCTAAATTTTAATCCCCCACTCTTGTTTCTGCTCCAGTTATCAGCACCGGTGGCATAAAATAAAATGTAATCGGCATTGTCAAATTTGCCATCCTCTTCGCCAATTACAGCAATTGAATTTTCTTGTAAATCATCATATCTAAAATCTTTATTTCTTTCAGGAAGCATTTTTCCGCCATTACCATATATATGTATGTTTTTGGGATTAATGTTTGCGGTATTGATTCCGATATTGGTCAAAAAATCTTTGGATATTTTATACACCCCACTTTTAGTTACACCAATTTTAAACCAGTTGCCACTAGCCAACACCGAGTTTGAGCTAAAACCTGCACTAGGCTTTGCTGCATTTGCTTGTGCATTTTGAGTCACTTGCCACTGAATGTCGTATTCAATTAGTTCTTCAAACTGATTTTGCTGATTAAGCCTAAATGGTAACAGTTGGTAATGGTTTAAATTTTCGCCCCTGCATAAACTGGCCTTTGAAAACAAAGTAAATTCATTAGTTATGAATTCACTGTAGTACTTTAATAAAATTTTTGATGCTTCGGCACCCACCGGCATTGTTTTTTTTACTGTTAATTTTGGTAAAGCCACTTCACGATAATCGGTGGTGTATGAAAGTGCATAATAAGGCAGGAAATTTTTTTCGGCGGCAAATGCGCCGTTTCTCAAAGAAATTTTAATAACTGAAGTATCCGCTTCACTCAGTCTTTCAATGTTTGATGTTTGAGCAGCAATTGAACCGGTATTTCCGAAATTGGACTTATTTTCAGTTTGAGCGTTAAAAATCAGGGAAAAGCACAATAAAATGCCAATAAAAACGCTTTTTTTAGAATAAATACCCATGTTTAAAATGAATTTATTTACTGATACTACAAATTAACGCATATTTGATAAAAATTATTGTTTAGCATTTTTTTTGTTTATCAAAATGTATTTCTATATTTGTCAAATTAGGTTAGCTATACATGCTCATATGATTCGTCGCGTACTCTTCTCATTACTTGCATTTACTGCAATTCTGAACGGTCTTAAAGCTCAAGATCCTCAGTTTACACAGTTTTATGCTAACCCATTATACCTTAATCCTGCCTTTGCGGGCTCTGCAAGATGTCCACGCATAGCCATGAATTACCGTAATCAATGGCCAAATTTAAATGCCAGATATGTAACTTATTCCTTTTCAGGGGATATGCACGTAGATCCTTTGGCCGGCGGTGTAGGGATTATCGTTACGCAAGATGACCAAGCAAGAGGTGTGTTAAAAACCACCAACGCCAGTTTGGTTTATTCTTATTTAGCGCAGGTTAACCGCGAATTTTCTTTAAAATTTGGCTTACAAGCTACCTATTTGCAAAAATCTTTAGATACCCGTAACCTCACTTTTGGCGATATGATCGACTCGAGAAGAGGCTTTGTATACAATACACGTGAAACACAACCACAAGCCACTAAAAAGAATGCCGATTTTTCGGTGGGTATGTTGGGTTACAGCAAACGTTATTTCTTTGGCTTAGCCGCCCACCATATTACTCAACCCGATGAGGGTTTACAAGGAACATCAAAACTTCCCGCCAAATTCACGGCACACGCCGGCGCTATCATTCCTTTAGAAAAAGGCAACGAAAGTTATATCTCCCCAAATATTTTGTTCCAGGCCCAACAAACATTTCGCCAACTAAATTTGGGGATTTATTATGTAAAGGGGCCTTTTGTTGCAGGTTTGTGGTACAGAAACAGCGATGCCATGATTGCATTAATCGGTATTCAAAACACAAATTTTAAATTTGGATATAGTTACGACGTGACAATCAATAAGTTGGCAGGTAATACAGGTGGTTCTCATGAAATTTCAATTCAAATGCAATTTGAATGTAAAACCAAAAAGAAAAAGTACAGAGTAATGAGTTGCCCATCTTTTTAATACATTTGTGTAACCTTTTTCTAATAAGTTCGTTATAGAGTTTTAATTAAATACAGTTATGAATATAAAATGGATAAAAAACCAAAAATCGCTTGCCATTATCTTGGCAATTGTTTTGGTTTCATGTTCTCAAGAAAGATCTCCGGTTACCGGTTGGGCTTACAACGACCCAACCAATGGTGGTTTTGAAAAACCACCTTACGAAGAGCAAGAAACCGGTCCCGGATTGGTTTTAATCGAAGGTGGTACCTTTTCTATGGGAAGAAGCGAAAATGATGTTACTTACGAATGGAACAACGTGGCTCGTCGTGTAACTGTTTCTTCTTTTTATATGGATGAAACCGAGGTGAGCAATCTTTCTTACGTAGAATATTTATACTGGACAGCCCGCGTATTTGGTCCAACTTTCCCTGATATTTATTATAAGGCTTTACCGGATACTTTGGTTTGGCGCGAAAAATTGGCTTACAATGAGCCATTTGTTGAATATTATTTGCGTCACCCTGCTTATCGCGATTATCCTGTTGTAGGTGTTAACTGGTTACAAGCAAACGATTTCTGCGCTTGGAGAACCGACCGCGTGAATGAATACATTTTAATACGTGAAGGTTTATTAGAACACAACCCTCAACCTTCTGATCAAGATTATTTCAGTACCGAAGCTTACCTTTCAGGTAAATGGCAAGGTCAGTTAAAAACAAAATTGCCTTCTTTTGATGCCCAAAATCCTGAAAGAGAAGTGCGCATGGAAGATGGTATCTTCTTACCTAAATACCGTCTCCCAACCGAAGCTGAATGGGAATATGCTGCTTATGGCTTAATTGGTAACACAATTGGCGAGCGCATCACCGACAGAAGAATTTACCCTTGGAACGGTCACGGTGTGCGTAATGCTACCGATAAGTATCTTGGTCAAATCAACGCCAACTTTGTAAGAGGTGCCGGTGATTACATGGGTACAGCAGGTTACTTAAATGATAACGCCGATGTTACCGCTCCGGTATACAGCTACTGGCCTAACGATTACGGTTTATATAACATGGCCGGTAACGTTTGTGAATGGGTAATGGACGTTTATCGCGCCAGTACTTCGCAAGATGCCGACGAATTCAGACCGTTTAGAGGTAACGTTTTCAGTACCCAAGTACGTGATAGTACCACTTTAATTGGTGGTTTGGGCGGTGAAATTGTAACCAATGTTGATGGGCCTGCTTACCAGAAATTCAAACACAAAGTTAGCCTTCCTAGTGCTCACGGTGTTGTGAACCAAGAAGCAGTTGAAGTTGAAGACAGTGTTTTAACCATTATGACCAAAGATCTTCAAGGTAACAGCAATGCAAATCCTGAAGGTAAATCTGATATTCCTGGTCGCGTTAAATGGAGAGAAGTTTCAGTAGCAGTACCTACCGACAATTTGGATGAAAGAAGAAATTATAAAACTGCTGATTACATCAGTTATTTAGATGGTGATGTAAATTCAAGCATTTATTTCGACCAAGGTGAAGATGCCTATGGTGAAAAAGCAGGGAAATTAATGTATGAATACGCAAAAACTTCCCTCATCAATGATAAGGCAAGGGTTTACAAAGGTGGTAGCTGGAGAGATCGCGCCTACTTCTTAAATCCGGGTGCAAGAAGATACTTAGATCAACGTCAATCCACTTCATGGTTAGGCTTTAGATGTTCAATGACCCGCGTTGGTAGTCCTGTAGGATTAGGCGGTAAATAATGAATGTTAATAATTTAAATAAAACCCTTAGGTATTCACCTGAGGGTTTTTTTATTTTGTAGCCATGCAGCAACATACCGCCATCGAAAAATTATATGCCCATTATTTAACGTCCGGTCAAAAAATTTGTACCGATACCCGTAAGATTGAAAAAGATTCTCTTTTTTTTGCGCTGAAAGGCGATCATTTTAATGCCAATGAGTTTGCTGCAAAAGCCATTGAACAAGGTTGTTCATTCGCCATTATTGATGAAGAAAAATACCATGTGTTGCCTCAAACCATTTTGGTTGAAAATGTGCTCCAAACCTTACAGCAGCTTGCCAATTACCACCGCAAACAACTAAGAATTCCTTTTTTAGCCATTACAGGCAGCAACGGCAAAACCACCACCAAAGAGTTGGTGGCAACCGTGTTATCAAAAAAGTATGATACTTTGGCCACTTTCGGTAATTTAAACAATCACATAGGTGTGCCACTTACGATTTTATCCATAACAAGCCAACACCAATTTGCCATCATTGAAATGGGGGCCAATCACCAAGGCGAAATCGATGAACTGTGCCGCATCGCCGAACCTGATTTTGGGCTCATTACCAATATTGGTAAAGCGCATTTAGAAGGATTTGGCGGCATTGAAGGGGTGAAAAAAGGAAAAAGTGAAATGTACCGATTCATCAATAGCCACCGCGGCCGCTTATTTGTGAACGCCGATGATGAAGTGCTGATGGATTTATCGAGTGGCATCGCAAAAACAACTTATTCAATGCATCAAAATTCTGATGTATTGGCCAAGGATATTACAAATTCAGAAACGGTTTCATTTCAATTTAAAAATAGCAACGACACCACACCTTGGTCGAACCTCGAAAACATTCATACCCATATCATTGGCCATTATAATTTGGTAAATTGTTTGGCAGCCTGCTGTATTGGAACCTATTTTGAGGTACCGAAACAACACATCATCGATGCCTTAGCGAACTACCACCCAAACATGAATCGCTCGCAATTGGTGAAAACCAAAAGCAATACGGTGATTCTTGATGCCTATAATGCCAACCCGAATAGCACGCGTGTGGCCATCGATAATTTCGCGAAGCTTACAGCCAATCATAAAGTTTTATGCTTAGGTGATATGTTCGAATTGGGCGAGTACGCCGAAGCCGAACACCAAGCCATAGTAAACCTTTTGATTCAAAAAAACTTTCAACATGTGATTTTGGTTGGACCAAATTTTCAAAAAACATCAGGACATTCATTCACAAAATTGGAGAGCACCAAACAATGTATTGAGTTAATAAAAACAATGCATTTACAAAACAGCCACATTCTAATTAAAGGATCGCGCGGCATGAAGATGGAAAGCCTGGTTGAATATTTATAATTTTAAAACAAGCACATGAATTTCAAAAAAAACAAATTAATCCTTTATATCCTGCTTTCAATGATAGTGGGCTTGTTAACCGGGTACATCATTAATAGATCAATTACAAGCAATAAGTTTAAGTACGAAGCCAACTTATCGGCTTACAACCAAAACACAAAGTCTGCCATTGAAAAAGCTGAACTAAAATATGAAACGGCAAAATATAATGAACAGAAGCGGCAAGTGGCGTCAAATTTTTCCATTCTCAGTGATATCTTTTTGCATCTTATTAAAATGATAATTGCACCCTTGGTGCTAAGCGTTTTGGTTTTAGGAGTTGCTAAAGTAGGCGATTTTAAAAGTGTTGGAAGAATTGGTTTAAAAACACTCATCTACTTTACTTGCGCCACCTTAATTGCATTGGCTTTGGGCTTGGTATTGGTAAACTGGTTTGAACCGGGTAAGGTGATGCATTTAAGTATACCTGAAGCAGGTGTAGAATCGGGCATTAAAACCACTGCGCAAACCTCAAAGAATTTTATTGATCATGTGATTCCTGAAAGTTTAATTAAATCAATGGCTGCTAACGATATTTTGCCAATTGTAGTATTCGCTTTGTTTTTTGGCATCGCCGCTTCTTCATTGGGCGAACATGGTAAAATGATGATCAAAGCTTTTGAGAGTTTGAGCCATATTATGTTTAAGGTTACCAATTATGTGATGAATTTTGCACCCCTTGGTGTTTTTGGTGCCATCAGCGCAGTGGTGATACAGCAAGGTTTTGAAGTACTCACCGGGTATTTGTATCTCATTGCTTGTTTTTTTGGCGGCCTTTTGTTTTTTGTTTTTGGTGTGCTATTTATTGTGTGCTTAATTTTTAAAATCAATTATGTGCGATTAATCAAAGACATTAAAGAACCGGTATTGTTGGCCTTTAGCACCGCCAGTAGCGAAAGCGCCATGCCTAAAACCATTGAAGCCCTCGAAAAGCATGGTATCAGCAACCGTATTGTAAGTTTTGTTTTGCCCTTGGGCTACTCTTTTAATCTCGATGGCAGTATAATGTACATGACCTTTGCCACTGTGTTTATTGCCCAAAGTTATGGCATGGATATCGCCACAGGTGATCAAATTAAAATGATGTTGATTTTATTGATTACCAGTAAAGGTATGGCCGGAGTACCTCGCGCGTCGCTCGTTGTGATAGCCGGGATGTTAAGTATGTTTAAAATACCGGGTGAAGGATTGTTGCTATTATTGGCTGTAGATCAGCTTTTGGATATGGGACGCAGCGCTACTAACGTTATTGGCAATGCTGTGGCCAGCGCCGTGGTGGCAAAATTAGAGGGCGAAAAGTTTTAAAAAACTTGTTTGTCAGGGGGATTAAATCCCTTTTTCCAGCTAAATAAATGCTAAATTTGCCCCTTAAAATTTCATTAAGGTGGACAAAAATTCGTTATTAGGATTAGGATTAATTGCTGTGATACTTGGTGTTTGGTTATATTTCAGCGGGCCAAGCAAAGAACAAATAGCAAGAAGCAAAAGAATTAAAGATTCATTAGAGTTGGTGCAAAAGCAACAAGTAGCTGTTGAAGCCGCAAAAATTGAGGCGCAACAAGTTACACAAGATACAGTGAAGGCCATTCCGATGTTGTCGGATAGCGCTAAAAACTCAGAGATAAAAACCAAATACCGTGATTTTACAGCAGCCTTGAATGGTGCTGAAGAAAATTTCGTTTTAGAAAACGACAAAATCAAAGTGAGTGTATCAAATAAAGGTGCGGTGATACAACAAGTAGAATTGAAAGATTACCACCGTCCGAACCAAACAAACAATTTGGTTTTATTTGAAAAAGATTCAACCCGCTTCGCATTGGTATTAAATGCTTACGATCGCTCACGCATTTACCTAACTGATGAATTTTATTTTAAAGCCGTTGAAAAATCTGCCAATGCCATTACCTTGCG
This sequence comes from Sphingobacteriaceae bacterium, assembly GCA_947453445.1. Taxonomy (GTDB): domain Bacteria; phylum Bacteroidota; class Bacteroidia; order B-17B0; family Aurantibacillaceae; genus Aurantibacillus. Next base: position 21,372 of record CANGGP010000020.1, read on the forward strand.
TTTACAAACTGAAAAAGCCGGTAGTTACATTGATTTTAAATACACTTTAAAAGACGGTGATTACATTGTGAACAGCCAAATTCAATTTGTTGGCATGCAATCCATCATTTCTCAAACAGAAGATCAATTGCAATTGAATTGGAGCATGTTGTATCCTTCGCAAGAACAATATATCGTAAAAGAAAGAGAAGTGGCTACTGTTTATTTTAAACAGGATGTGAATAGTCCGGATTACATCAACGTTGCCAAAGATGAAAAGAAAGAAATTGGTGAGGCCGATGTTAAATGGGTGTGTTTTAAACAACAGTTTTTTAATTCCACAATTATTGCCGATCGTACCTTTAGCAAAGCAGGCAGTTATGTGCATTCATCACTTCGACCTAATTCCAGTAAAGTTGTAAAGGCCGCATCAACCGAATTGGGTGTACCTTTTACCCATGCCGCCAATGAAAAATTTGATTTTCGTTTTTATTTCGGTCCAAACCATTACAATACCCTTTCGCAATATGATATAGAATTAGAAAAAATAATTCCTACAGGATGGAGCATCTTTAGTTACATCAACAAATGGTTGGTAATTCCTTTGTTTAACGGATTAAATTTCCTCAACATGGGATTGGTTATTTTGGTCCTTACCTTAATCGTAAAAATTGTGTTGTTACCAATTGCTTACAAAACATATATGAGTGGTGCAAAAATGCGTGTTTTAAAGCCTGAAACCGACGCATTAAACGCCAAGTTTGAAAAAAATGCCGACCCGATGAAAAAACAACAAGAGCAAATGGCCTTGTATCGAAAAGCCGGGGTTAATCCATTATCGGGATGTTTACCGCTTTTGTTACAATTCCCAATCCTTATTGCCTTGTTTAACTTTGTGCCGGCGGCCATCGAACTTCGTCAAAAAGGCTTCATGTGGGCTAGCGATTTAAGTACTTATGATAGTATATGGACATTCGGTAATGTGCCATTTATTGGCTGGGCCTACGGTGATCACGTGAGTTTGTTTGCCGCTTTAATGTTTGTGAGTACGATTATCTACACGTACATGAACAGCAGTATGATGCCACAGCAAGGCAGCACACAAATGCCGGGCATGAAATTCATGATGTATTTTATGCCGGTGATCTTTTTGGCCGTTATGAACCGTTATGCTGCAGGATTAAGCTGGTATTATTTCTTGGCCAACATGTTCACTTTCTTGCAAAACTGGATCATTAAAAAGATTGTAAGCGACAACAAAATCAGGGCACAGCTCGAAGCCAATATGAAAAAGCCAATGAAAGTATCCAACTTTCAAAAGCGTTTGGAAGACATGGCCAAACAACGCCAACAAGCTGTTAAAAAGAAATAGTGTTAAGAAATTGTTTTAGAATGTTAAATTCCTGAAACAATCATTTTTATTCTTTTATTTTGTGTCGGAAATGATGCAAAGCAAAAAGATAAAATTAATCCTTACAGGCATATGCTTGTTTTTTGCTTTAAGCTTAACTTTTATGCGTTTAATCAAACCAACGTATAACCAATCTTTAAATACAGGTATAAAGATTAATGCCGACACTGAACTAAAGTCGCAAAGCACAAACGAAGGGGATATTGAACCAATGAACAAGCCTGCTTATTTTAATATTTTCAAATTTATCGTGAGCTTCTTACCGGTTCATTCTAACCAAGAGTAATTTTTTTCGATTATTATTTTGTTTCTGCCAACCAAGCTTCAATTTGGTATTGGTTCAATTCAAAATAATCAACTTTTTTCACCACCACGCCATTGTTGAGATAATAAATTCGCGGTAGCTGCGCTGAAGCCAATTGAACAAAACTTTTTCCTAAACAAAATGAACTAGGTATATTATCGGCTTTGGTATCGTTGATGAATGGCAGATAATTTTTCTTATCACCGTTCAAAACAAAATAAATTGGGATGCCGGGATTTTCTTTTTTAATCAGTCTGAATTTCTTTGCAGCAATGCGACAATGCGAACACGTTAAACTTAAAAAGGCAAGCACCTGTTTCCCTTTTCTGAGTTCTACTTTTGGCACTTCAACTTTAGCAGTGTCTTCAGGCTGATATAATAATTCAAGCGGCAATGGGTAATTCACTTTCTCTTCTAAATTGTTTGAGCTGTATGTATAATCAATGGGATTAATAATGAATGGAAGTATGCATACACTCACAGCCGTTAGACTTAAAATAAGCGCATTCATTTTTGCAGACCATCCTTCATATAGAAAATACACAATCAAAGCCCCGGCGATCATGATTAAATTTTTAACAATGGCTTGTAAAGGCGACATGTGATGGTGTTCGCCAAAACAACCACAGTTAACGCTATTGCCGCTTACCAGCATGGTGCCAATAAGGTAAAGTATAAAAAAAAGTAAAAGACCGATGGTTAGCGGTAAGCTTAATTTCTTGAGGCGGTAATTGGCAATCAATAAAACACCGACAAAAATTTCAAGTGCAATAAGCAAACGAGCGATAATTGGCGCTGTGTACCAATTGGCAATGCCAATGTCGATAAAAGTAAATTCAAAGGTTTCAATTACCGGAACAAGCTTGGTATAGGCAGAGTACAAGAAAACCAATCCTAAACCAATGGAAATTGAAATGGCAAATGTTTTTTTGAAATGGGTCTTAACAAAAGTAAGCATGAATAAAATTAACTAAAAAAAACCCCGCTGATGCGGGGCTTTATGATTAACCTAAATATTGTTGTAATAATTTACTGCGGCTGCTGTGTCTCAATCGACGAATTGCTTTTTCTTTAATTTGACGAACGCGTTCGCGGGTTAAATCAAATTTATCGCCAATTTCTTCTAAAGTTAAACCATGGTTTAATCCAATGCCAAAAAACAATTTCACAACATCTCTTTCTCTTTCTGTCAATGTACTTAATGCACGGTCAATTTCTTTGCTCAATGATTCATTCATTAAACCTGTGTCGGCTTTTGGTGAATCTAAATTTACCAAAACATCTAACAAGCTGCTTTCTTCACCATTGGCAAAAGGCGCATCCATACTAACGTGGCGACCGCTCACTTTCATGGTATCACTTACTTTGTCAATTGGTAAATCAAGAATATCAGCCAACTCTTCGGCACTTGGTTCGCGTTCAAATTGTTGTTCTAATTTGCTGTATGCTTTGTTGATTTTATTTAGTGAGCCTACTTGGTTAAGCGGTAAACGCACAATACGGCTTTGTTCAGCCAAAGCTTGTAAAATACTTTGACGAATCCACCATACGGCATATGAAATAAATTTAAAACCACGTGTTTCGTCAAAACGACGAGCCGCTTTAATTAAACCCAAATTACCTTCGTTGATTAAATCAGGTAAACTTAAACCTTGATTTTGATATTGTTTTGCAACTGAAACCACGAAACGCAAATTGGCGCGGGTTAATTTTTCTAAGGCACGTTGATCGCCATCTTTAATTTTTTTCGCTAAAACAACTTCCTCTTCCGCGGTGATTAATTCTTCACGTCCAATTTCTTGCAAATATTTGTCTAAAGATGCGCTTTCACGGTTGGTGATTGATTTGGTAATTTTTAGCTGCCTCATGTGGTAATTAAGTTTAAGAGGTTAAAGATACAAAAAATACCTGAATTTTTTCGGGTTTTTTGCAATTATTTCAGCCCTTTGGCCCTTTTTGGCTTAAAATATTCTTTTCCTTGAATGCAACACGATGTTAGAAGTAGCAAGCCCTGCCTTTAACGTTAAAAAAGACGGTTTCGCCGAATCGGAACGAACTGTTCGGTATGCATGAAGCTTGTGCTAAAAATGTTTTTGCTTTTTTACAAAATAAATATTTGCCAAAAAAAATATGGCGTGCATAAAAATGGAATTTGAGTTTTTGATTTCTCGTTTCAGGCATCAAAAATTATTTGTAATAAAACTTGCTTTATTAACAAATCAACTTTGATAAGCTAAGGTTTAATTAACACAAGCCTGTTTAATCATAATGCCTTTGCCGGGTTTTCTTGGCCGTTTACTTGGTTATTTTTATCGCAAACAAAATTGCCACCAATGACTGTAGAAAGTTTAAAATCTGAATTACAACAAGTATTAGACAATGATTTAATCCTTCGTAAAGAATTTAATGAGTTGAAACGCTCCTTAAGTGATTACCGTAATCAGCTCATCATGCGTGATGAAGACTGTAAGCGATTGCAGGTAACCATCGACGTGTTGAATACCAAATTGGTTGTGATGGAACGTGATAACAACAACTACAAGGCTGAGTTAACTTCTTTCAAAGAGTTAAGAAGCACCATCAAAGATCAGTTGAATGAAAAACAAAATGAGATTGAAGCAAGATTGTCTGAAATACAGTCACTGCGCGATGAGTTAAACAATTTGGCAGCAGGGTACGAAAGTAAAATTGAAGGCATAAAGGCAGAGGCAAACAATGAATTAAACAGTGTAAAAGATGAATTTAATACGCAAATCAGCGAAATGAAGGCCGTGGCAGCCTACAAGGAGCAAGCGATTAAAGAAGAATATGAGAATCGGTTGAACGATTTAAATTCAGCCATTGCAAACAAAGAACAAAATTTTGAAATTAATTTTCAAGAGCAAGTGTCGACATTAACGGCAAATCACGAAGCAGAATTATCGACATTAAAAGCATCATACGAATTAAAGTTAAGCAGCATAACAAGTGGCAGCCAAGAAGAAATAGATTCATTAATCAGTACCAATCAACAAACGATTAGCGAATTACAAAACCGTTTGAACAGCGAAAAAGAACAGTTGGAAGTCAACTACGTAACTGAAATTACGCACTTGAGAGCAGCCATTGAGGAACAAAGACAAACATTAACGGCAAATTTTAATCACCAAACCGAAGCTTTAAAATCAGAATACGAAAGTAGAGAAGAGAAATTAATTGGTTCTTATGAATCCCAAATCAGTCAATTAACCGAACAATTGACAAACGCAACACAGGGCTTGAACGAAAGTTTTCAAAACCAATTGTCTGAATTAAGTTTATCGCATCAAAACATTTTGGTTGAAACCAACCAGGCTCATGAATTAAAGGTGTCGGGTTTAATTAATGAGTACGAAGAAAAATTATCAGTTACATTAATTCACTCAAATACGCAAAACACAAAATTAAATGATGAGTTAACGAAAGCTTTATTGCAAAACGAGCAATCGGTTCAACAAATTCAAGATTTAACAAGTTCAATAGAATTAAAAAGTGCAGAGGTGTTGAATTTGGGACTTCAAATTAGTGATTTGGAAAATCAATTAAACATTGAGAGTGCTAAATTCACCGAGCTCAACGCGAGTTTTGAGGAATACAAGGTAAAGGCTTTGATGGGCAATTCAGAACAAGTAAATGAATTAAACAGTCAGATTGAAGCATTGCAATTATCACATCAAATAGAGTTGGATGCATTAAACCAGCAAATTGAAAGTCAAAGCAATGAAATCAGTAATTTGGGTTTAATACTTGAAGCCAGCACCAATCAATTGGGTTTGAATGAATCTCAATTGGAATCAAAAGCTCAAGAATTAGAAGCAGCGCATTTGCGTTTGAGTGAATTGGAGGCAAATTTAACAACAAGCCGAATGGATTTTGAAAATCAAATTTCGGCTTTGGTTGAAAATAGTCAGAAAGAAATGGAATCTAAAAACTTGGAATTCCAAAAATTGATAAGTGAAAACGATAACTTAATCAACGAAATTGAATCGGTACAATTACAATTAGAGTCGAAGGAATCGGAATTAGGCTTAATCAAAGTAGAGTTGGATGAACTAAAGGCTGTTTCATTTGGCAAGACCGATGAATACAAGGAGATTTTAGCGAATAAGAATTTTGAAATTACCAATTTAGAAGCCGGCAAGGCTGCTTTATCTGAAGAGCTGGTCCATGCTAAAATGGAAATTTTAAACCTCGAAAATCAATTGCAAAATTCGGTTCACAATGTCGAGATAATTGAAGAGTTAACGGCGCAAGTAAACGCTTTGAGCAATGAAAAGGATGCATTGCATGCTGAACTCAATGTAATGAACGATCAGGTGAAGGCATTTAATTTGAACATTGTTTCTTTAAATGAAAAAATATCGGCTTATGAGTTGGAGATGGAAAACATTAAAACCAAGGCTTCAACCGAAGAGCAAGATGCATTTATTGACCGATTGTTTAAACAGATTGACGGTTTAAATGACGAAAGATTGGTTTTACTCGAGGAAAAGGAGCAAATGGCCAATCAATTGTTGAAAATGAACGACGTGATTAGTAATATTTCGCAACATGTTGATACAGAGAAGATTAATGTTACAGATTTGAATAATCACAGAAAGAATGTTATATTAGCAACTAATTCAAGCGATCAACAAGAAAGATCGCAAATGAAGGAACAAATAAATGATTTGGTGCGTGAAATTGACAAGTGCATTGCTTTATTAAGTGCTTAATTAAACGCCCTCTTTAAATGAGCGAGATAAACATAAAAGTTGAAGTTGCCGGAAGTGTTTACCCGCTTAAGGTTGACGAGAACGATGAACAGAACATTAAAGAGGCCGTTGAACTGATAAATAATAAAATTGCCGAGTTCGAAAAGAACTATGCAATCAAAGACAAAAAGGATGTGATGGGAATGGTGATGCTGCAATTGGTTTCGCAGCTTTACAAGCAAGCCACCACAGCTGAAACTGAATTAAGCAATTTAAAAAAAATGTTTGCTGATGTTGAGGTGATGTTGAAAGAACACATCAAAAACATAGGTAATATCGATTAATCCGGACTATTGTCCGCTCATTCACGCACAAATCGAATCCTTTGATGGATTTATTTGTGCGTTTTTTTATTAACCCTTCCGCCCAGGCGGGAATAGAATTTTTTAAAATGGAACTATTGACGATTGTATTTATTGCTGCCTCATTAATATTAGGAGTTGTGGCGGGTTTTTTAATTGCGGGTAGCAAATTAAATGCCAGTGGAAAACAAGAAAAGGAAAACTTGATTAAGGAGGCTGAGGTTAAGTCGGAGGCTATTAAGCAGGAAAAAATTCTCCAAGCCAAGGAAAAGTTTTTGCAATTAAAATCTGAACACGATAAAGCAGTACAAGAAAAAAACAGCCATATCAATCAACTTGAAAACAAAGCCAAACAAAAAGAGGCTGAGTTGAATAAGAAATTGGAAGATTTGAACCGCAAAGACCGTGAATTGGAACAAGCCAAATTACAAGCCGTTCAGCAAACTGATTTATACAAACACCGTTTAGAAGAAGTTGAAAAATCGCACCGTAAACAAGTAGAAATGCTTGAAAAGATTAGCGGTTTAAAAGCCGATGAAGCCAAAACACAATTGATTGAGTCGATAAAAGCCGAAGCCAAAACTCAATCAATGGTTTATGTGAAAGACATTATGGAGGAGGCCAAATTAACGGCTAACAAAGAATCGAAACGCATTGTGTTACAAACCATTCAGCGTGTTGCAACTGAAACAGCCATTGAAAATTCAATTTCTGTTTTCCACATCGAAGGTGATGAAACAAAAGGAAGAATTATTGGTCGTGAAGGGCGTAACATTCGTGCTTTAGAAGCAGCAACCGGTGTAGAAATTATTGTAGATGATACTCCTGATGCCATTACATTAAGTTGTTTTGATTCTATTCGTCGCGAAATTTGTCGTTTGGCCTTACACCAATTGGTAACCGATGGTCGTATTCACCCGGCACGCATTGAAGAGGTGGTTGAAAAAACCAAAAAAATGTTGGAGGAAGAAATCATTGAAACCGGTAAACGCACTTGTATTGATTTGGGAATTCATGGATTGCATCCTGAATTAATCAGAATGGTAGGCCGTATGAAATACCGTTCTTCGTACGGACAAAACTTATTACAACACAGTAGAGAGGTGGCCAACTTGTGTGCGATTATGGCGAGTGAAATGGGTCTTAATCCAAAGATTGCCAAACGTGCCGGCTTATTACATGATATTGGTAAGGTGCCTGATAACGAACCTGAATTGCCACATGCTTTGTTGGGTATGAAATTGGCAGAACAATACAAGGAAAAACCGGAAGTATTAAATGCCATTGGTGCCCACCACGATGAAATTGAAATGACCTCTTTATATTCGCCCATCATTCAAGTGTGTGATGCCATTAGCGGTGCGCGCCCCGGTGCCCGTCGCGAAATTGCCGAACAATACATGAAGCGTTTGAAAGATCTTGAAGCTTTGGCTTTGAGTTATGAAGGTGTAGAAAAAACCTATGCCATTCAAGCGGGTAGAGAAGTACGCGTGATTGTTTCGAGTGATAAAGTTACAGATAAACGTGCTGAAGAATTGGCATTTGAAATTTCACAACGCATACAAACTGAAATGACTTATCCGGGTCAGGTAAAGGTGACTGTGATTCGTGAAGTTAGAGCCACCGGTTACGCAAAGTAAGTTCTAGCAATTTAGTTTTTTGCGCTAAGGTTTGAATGACAAATTGCAAAGGAGAAATAAATCCTTAAAATTCGGGTCTTGGATTGATATATTAGAATGACCTAGGCTAAGTTTACATTGTTTGAATTCGCAATGAACGCTAGGTTATTTTTCCAAAGTTTTTATTATTATTGTAAAGAATCAATTTTAATTACAGTTGGTGAATGCGCTGAATTAAAATTTATATATTTTATAAGATAAGAACCTATGTCTAAAGAAAATTCATTCAACAATCCATTTCGATGGGCCGTTTTAATGGCCTATTTCGGCGTGGCTGCAATGAGTCAAATGTTATGGCTTAATCTTGCTCCACTTGTTTCCTTTATTCAATTAAAATACAATGTAAGTGAACTAATGGTCAGTTCATTAATGTTGTCATTCCCATTGCTGTATGTAGCACTTTCCTTACATACAGGTAGGCTCATTGACACAAAGGGTTATCGTTTTGTTATTATTCTTGGAAGTGTGATTAGTTCAGTTTTCGCATGTGTACGAATTTTTGACGGCGGTTTTTATTTATTGTTAATAGGACAAACAGGAATAGCCATTGGACAGCCATATATCATTAATGGGATATCAAAACTAGTATCTGATTGGTTCGCTAAAGAACAAACTGCGATGGCAACAGGAGTTGGCACAGCAGGAATGCTAATTGGTATGGCACTTGGCATGGGATTAACGCCTGCACTCAATGCAAGTATAGGTTTTAATAAAACCATGTTAGTATTTGCTATCATTTCAATTCTTCTAACCATGTTTTTTATTTTGTTTGGTAAACAAAATAATATTGAAAAAGGAAAAGAAATGGTGATGAATACCATGAATGAAATAAGGTTTTTGATGAAGAATAGAAACCTGAATATATTATTTATCGTTGCTTTTTTGGCATTAGGGGTTTTTAATGGTCTTACAACTTGGCTAGAACCAATTTTAAAGCCAAATGGTATTGGTGCCGAAGACACAGGACTTGTAGGGGCTTTGTTAATTATAGGAGGAATTATAGGCTCAGTTGTTATTCCAACCATTTCGGATAAACTAAAAGTGAGAAAGCCGTTTTTGGCCTTGTGTTGTTTTACTGCTTTAATTATCCTGTATCCATTGTGTACCTTAAGCGCCTTAGTTCCACTTTATATCCTTGGGGGATTAATGGGTTTCTTTTTTCTTCCAGGATATGCTTTATTATTGTCAATGAGTGAAGAAATTGCCGGAAAGGAAAAAGCCGGAATGGCAACAGGAATCTTAATGTTAGCTGGTAATGCAGGAGGCGTAGTAGTAATACTTTTAATGCCTTTGGTGAATAGTTCAACTTCGAATTGGTTAAATGCAGTATATTTAATGGTAGGTTTGATGCTTGTAACCCTTCTCACCGTCGTTTTTGTATTAAAAGAAACATTTGTAGGAGACTAAACCAATTTAAAATGAGCAAACAGAAGAAATGTGCAAGCGTGTTGTTTGCATAGTAACTTAGGCTTTTAATTAAGTGATTTATGGAAATTAGAAGTGGTGAGGTGCATATCTGGAGAAATACACTAAATGAAAATCATTATATCTTAGAAAAACATGAATCATTACTGTCGAATGAGGAAAAAAGAAGATGTAGTGAGTACATGTATGAAGCCGAGAAAGTACGCTATACTTGCAATCACCGCTTTGTTAGGCAAGTATTATCAAATTACTTAAAAGTTGAAGCATCGAGTATAGTATTTAGCATCACCAATTTCGGAAAGCCATTTGTAAAAAACACCGGACTTTTCTTCAATTATTCATACAGAGATAAAATTTGTGTTTTGGCCATATCAAGGGATGCTGAAATTGGCATTGACATAGAAAAAATAAAATTACTACAGGATTTAGAAACCTTTGCCTCTTTTTCGTTTTCAGAAATGGAAAAGAAAATTATCTTTGAAAGTAGCCCTGAAAATTTTGAATCGACCCTTTTTACTTTTTGGACTTATAAGGAAGCAATAATTAAGGCTTTGGGAATTGGTTTAAATGCGGATTTGACACAAATTGACTTGTCGGATTTTCTGTATCATGAAACAAATCAATTGACTTATGCCAATGATGATTTATACACAATTAAGAGCCTTAAATCGCCTCAAGGTTATAAAGCCGCTATTGCCATTCGAGGGAAAATAAATGCCATTTTAGAATTTAATAACGATAAAACATTTGTAATCCAAGATTGAACAATAACTAACCAACAGGAACCATCCTTCTATGACTTTTTTCCGTGTAATATTGATTGGTTGCCTTCTGTTAATTTTAATGGATTCATTCTCACAGGTCGATACTACAAGGTTAAAGGTTTTATCAAATGACAAGCAAGAAATTGACAATCAAAAGGACGCCGATATTATTGACTTCTTAAGGATTAAGAGGCGAAATGAAGAATTAGAGAAGTCAAGTAAAAAAACAATGAAGCCAAGAGCCACGTTTGTACCATTTATTGGTTACACGCTGCAAACACGCTTAGCGGGAATTTTAGCTGGAAACTTAGCTTTTTATAGTGACGATTTGGATGGAAGAAATCAATCGGCGATAAGTACAAGCATTAGTTACTCCCAAAACAAGCAAATTATTATACCCGTTCTTTCTAATATATGGACCAAAAGAAACCGCTACAATATACTTGGAAATTGGCGATACTATAAATATCCTGAACAAACCTTTGGACTAGGTGGACACACGGGTTTAAAAAACAAAACTAAACTTGATTACCAATATTTTCTGTTTCGTGAGTCGGTATTGAGGCATGTTTCTAATTCAGCATTTTACTTGGGTTTGGGTTATAATCTTAGTTACCATGCGAATATTATTCAGAATCCATCCTTATCGGGAGAATTAACTGACTTCGATAAATATGGTCGCACTAAAAAGTCGTGCTCTTCGGGATTATCCATACATGCTTTATTCGATAATAGGGGAAATACCATCAATCCACTTAAAGGCGCGTATGTGAACCTTACATTTTATCATTATGCAAAATTCTTGGCCAGTGATAATAATTGGGATGCATTGATTTTGGATATGAGAAAATATTTAAAACTTGGTAAAGCTAAAAATGTATTGGCAATTTGGAGTTATAACTGGTTTACTTTTGGAGGAAAAAGGCCGTATTTGGATTTACCCAGCACCGGTTGGGATGCTTATTCCAATATAGGACGCGGATATATTCAAAGCAGGTTAAGAGGAGAAAACCTAATGTACTTGGAATTGGAATACCGCTTTAAGATTTCGCATAATGGATTATTAGGTGGTGTATTATTTACAAATGCTCAATCTGTTTCTGATTGGCCATCAAATAAATTCACAACAATCTTTCCTGCTGTTGGAACCGGGATTCGTATAAAATTGAATAAATTTTCAGGTACCAACCTAGCAATAGACTATGGTTTTGGGCTTCAAGGTTCGCAAGGCTTATTTATAAATATTGCAGAAATCTTTTGATAATTGAAAGATTAAAAGGCAATTATGACGAATTCCTTTTAAAAAAAGAATTTTTAATTTTAAATTCACCCACAAGAAAAATAATTTAATGATAAGCATCCAAAAAATAAATTTTCCTGAAAAGATTGGAGATTTCATCGATTTCCCCCATTCTTTATATGAAGGGGATCCGAATTACGTTCCAGAATTATATATTGCACAAAGGGACATGCTCAATCCTGCCAAACACCCCTTTTATGAGCACTCGAAATTACAATTATTTTTGGCTTACAAAAACAAGAAGATAGTTGGTCGTATTGCGGCAATTCGAAACAATAATCACATTAATTTTACAGGTAATCAAGATGGGTTTTTTGGTTTTTTTGAATCCATTAATGATTTTGAGGTGGCTCGTCATTTATTTGATGCTGCTGCTAAGTGGGTAAAAGAAGAAGGGCTTAATTCAGTTTTGGGGCCGGCAAGTTTTTCTACGAATGAAATTTTTGGATGGCATATGGATGCTTTTGATGTACCGCCAATGATAAGCATGGGGTATAACAAATCATACTATCCCGAATTTGCAAATCGTTATGGGTTCACAAAATTTACAGATCACTATGCTTATTTTATCAATACAAAGGATGTATCTGAAAAAGCAATTCATGTTAGTGGGGCATTTGAACAACGGCTAAAATCTAAAGGCATTACCATTCGTACTGTGAACATGAAGAAATTTGACGACGAAGCAAAAAAGGCTCAAATGGTCTATAATACGGCATGGGAAAAAAACATTGGCTTTGTACCTATGACATATAATGAATTTATGTATTTGGCTAAAGACATGAAGACGATAATGGATCCAGAATTGTGTTATGTTGCAGAATTAGATGGGAAATTTATTGGATTTTCATTTTCATTTCCTGACATTAATCAAGTTTTGAATGGTGTTAAAAAGGGGCGTTTATTGCCTTTCGGGATTTTTAAATTATTGTTGAATAGGCGTAAAATTAATAAAATGCGTGTAGTTGTGATGGGGGTGATACCGGGATTTCGTAAACAGGGCATTGAAGCGGTATTTTATGCCAAGACAATTCAATATGCCAAAAAAAATAATTTAATTGGAGGCGAAGCCTCTCTAATTCTTGAGAACAACGATATGATGAATCAAGCCTTGAAAAATTTGGGAGCCTTTGTTTACAAAACGTACCGTGTATATAAACTAAATGTGTGATTAAAAAAGCTTCGCATACTTTTTTGAAATATTTAACGCCACTTGATTTTGCAAGCATCTTTTATGTTGTTTTTTCAGGTGCTTATCTCTTCTTTGGGAGGGAAAGACTTATCAATGTTCAAGAACATTTCTATATCAGGTTGCTCCTTTTGATTGTGATTATTTCGTTGTTAACTTTTAGTGTTAAGTATCCAAAAAATAAAATGATTATTTTTTTCAGAGGGATTTATCCAATATTTTTTATAAGTTTTTTTTACACTGAAACAAGCAGCTTGAAAAATATCTTATTCCACAATAATTTGGATGTTTTTTTTTATAATGCTGAACAAAACCTTTGGCACTGCCAACCAAGTATTGCATTTTCAAAATTTATGAATGATGCTTGGTTCAATGAAATAATGAATCTATGCTATTTTTCATATTATATCATCATTATTATTACGTGCATTTTATTATTTATGAAAAACACCTTGCCTGCGCAAAAAGCAATATTCACTGTATTTTTTTCCTTTTACTTATATTATATCATTTTTGATATTTTGCCAGTCGCCGGGCCCCAATACTATGCAGTGAATTTAAATTCGGAACCTTTACCACCATATTTTTTTGGTAAAATAATGCATCAAATTCTCATCAACATTGAAAAGCCAACTGGTGCTTTTCCCAGTTCACATGTTGGCATTGCATGCATTATTGCATATGTTTTTTTTAAACAATTCAAAAAAATATTTTTTATTATTTTGCCTTTTGTAATTGGTATTTGTTTTGCAACTGTTTACCTTAAAGCACATTATTTGGTGGATGTAATTGCTGGTGTTTTTTCAGCATTTCTTTTTATTTTGATAAGTGAATATGTTTTTAATAAAATTTCAATACTTACCAAAGGTTGGATCAATAATAAAAACCCATTTTATAACTAATTCAATGGATGAAAATTTATCATGTTTTTTTAATTTATACTTAAACACGTTATTATATGGCAATTAAAATTATTATGTTTCCCGGTCAAGGTTCACAATTTAAAGGCATGGGTGAAACATTATTTAAGGAATTTCCGGATGCTGTTGCACAAGCAAATCAAACCCTAGGATATGACATAGTGGATTTGTGTATGAACGATCCTGACACCAAACTAAATCAAACAAATTACACGCAACCTGCTTTGTTTTTTGTAAACTATCTTAATTATCAAAAGTTTTTACAAACCAATGAAAAGCCTGCGTTTTTACTTGGACATAGTTTAGGGGAATTTAATGCATTAAATGCTGCAGGCGTATTTGATATGGCGACAGGTTTAAAAATTGTACAGAAGAGAGGAGAGCTAATGTATTCAATCATGGGTACTTCTATGGCTGCAATTGTTGGCGTAGATTATATGGAAATAAATGAAATTATTATAAGCAAATTCCCAGATCTTGACATTGCAAATATAAATACAACATCCCAAGTAGTAATTTCAGGTAAAACTGAAACATTAAACTTGGCTGCCGATTATTTTGAAGAGGAAGGACTTGTTTATATACCGCTTAAAGTGAGTGGCGCGTTTCATTCAAGGTACATGTTGCCAGTAAAAAATATGTTTCAAAATTATGTTCAGTCTCTTCACTTAAACTTTTGTCAAATTCCTGTGATATCAAATTATACCGCTTCAATTTACCCTGCAAATATTGACGGAATCATTGGGAACATTGTTAATCAAATTAATAGCCCTGTAAAATGGCTGCAAAGTATTCAATTATTGATTGAGCAAGGTGAAACTGACTTTGTTGAAATTGGAGCAGGCGAAGTATTAACAAATTTGGTGAGAAAAATAAAGATTTAAGTTAATGACTTAAATATTGAAATTTTTTTCTAAAAAGTCAACCGTTTTAGACTCATTTTCAAAAAAATAAAAAGTTAATATTGTATTGTGAATAGTGAAGAAAAAGAAGCCTTAATTTATGGCTTAAAGCGAGACATATTATTGATGCCACAGCAGGGGGCATCTAAACTGAGTTTTGATACCGAAGATATTTATAAGATTATCCCTCACAGGCCGCCATTTGCATTAATTGCTTCAATTAAGGAAGTTAATTTACTTGAAAGAATTATTGAAGTGACAAGTCAAATTAATCCAAGTGATCCTATTTTTAAAGGTCATTTTCCCGGCGCCCCTGTTTACCCTGGTGTGATGCTGATAGAAACCATGGGCCAGGCGGGTTTATGTTTGGCTTATTTTGTAAAAAACAATACCTTAGAAATCAATGATAATAGCAAGTCTGTGAAGGGTTTATTTACCCGCGTTCATAACGCCGGTTTTAACAAGGCGGTGCAACCTGGCGATCTTTTAACAGTGCGAGTTAAGTCGATTGAAGATGATGATTTTATGGGCTTAATGTGCGCGCAGGTAATTGTAAATAACGATATTTATTCACATAGTATTTTAGAAGTTTATTATCCTTAAAAATTAAAGTAAATCACAATTAATATGTTACAAAAACGGGTAGTTATTACAGGCATGTCAATTAACACGCCAATAGGAGACACACTAGAAACATTCATTAATAATATGATGGATGGGAAATCGGCAGTAACCAAATGGGCAACTTTAGATACCTCGCGTATTTATGCCAAGGTAGGCGGTGATCTTGGAGATTATGATGTTGTTGCAAAAATTAAAACCTATAAAGGGCGCATTCCGGATGATATTTACGACCGGCTCTTAAAATTGGGCAGTAAATCACCCTTGTCAATTGGGATTTCCTTACTTATTGCGGTTGAGGCTTTTTTGGATTCAGGTTATATAGGGAACATTTTTGACGGAAATAATATCGCTACAATTGTTGCAGGGCACAATTTAAACCAAAAATATACTTTTGAAAACCACGATGTATTCAATGATGAGCCTGAATTTGTTGAAGGTTTATTTGCATTGAATGGCCTTGATACACATCATGTGGGAAGTGTGACAGATATTTTACAACTGCATGGCCCTGCCTACACAGTTGGCGGCGCTTGTGCCAGCGGTAATGTTGCCTTACGATGTGCAGTAGATGAAATTCAAATGCATGATGTAAAGGTAGCAGCAGTGGTTGCCCCAATGTTGGATTTTTCACCCTTGGACCTTCAAGGGATGTGTATCATGGGAGCCATTACATACAAATCTTTTAATGAAGAACCATCACGGGCTAGCAGGCCATACGATACTAACCGAGAAGGATTTGTTCCATCCCATGGGTCTGCCTGTTTAATTGTAGAAGACCTTGAACATGCCTTGGCACGTGGTGCAAAAATTTACGCCGAAATATTAGGTGTTGAATCATCATCAGATGGTTGCCATTTACCACAACCTTCCCGAATTGGACAAGCACGCTTGATGAATCGCTTATTAAAAAATGCTGGCGTTAAGCCTGAGGAAGTTGACTATATTAATGTACATGCCACATCTACACCCTTGGGTGACCTTACTGAATTACGATCAATCAAAGATGTATTTGGTGAACATTGCAAGACCCTAAAAATCAATGCGCCAAAATCATTATTAGGCCATACCTGCTGGTCAGCGGCTACAGTAGAAACAGTGGCAGCCATTTTACAAATGAATCGAAACGAACTCCATCCATCAATTAATATTGATCATTTAGATCCGGAAGTAGATATTGATGTTTGCAGAGGAGAACGCAAAAAGCACAACATAGATATTTTCTTGAAAAATTCGTTTGGTTTTGGCGGTTTAAATGCCATCAGCTTAATTAAAAAATACAAAGGATAGTTTATTATTTAATCACACATGAAGATATTTATAACTGGTGGATCACGAGGGATTGGCCGTAGAATAGTGACCATGGCATTGGAAAGGGGTCATGATGTTGCCTTTACTTATAATAGTTCAAATAAGGCACACATTGAACAGCTTCTTGAAGAAGCGAAAATGCTAGCACCTAATAGCATGTGCAAGGGTTATCAGCTAAATGTTCGAAATGTTGATGATGTTGTGAGAGTAACTGATGATGTACTTGACGATTTTGAATCGATTGATACTGTGATTAACAATGCGGCCATCAATAGAAATAATTTGGCTTTTCACATGACCGATGAAGAATGGCATGACGTAATTGACACAAATTTAAATGGTGCATTTTATGTTATTCGACAATTTTTACCGGTTTTTTTGGCAAACAGAAAAGGTCGTTTTGTTTCTGTATCTTCTATTGCAAAGGATGGAATTTCCGGTCAAGCCAATTATAGCGCCAGTAAAGCTGGATTAATCGGACTTTCAGGCACCATTGCCAAAGAGTATGGAATTAAAGGTATCACAAGTAATGTGGTAGTGCCGGGTATGTTTGAAACCGACATGGTTAAGGAAACATTAAGTGACAACCTAAGAAAGTTTTGGCTTTTGCATAATCCAATGAAACGAATGGGTCATTTGGATGAGTTAGCAGAAGTGGCTTTGTTTCTTGGGTCTGACGCGGCAAGTTTTGTAAATGGCCAGGTGATAAGTGTTACCGGAGGACTAGATTGGGCAGAGTAGGTTTTCCTAAAAAAGCTTTCCATTTTACTTGGATAATAAAAACTAAAAAAGCAAACAATATTTAATTTATGAATATCTTTTTTTAAAGGACTAATAATTTGTAGAATGAAAAAATTCGGCATTGAAAAAATTAGGGTTTATCCTGGAGCACTTCAATTGAATCTTGAGGAACTTGCTATTGCTCGCAATTATGATGTTGAACACATGCGAAGGGAACTTATGGTTGAAACCCGAAGTGTAAACCCTCCTTGGGAAGATACGGTGACAATGGCTGTAAATGCTGCCAAACCAATGTTGACACAAGAAGACATAAACTCTATAGGATTATTAATTGTTGGTACCGAAACAAGTCTTGATAATGAAAAATCCGTAAGTTCTTGGGTGCTGCATCATTTAGGTTTGCCAAGTGCTTGTCGGCATTTTGAAGTAAAGATTGCCTGTTATTCCGGAACTGCTGCATTAAAAATGGCTGTGTCATGGTTATCATCAGGCATGGCACGTGCAGGACAAAAGGCTTTAATTATTAGTACAGATGAAAGTTTAAATTCAATTCATCGTCCTTGGGAATATGTTTGTGGCGCCGGTTCAGTAGCAATGTTAGTTTCCGATCAACCTGATTTTCTAGTACTAGAAACTGAAAAATTTGGTTTATATGCACATGAAGTCGCCGATGTGATACGTCCGCTGCCATGGTTGGAAACTGGTAACAGTGAGCATAGTTTGTATTCATACATGGAAGCATTGGCTGCTACCTATGAAGATTTTGAATTAAATGTAGGCAACATCGATTACGATAGTTATTTCAAATACCATATTTATCATGTTCCTTTTAGTGGGATTAGTTATCGAGCTCACAAACAACTTATGCGCATGAGTTCTTTTGATGTAACAGATGAAGAAATAGCAACAAGCTGGAAAAACAAAGTGTCTCCTTCTATTAATTTTTCTAAACGAATTGGCGGAACTTATGGCGGAAGCATTTTCATTGCCTTATTATCAACAATTACTTCAGTGAATGACTTAAAGGCAGATGACCGTATCAGTGTTTTTTCATATGGTTCAGGTTCTTGTGCGGAATTTTACAGTGTAATGACAACTGAAAAATCTAAAGAAATTGCATTGGCAAGTGGACTGCATGAATTAATTGATGCACGGTATAAAATAGATGTGAAAGCATATGAAGCCATGGAGTTGGCTAGAGAAGAACGTATTAAAAGTAAAGAATTTACACCTGATTACGACTTGGTTCAAGGTTTATACAATGAAGTATACAAGGATAAAGGTTTATTGGTTTATACCGGCACTAAAGAGTATTACAGAAGTTACAATTTCAGTTAAGCGATGTATCAAGAAATTAACATTACAAACGTTTTAAATCCAGACTCAATCAAACAAATTCTTGATCAGCTCGAAAGGTGTGAACAAGAGAATGTGCGTTTTGTTGTTTTAAAAGGTGCGGAAAAAGTTTTTTGTAATGGCTTAGATATCGCATGGGTTGTGAACGGTGAAGAATCCAAATTCGCTCAGGCAATGAATCTCTACGCCACATGCTTAAAGAAATTACAAGTGGGTAAATTTATTTCAGTTGCGTTGGTGAATGGTACAGTGGCAGGAGGGGGAATGGGTTTAGTTTGTGCTTGCGACTTTGTTATTGCTGAGGAGTCAAGTACATTTTCGCTTCCTGAAGGTTTATTAGGTTTAATTCCGGGAATGATTCTTCCTGCCTTATTAAACAGATTAAGTCCACAATGTATTAAGAAAATGGTATTTACCGGAAAAAAATATTCTGCCAGCACAGCCATTGAATTTGGTATTGTGGATGAAATATCAAACAATCATTCAAAAGCATTGAATAATGCTGTAAATACTATGCGTTCGTGTAAAACAACCGCTGTAGGCGATATAAAAGAAATTTTATATACGTTTCATTCAAATAATGATGAATTGGCATTGCAAGGAATGATTAATTTGAGGGCCAAACTTCAAGACCCGGAAATTAATCAAAGGTTACAGGATATTGCTGAAATGCTGTAATGCAAACCATTTTTAATTGAGAATAAAAAATGATTATTAAGATAGACGTTTTTCTTAAGGCGTAATCCTCAGCCATTAAATGCCAAACTCATCTCTGTTTTTGTACATATAGGAATAACCTTCAATAAAGTTATAGCCTTTATCGGCGTTGATGGTTTGGCCGCGAATGCCATCCATTAATCCGCTACACATCATATAAACTACTTTTGCTACTTCTTCTAGGTCAACATGTGTGCCTGGAATATCATATTTTTCAATAAATTCTTTCCATTCTTTTCCAACTGTCATTAATAAAGAATCGGTTATCACAGGCCTTGTGCGTAAAATATTAAAAATAACACCATCCTCAAAAAAGTGGTAACTTAAATATTTTATCAATACTTCGTTTAAAGTTTTGGTTGCGGCAGCAAAATCGTAATTTACATAAAATCTATCCGGACCATGAGACGACAATCCCATCACATACTTCGGGTATTTCCCAAAAACTGCTTTCATTTGTCGTGTGTATTCAACCATAGGCCAGCAGCTGTATTCAATGCTTTTTAACAAAGCAGCTTCACTGTAATCATCAATGCCTTTTACCAAATTAGCAAAAGATACATTTGAAATAAAAATGTCGACACCGCCAAAGCGTGTTTTTATTTCCTGCATTAATTCTGCTGTATCTTCATTATTGATTACATCAGATTGTTTTAAGTAAGGTGCAGGTAAACCTCGTTCCTTAAATTCATTTAAAAAATCATCGTCTTCAATACTACCCCAACCATAAGTAATAACACATTGGTCGCCATGTTCGGCAAATTTAAAAGCAATTTCTTTTCCAATTCCCTTAGTTCCACCGGTAATTAAAATCACACGTTTATTTGTATTAGCTGACATAATTTTCTTTAATAATTTTTAATATTTCATCCTCGTTAAAGGTTATTTCGTGCATCATTGTTTCAATGCTATATGTTTCTTCAAACAACTTGCGACGTTCCATACTTTGGTAACGTTTTAATACCATGAGTGCCTTCCTCGGTTTTTCAGCTATATTCTCAGCCAGTTCATAGGCTTTTTCAAGTACTACTTTTTTAGGTAATATATAATTGAAGTTTGTTTTCCCAATTAAATCACGGCCTTGGTAAAATTTGCCGCTATATTGCATTTCTTGAGCAATGGCAGGCGACATATAATGTTCCATCAGTTTGGTAATACCCATTCCGGGGGTGAAGCCCATATTCATAAATGAACAACCATATCGACTTTCTTCTGCTAAAACAGCAATATCTGCACATAGGCCAAGTGCGAGACCGCCACCAATGGCATGTCCTTCAATTGCCGATATCACCGGAACAGGAATATCCAGAATCATTTTAGAGAGAATGATGTCAACTGGTTTCAATTCGCGTTTACAAAGTTGTATCAAGGTTTTTAAATCTGCACCTGAACAAAAAACATCATTTAAGCCTTTAATGACCAATACCTTCAAATCTGTGTTCGCCTTCAATAAACTTAAACACTCAACTAATTCTTCAACAAAATGAGGAGTTAAAGCGTTTTTACCCTCAATGTCGCCCATTGCAAGTGTAAAAATACCCGTTGAATCGGCTTGAATCGTGACAAATGGATTTTCAGTTAGTGGAGGCATGTTTACTTCTTAACAATGGTTATTTTGCTTTTGGCGAAAATGATAAAATTGTGGATTCAAAAATAAGAATAAATTGCACTTAAAACTGTATTTGACAGTTAATATGCGTGTATATGAATCAAATATGATTAAAATGGACTTATTTTAATTAAAACATGCAATAGAAAACGAATTTTATTAATTTTGAATCCTTACAATTAAATAATAAATAAATAACAAAAGATAAATATGGAAAGACAAGACATCTTAAAAGTAATTGAGAAACATTTAGCTAAATCAGTACCTGGAATTGAAGCAGGAATAGACCCTCAAAAAAAATTCACCGACTATGGTGCAAACAGTTTAGATATAGTAGAAATTGTTTCAGGCTCAATGCGCGAATTAAAAGTGAAAATTCCTCGCACTGAACTTTCTGATATCCAAAATATTTCTGGATTGATTGATAAGTTTGAAGCATTTGCCACTAAAACAGCATGAGTAAAAGTTTCCCGGATTTCTCAGGTAAAGTAGTACTTATTACCGGCGGAACCAGGGGTATTGGTTTAGAAACAGGACTCTCCTTTGCAAAAAGGGGAGCTCTTTGCATTCTAACTTACAGCTGGGGCGACCATGATGAATCATCTATTTACAAAAGTTTTGAAGATGTCAAGGCTTTGAAACCCCTTTTGATTCAAGCTGATGTTATTAAGCTTGAAGATACCCAAGCTTTGCTAGCAAAAATTAAAGAACAGGCAAATAAAATTGATGTGTTTATTAGCAATGTGGCTGTTGCTGCTTCTGTAAAAAGCTTTGAAGACCTTTCCTTAAAGGGGCTAAAACAAGCGATATCATATTCAACTTGGCCAATGGTAGGTTACACAAAAGAAATATTTAAAGTTTTTGGTTCCTATCCTAAGTATATAATTGGTATGTCATCAACCGGTCCTGATCATTATTCGATGGGATACGATTATGTTGCTTCTTCAAAGGCGCTAATGGAATTATTTGTAAAATATCTGAATTACCATTTACGTGGCCATGATGTTTGTATAAATGTGGTTCGTTCGAGAGCTGTTAAAACTAAATCTTTGGAGGATACATTCGGGAAAGATCTTGCAGAATTTGTAGATAAATTTATGCCAAATAATTTTTGGATTGAACCGCAAGAAGTTGCGGAGGCCATTGTTGCACTTTGCTCAGGCTATTGCGATTCAATTAGTGGAGAAACCGTTATGGTAGATAAAGGAACTACCTTTTTTGATAACCTTATGGAGATTTATAATAGATCTCAAAAAAATAAACTTAAATCAGTATAGAAATGTCGACTATCGATGAAACAATGTCCAAACACTTGAAGGACCATTTTGCAGAATATACTTATGATATGTTTATGATGAACATGTCGTCAGAACTTGAGGAAATGGAATTATTTTCGGAGTGGGTTGATATTTTAAACAAGAAAAATCTATACACTTTTGAAGCTGTGCGTTCTGCGGCTCAAAAAACCGAGATTGATCTCATTCGTCAAAATGGTGATAGTGTTCACATCATTAACCTTTCCAGTTACAATTACCTTGGTTTTAGTTATCATCCTGATGTGATTAAAGCCGCACAAGATGCAGTTGGTAAATACGGTCTTGGAGCATCTAGCTCACCCGTTATCAGCGGAACTTATTTAGTTCACAAACAACTGGAAGAAGGTCTCGTGAAATTCTTTGATTTGCCTGATCGAGGTGTTTCTTTGTTTACAGCAGGATACAGTGTAAACCTCGGGGCAATTTCGGCATTTATTAAGCCCGGTAATCATGTGGTGATGGATGAAGCATCGCACATGTCAATTGTTGAAGGTGCAAAACTTTCTGGTGGCGAAATGACTTATTTTAAGCATAACGACATGTTGCATTTGGAAGAAATATTGAAAAAGGTGTGTGACGGTTTTACTCGAGTGTTAATTTGTATTGAAGGTGTTTATAGTGGCGATGGTGATTACGGCAATGTAAAAGGTGTTGTTGAATTGGCTAAAAAATATGGCGCATACACTTTGGTTGATGAAGCGCATTCTGCATTGGTGGCTGGAGAAAATGGCCGAGGTGTTTGTGAAATGCAAGGTGTTTTAGAAGACGTTGACATGTACGTAATGACATTTAGCAAAGCTTTTGGAGGCGTTGGAGGCGGTGTATATGGCAAGAAGGAAATTATCCAATATCTTAATTGGTATGCCAGATGCCGTATGTTCTCCTGCGCTTTGGATCCGGCTGTTACAGGTGGTATGGCAAAAGTGGTAGAACTAGCAGGAACTGAGATTGGGAAAGAAAGAAGAACTAGAATTAAATCGAACGCCAATTATTTTAGAAATTTGTTACAAGGAAAAGTAAATGTGGGCGGGAATGATTCATGGGTGGTGATTGTAAACTTTGGCGATGAGTCAAAAACATTAAATCTTAACGACTACTTGCAACGCGCCGGACTTGACACCAGCATCATTCAATTTCCTGCTGTACCTAAAGGTGAAGCCAGAATAAGAATGTTTGTAACATCCGAACACACTGAAGAGCAGTTGAAAAAAGCAGCCAATATTATTTTAAGCGCCGCTGAGAAATTTGATTTTTTAAAAAAGTAATTAATCAGTTAATATGAAAAAAGTAGCATTAATAACAGGTGGATCTTCCGGACTAGGTTATGCCTTGGCTGAATTATTGGGTAAGCAAGATTATTCAATCATCATTGTGGCCCGTAATCAAGAACGGATTAATAAAGCAGTGAGTTCATTAAGTAGTATGAAGATTACCGTAAAAGGTATTTCTTGTGATATTACAAGCGAAGTTGCTTTGAAAAAAACGTTCGAACAAGTAAAAACAGAATATGGTAAAATTGATTATCTGGTTTTAAATGCAGGTGTTGTTACTACCAAATTGTTATCTGATTACACCAGTGCTGCTGAAATGAAACAAGATCTTGAAATAGACCTTTGGGGAACTATTCTTTCTGCGCACACTTTTCTACCATTATTGGTGAATGGCACAAAAGTATTATTAATTTCTTCAGGCTTTGGCCTAATGGGTGCTGCCGGCTATTCAATGTACTGTGCTGCTAAAGCCGGAATCATCAACTTTGGAGAGTGTTTGCGTCGCGAATTATTGAATAAAGGCATCAATGTTTATGTGGCTTGCCCCGGCGATATGGATACTCCTCAGTTTCATCAGGAAATTAAAAACGCGCCACAATGGATGAAAAAGGAAACACATCGTAAATTAATGAAAACCGCAGAAGTAGCTGTTAAAATTTTAAATCAAGCTAAAGGAAAAAAGAAGTATCTAATAGTGCCTTCAGGTGATGTAAATTTGTTAGTAGTTTTAAGTAAAATTCTTCCAAGAAAATTTAGAGATTATCTTTTAGATAACATGTTTCCCAGACCTTAGTTTTTTTGATTTTTAAATTAAAGATGGCCTTTCGACATTTTATTTTTTTGTAAAACTCCTTTCAAATTTTACCAAAAGATAATTTAAAGAATAACTTAAATTATTATTTTTTCAACCAGCTCCTCGTTTTTGGCAGGGTCTTTACCGAATATTTCGATGTATTTAACCTTTGGAGTCCAAAAAGACCCACCTTCAATTTGAACAAAAATTCGGTTCACAATAAGTAAGTGGTTGTTGAAATAACCAAAAACATGAAATTTGTTGTCATTTGTTTCGATGAGGTATAGAATTTGTTTCTTATAGGATACAAAATGGAAGCTATATTTTTTTTTCTCCTTGTCAATTTGGTGAACGTTTATACCATAAGCATACTTTCTTTGAATATAATTTAATTGTTCCAAATCACCTTTACCGGCATAATTCATCCAAAATACCGAAATAGGTTCACTTTCATTTAATTCATTTTTCTCATTAATATTTAATTGATAAATAAGGGTGTTTTTATTAAAACTTCTTTGCACGTAAAAAAGCAAATTTTTTATTCCCTTAGGTACTGGGAAATTATCATGTTCGCTGGAACTAAAGCCAAAGCACAAAACGACAATAAGTACTAAAAATATTTTACGAATAATTCGAGGCATTTATGTGGTCAATAAAGCATGAAAGTTAATTAAATATTATAATTTAAATTAATTGCGTGATAGAATTTTAATTTTATTAAAAGGATATAAATTAATTCAAATTTTGGGCTCAAAAATAGGCATAATTGCCTTTGTCGATTAAAAGACTACCTTCGTGTTTAATTTTTTAACTAATTCATTTTACTTGACTTTCGACGATTTTAACTTTAATGCTACCTTACTTGAAGGTTTATATAGCATGGGCTACAAAACCCCAACTCCAATTCAACAAGAAGCTATACCGGTAGTACTTGAACACCATGATATTATTGCTTGTGCACAAACCGGCACAGGAAAAACTGCTGCTTATTTATTGCCAATTATTGACCATATTTTAAAAGCTGAAACAAGGCATTTAAACACCTTAATTATTGCGCCTACGCGCGAATTGGCCTTGCAAATTGACCAACAAATTGATGGCTTAGGCTATTTTTGTTCATTGAGTTCAATTGCCATTTATGGCGGTAACGACGGCATCGCTTGGTCGACACAAAAACACGCCTTACAAGAGGGAGTAGATATAATTTGTGCTACACCGGGGCGTTTAATTGCCTTATTGCAAGCAGGGGATATCAATTTTGAACATTTGCAACATTTGGTTTTGGATGAGGCAGACCGCATGTTAGACATGGGATTTTTTGACGACATTAAAACCATTGTAAATTATTTGCCAAAGAAACGTCAAACCATTATGTTTTCGGCCACTATGCCGCCAAAAATAAGGCAGTTGGCGAACCAAATCACCAATGATGCAAAACAAATAAACATTGCCATCAGTAAACCCGCAGCGGGCATTGTTCAGCAAGCCTATATTTTGTACGACAATCAAAAAGAACCTTTGATTAGAAATATATTAATGCAAGAAGAATATCCTTCGGTGATTATATTTTCGTCAACAAAAGACAATGTGAAATTGCTTGAAAAAACACTTCGTGGCATTGATCGCAATGTAAGGGCATTTCATTCGGATTTAGACCAAGCCGAACGTGAAGAAATTATGCGTGATTTTAAAAGCAAACGGGTACACATTTTAATTGGCACCGATATATTGTCGCGGGGAATTGATGTTGACGGCATCAGTTTGGTTGTGAATTATGACGCACCTGGCGATCCAGAAGATTATATTCACCGCATAGGCAGAACCGCAAGGGCTTCTAAGGCCGGCGTTGCCATTACTTTTGTGAATCCAAAAGACCAATTTAAATTTTTTAAAATAGAAAGTTTGATGGGGATTGAAGTGCCTAAAATGCCTTTACCAATTGAATTGGGTGTTGGCCCTGAATTTAATCCTGAAAAACCTAGGACTGACATTCGTCGTGGTGCAGGACCGAACAAAGGCAATCCAAAAAGAAATTTTAATAAAAGACCGGGTACAAAAAGATAAATAAACATTCTAATTGTATGATGCATCAATTGATTCGCTTGTTACAAGTTTTTTTTGTTTTCGCTTTGGCATGTTTAAATGCAAGCTTTATTGTGATCAACACCAAACACAATGTGAAGTTAGAGATTACCGGTATTCGCAGTCATGAGGGTAAAATAAAGATGGGTGTTTATATTTCGAGTCAACGATTCGAAGAAAAAAAAGACTCTAAGATTATTACGATTGATAAAAGCCAATTGCATCAACAAAAGTTGAATTATAGTTTTTATTTAGAACCTGGCACTTATGGTTTATCGGTTTTGGATGATGAAAACGACAACAGTAAAATGGATTTTAATTTTATTGGCATGCCAAAAGAAGGCTTTGGTTTTTCAAATTATTACCACACAGGTTTCATGTATCCCAAATTCCAAAACTTTTCATTTACCATACATGCCGGTGAAGAAAAAAATGTGCAAATAAAAATTAGGTATATCTAACTACAAAATGATTTATGAGTTATTCAGAAATCATCATTACAAAAGCCATCGCCGAAACACTGCAAGCAGAGCAGCAGAAAATTATTTATCAGTTGTGGAACGCCGCTTATCCTGCAGGCTTGGCATTTGATCATCAGCAGCAATTCGAAAATTATCTCAAGGGATTAAAAAATGCACAGCATTATTTTATTCAATTAGAAAATGCAAATGCCTGGGCAATGGTGTTTGAGCGCGATGGCGAGAGGTGGTTTGCACTCATTGTTGATCCTAAAGTACATGCCAAGGGTATTGGCAAATTACTTCTTGATTTCCTAAAATCTGAACACCCGGTATTAAACGGTTGGGTCATCGACCATCATTTATATCAGCGTAAAGATGGCCAGATGTATCGATCACCACTTGAATTTTATGTAAAGAACGCTTTTGAAATTAAAAAGGATACGAGATTAGAATTACCCCATCTGAGTGCCGTAAAAGTGCAATGGCGTGAAAAGGAAATACATTACCTGTTTAAATCCGAACACTTGGGGTTTAGAAAATGGCGAGATGCAGACTTAGAAGCAATGGCACAAATAAGTTCAGACCAAGTGGTGATGGAATTTTTCCCATCGGTTCAAGATAAAATTTATGTGTTTGATTTTTTGCGTCGCATGAACGAAGAGTATCATGAAAATGGTTTCTGTTATTTTGCCGTTGACCTTTTATCGAATGGTGAATTACTTGGATTTATTGGAATTCATGAGCAAACATTTGTGTCGGATTTTACCCCTTGTATTGATATAGGTTGGCGTTTAAAAAAGGAAGTTTGGAATAGGGGTTATGCCACTGAAGGCGCGAAACGCTGTTTGCGTTTTGCTTTTGAGGACATGAACTTGAAAAAGATTTACTCAATGACGCCGAAGGTGAATTTAAAATCACAACGCATCATGCAAAAAATAGGCATGCAGAAGGTGAAAGACTTTGTGCTTGAATTTTTGAAAGAAGATGAACGATTAAAAGATTGTGTTTTATACTTAATTGAGAAGGATTAAATACAACTTTAAAAGGCAATCATCAATTGTTCAAAAGCAATTGGTAATGGATTTTTGTATTGGTGATTTTTACCGAAGAGTCAAAAACAACAATGTGGTGTCCGCTATGTGTTTGCGCTAAAATTTCGAAACATTTCCCGTTAAAAACACAACTCACAACCAATACTTCTAAATCGAAACCCGCAGATTTTTCAACATGTTTAAATTGATTGGGACGACACAGAGTATTTTTATTTTTTTTGTACGGTGATTTTAAATGAAAATCTTCAGATTTAATGATGTTGTACTCTCCCAATAATCCGGCAAGTCGCACATTTTTTGGGTGATAAAATACTTGCCATTTTTCGCCAATTTGTTTGATTTGACCTTCGTGCATAATCGCAATTTGATTGGCAAATTTGAGGGCTTCTTCGGGTAAGTGCGTA
>CANGGP010000021.1 GCA_947453445.1 Sphingobacteriaceae bacterium
AATAACTGTAAATGCTTTACCTACTTTAACTACCGGTTCAACTTCATCGGCTATCTGTCAAAGTGCCTCAGTTGGCTTGAATGTAAGCGGTGCTTCAACTTATACTTGGATGCCTGGTTCATTAAGCGGAAATTCGGTAAACGTTAGTCCTGCCGCCAATACCACTTACACTGTAAATGGCACCGATGCCAACGGTTGTGTGAATAGCAAAACTGTTGCTGTCATTGTAAACAACAATCCAACTTTAACTGCTACTTCAAGCAGCTCGTCCATTTGTGAAGCCGGTTCAGCAACCCTAATTTCAACTGGTGCAACCAATTATACTTGGAGTCCAGGACCATTGTTTAACGATACCATTATTGTAAGTTTATATCAAACTACAAATTTCACTGTTACCGGTTCGCACACTACCGGATGTAGCAGTTCAACTGTATTGACTTTGGTGGTGAATCCATTGCCAACTATAACTGCTGTATCGAGTAATTCGGCTATTTGTCAAACTGTAACTGTAAATTTAACTGCAAACGGTGCACAAACTTATTCTTGGATGCCGGGCGCTTTAAATGGTGCTTCGGTAAGCGTGAGTCCAAGTGTAAATACCATTTATTCAGTAAGTGCAACCAATTCATTTGGTTGTATCAGTACCCGAACCTTATCGCAAGTGGTTTATGCCTTGCCAACCATTACTGCAGTTTCGGCTTCAAGTGCCATTTGTCAAAATGCCAGCGTAAACATCACTGCCGGTGGTGCTCAAACTTATACTTGGATGCCTGGTGCATTGAGCGGATCGATGGTTTCGGTGTCGCCTGCATCTTCAACCAATTATACTGTGAGCGGTACCGATGCCAATGGCTGTGTGAGCAGTGCAAGCAGGAGCTTGGTGGTAAATGCCAATCCAACCCTTTCGGCTGTTTCGAGCAGCTCGGCCATTTGTTTTAATGCATCGGCTGTATTAAGTGCAAGCGGTGCGGTTAACTATACTTGGAATCCGGGTGCGATTAACACTGCCAGTGCTAGTGTTTCACCAAGTGTAAATACTCAATATACTGTGTTAGGTACCAATGCAAATGGATGTTCTCATTCGCTTACTTTAAATTTGGTGGTGAATGCCAATCCAAGCGTAAGCGCTTCTAGTTCTTCATCAATTATTTGTAAAAATGCAAGTGTGAGTTTAAGTGCAATCGGAGCCAGTTCTTATACTTGGTTACCAATTGCATCTAACGGTTCAAACACTGCCGATACCCCAAGTGCAAGTGTAATTTATACTGTGTTTGGTTCAAATGCTTTTGGTTGTACTTCAAGTGCCACTGTTCAGCAAGTGGTGAATGTTAATCCAACAGTTTCTATTGTATCGAGTAATTCGGCTGTTTGTGCCGGGTCTGCAGCAACCATTACTGCCTCTGGTGCCCAACTTATACTTGGTTGCCTGTATCATTAAATGCTGCTTCTATTGCTGTTACTCCTTCAAACAACATCACTTATACTGTTATCGGTACCAATTCTTTGGGCTGTAGCAATAGCTTGACTTTAAATTTGGCTGTAAATGCCAATCCTACCATATCAACTGTTGCTTCGGCCTCAGCCATTTGTGTGAATAGTTCAGCTACCTTAACTGCATCGGGTGTTCAAAATTATACTTGGATGCCGGGTAATTTAAGTACTGCTTCGGTGGTTGTGAATCCAACTGTAAGCACCACTTATACCATTCGCGGTACCAATAGTGTGGGTTGCGAGTCATTTACCAATATTGCTTTGGTGGTGAACGCAAATCCTACCTTAAGTTTGAGTGCAAGCAGCAATACTTTGTGTGCCGGATCAAGTGCCAGCTTAAGCGCCTTGGGTGCACAAAATTATACTTGGAATCCTAGCGCCTTAATTGGTTCATTGGTGACTGTATCGCCTTCAATTACTACTGTTTATACTCTTGTTGCAAGAGACGCTAATGCTTGCTCTGCCAATGGAACTTTACAAGTGGTGGTGAATGCCAATCCTACTCTTCAAATTGTATCAAGCCAATCGGCTATTTGTGTGGGTGCAAATGCTTCTTATACTGTGAGTGGTGCAAGCAACTATACTTGGAATCCGGGTGCTTTGATTAGCAATAGCATTTCAGTGAGTCCTACCGCTAACATTGTGTATACTGTAAATGGTTTAAGCAGCTTGGGTTGTAGTGATTCTAAAACTGTTTCATTGCAGGTAAATGCTAATCCAAGTTTAAATGTGAGTTCATCTTCAACTGCCATTTGTAATGGGGCCAGCGCAAGTTTAACTGCAAATGGTGCCATCAATTACTCTTGGACTCCGAACGCCGCTACCGGCAGTTTGGTTAGCGTAAGCCCAACTGTAAATACCATTTATACTGTTAGTGGCACCAATGCAAATGCTTGTTCAGATACCAAAACCATTGCATTAATGGTTAACGCAAATCCTACAGTGAGCAGCGTTCAATCATCAACTGCAATTTGTATTGGTCAAACTGCCACTTTAAGTGCTTCAGGCGCCAACAATTATACTTGGAATCCTGGTGCGCAAACTGCTTCACTGGTAACTGTTAATCCTACCATCAATACTACTTATACTGTATTGGGTATCAACGCATCGGGTTGTACTTCTACCAAAACCCTCAATGTTCAAGTGAATGCCTTGCCATCACTTACTGCTTCGGCTGCATCAACTGCCATTTGTTTTGGTGGCAGTGTGTCATTGAATGCAGCAGGTGCCCAAACTTATACTTGGAATCCGGGTGTGATCAGCGGTTCTTTGATTAGTGTTTCTCCAACTGTTTCAACTGTTTACACTTTAAGTGCAACCAATAACAATGGTTGTTCTGATAACGCAACTGTTTCTTTGGTGGTGAATGCCTTACCAAACTTTACTCTGAGTGTACCATTGGCAACTGTTTGCGCCAATACCACTGCCAGCTTAAGTGCTTCGGGTGCCAATACTTATACTTGGAATCCGGGCAACATCAACAGTGCTAACATCACTCCAACCATTAGCGGCAACACTGTATTTACTTTACAAGGTACCAGCGCGCAAGGCTGTCAAGCCAGCACTACCGTTGCCATTTATTTAAATAATTGTCCGGGTACCATCAATGATTCATTGAGCACCATCGAAAACACTCCTGTGTTTGGTGATGCATCGCTGAATGATAATGGCACTAACGGTGGTGTATATACCGGTGGTAGTCCTAGTGGCGGCGCGGGCAGCTTTAGCATCAACCCTAGTAACGGTCAATATACTTTTACTCCTAACTCGGGCTTTACCGGCATCACTACCGTAACTTATACTTTGTGTAATGGTAGTCCTTTGGTGTGTTCTACTTCACAAATCACCTTTACTGTATATCCTACTTTATCGGCTGTACCTGATTTAATCATCACCAGTCCGGGTGTTAACGTTAGCGGCACTTTAAGCAGCAACGACGCAGGTGTTGTGAGCAATGCCAATTACTCGGTAACCATTATCCAACCAAGTGCAGGGGCAGGTACATTAAGTATTAATCCTGCCAATGGTCAGTACACTTTTGTTCCGGCCTCAGGTTTCACCGGCACTGCTACTGCTAATTACACCATTTGCAACATCAGTGTCAATCCAATTGTATGTAGCTCGGCTTCAATTTCATTATTGGTGGCCAACATACCTGTGGCTGTAAATGATATGACTACCACCATGCAAAATGTGCCTGTGGTTGGTGATGCTTCATTAAACGACATGGGCACTCAATTGAGTCAAGGACCTGTTTTCATTGCCACCTTGTTAACTGCCAATGCAGGTACTTTAAATATGGATGCTTCAACCGGTTCATATACCTTTAATCCTGCAAGCGGCTTTACCGGAACTGCCAGTGCAAATTATACTTTGTGTAATTTGAGTACTGCACCTTGCGCTACCGCAAATATTGATTTGGTAGTATATCCAAACTTGGTGGCTGTGGCCGATATTATTTACGGACAACCAAACACTGTTGTAAGCGGCACCTTAACCAACAACGATTTGGGAATTTTAGCCGGCGCAAATTATTCGGTAATTGTAACTGCTTTATCAAACAGTGAAGGAACCATTGTTGTGAATGCTGCCAGCGGTGAATACACCTTTACTCCGGCTGCTTCATTTAGCGGATCAACTTCAACCACTTATACCATTTGTAATTTAAGTGTTAATCCTATGTATTGCAGCAATACCACCATCCAATTCTTAATTGGAAAACCGCAAATGGCTGCTACCAAAAATGTGATTGCCCATAAAAAATTAAATGCAAATACTTTCCAAACTGTGTTTGAATTTAACTTGAGCAACATCGGCAATGCCATTGCAAACAATGTGCAGTTGGTAGATAATTTAAACAATGCATTCCCTTCACCGATTACTTATACTGTTGCAGGTTTAAATGCGAACAACGGTTTAGATGTGAATAATCTTTATAACGGTTCTTCTCTTGTTGCATTGTTATCGGGCACCAATAGTTTAATGCCTGCACAAAACGCAGTGGTAACTTTGAGTGTAAATTACAATCCTAACGGAAACAGTTTAACCCAATTAAGCAACATGGCGATTGCATCCAGTGCTTATTTGCCTGATCCAAATGGCAATGCCGTTCACAATTCAATTGATACTACCAATGTTGGCAGCAACAACGATCCGAATGGCAATGGTAATCCAAACGAAAATGGTGAAAACAATCCAACTACTTTCGGTCAACAAATTGCCATCTCTAAAACTGCTTTACCATCAACTTCGGTTGCCAAGGGTGTTAGTCAAACTGCCTTTATTTTAAACATCGAAAACATTGGTGTTGTAAAAGCAACCAACATTGAAGTAATTGATAATTTGATGGCTACCTTCCCTTCACCAATTACTTTTACTGTTGTGGATGTGAAGAGTGGCGCACTGTTAACCTTAAATTCGGCTTACGATGGCAAGAGCATTGTGAATCTTTTGGCTGCTAACAACGCACTTAACACCGGCGCCAAAGAAAGCATTACTTTAACTGTAAACTACAGCATGAATGGCAGCAGCAATAACGGCTTGTTTAACACTGCAACTGCTATCACCAAAGACAACTTGGGTCATCAGTTGAGTATCGACATCAGTCAAAACGGAAGCAACTGTGATCCAAACGGAAATGGTAACCCGAACGAAAATGGTGAAAACGAAGTGACTTACTTCGCACCGGCCAACGACATCGATTCAGTAGAGGTTGAATTCAGTATTCCTCAAGGTTTCTCTCCTAACGGTGACGGGGTTAACGATTTGTTTGTGATCCGCGGTATTTCCAAATATCCAAACAACGAATTAAGCATCTTTAACCGTTGGGGCAATGTGGTTTACAAAATGAAAGGTTACGACAATACCTGGAATGGTAAAGCATCTGAAGGGATACATTATGGCAGTGACGATTTGCCTGAAGGTACTTACTTCTTTGTGTTCGACTTGGGTAACGGTAAAATCCACAAAGGATACATTTACTTAAACCGTGCGGTAAAATAAAAATTGATCATTGAAAAAAAAGATATTATGAAAACTATAGCATTAAAAATAGCGGTTCTGCTTTTCGCCATCCAAGGCTTAAAGGCACAACAAGAAAGCATGTATACCCATTACATGTACAACACCCTTTGGCTCAACCCGGCTTATGCAGGCACCCGTGATGCTTTAACCGTAACAGGCATACACCGCTCACAATGGGTGGGTTTCGACGGCTCGCCAAATGATCAAACCATTACCATGCACACTCCTTTTTATAACGGCAAAATGGGTGCAGGCATTAGTTTATTAAACGATAAAATTGGACCCACCAAAAGTACCATCGTGGCTTTTGATTATGCTTACCACATCCGTTTAGATAAAAAATCAAAATTAAGTTTTGGTGTAAAGGCATTGGTTAATTTTTATACCAACAGCATCAATACACTGAGATTGGATAACCAAAACGACAATTCTTTCGCCGACAATGGTCAACGCGTATTACCCAATGTTGGTGCAGGGGTTTACTATTCACGCGAGCGTTTTTTTGCGGGATTTTCTACTCCAAAATTGATGGAAAATAAATTGGTGACCAATTCAATCGGCGTATTATCTAAGGAGCAACGTCACTTTTATTTCATCATGGGAACTGTTTTAAAATTAAATGCCCGCGTGAAATTTAAACCTACCATGTTTATTCGTGCCACCGAAGCAGCGCCAATTGAAAGTGATTTAACTGCCAATTTTATTTTTTACGATAAATTCACTGCAGGCGCCATGTACCGCACCGGCGATGCTTTTGGCACCCTTTTGGCTTATCAAGTAAATGATAATTTTTCAATTGGTTATTCATTCGACTGGTCGATGGCCAACACCACCGGCAAATACAACAGCGGTAGTCACGAAATTATGTTGCGTTACGATTTGGTATCCTTTTCGAAAGCAAAAATTAAATCACCACGTTACTTCTAAAAAACATTGTTATGAAAAAGTTAATCATTATCATCGTTAGTTTCTTCAGCGTGTATAGTTACGCGCAAGACACTCAAAACAATGTTGAACAACCTAAAAAGGTTCAAAAACCAAACAAGGTTGAAAAACATTATAACCAATACAGCTACTCAAAAGTGATTGAAAGAGCAGAGGGAAAAAAATTGGTTTCCATTACCGTTCAACGCGAATTGGCTGAAAGTTACAAGCGTTTGGGACAATACCAAAAATGCGAAATGGCTTATGCTAGTTTAGCGAACATGCCCGAAAAAACAGCACCCGATGTTTTGGCGTACGCACAAATTTTAAGAATGAACGGTAAATACGGCGAATCTGATGAACAAATGACCTTGTATGGCCAAATGAATGCAAACGATTCGCGTGTAATTGAATTGAATAAAAATAAAAATTACCTGCAATCGCTCTTAACCGATAACGGAAATTATAAAATTAAAAACATCGACTTAAATAGCGCAGAACAAGATTTTGGTCCGGCTTATTATAAAAACCAATTGGTGTACACTTCGTCAAGAGCAGAAATAGCGGCATCTATGCGTAAATGGAATGGTAATAATTTATCTTTTTTAGATGTTTACATAGCCGACATTGATTCGGTTAGTGCTGAATTAAGCCATAGCAAACGATTAAACATGATTAACCGGAAATACCACGAAGGACCAATTTCTTATAGTGAAGATGGCAATGTGGTTTTTTACACCAGAAATAATTATAACGAAAACAGTAGCGATGGCGTAACAAAACTGGAGTTATATGAGTCTACCTTAAAAGATGGCGTGTGGACCGAAGCCAAACCTTTTCAGTATAACAACAAGGAGTATTCTGTAGGTCAACCTGCTTTAAGCGCCGACGGTCACATTTTATATTTCTCTTCTGATATGCCCGGTGGTAAAGGCGGTACTGATATTTACCGTTGCGAGCGATTGGGCGATGGATCTTGGACAACACCACAAAATCTTGGTGATACCATCAATACCGAAGGCAACGAAATGTTTCCCTTTTTACACGACAATGATATGTTGTTTTTCTCTTCCGACGGACATCCGGGTCTTGGTGGATTGGATGTTTTTGTAACCCCCATGAGTGAGCACATTACTCAAAAGGTGGTAAACTTAGGTGTTCCTGTAAACAGCTCTAAAGATGATTTTTCATTCATCATGAATAAAGAACAAAGCAAGGGTTATTTTGCCTCGAACCGCGAAGGCGGAAAAGGTGATGATGATATTTACAGTGTTGTTATTCATAAAGCCATTCATTTCGGTATTCGCATCAAAGGCGTAGCGCTTGATAAAGATAGTTTGCCTCTAGGCGGTACCATTGTGAATTTATACGCGAACGAAAATTCAAGCGAACCATTGCTAAGCACCTTTACCAAAAAGAATGGCAGTTTTAAATTTGATATGGTTGAGTCTAGCAATTTACGCATCACCGGCACCAAAGTAGGATACGAAGGGGATAAAAAGAATATTTTATCTGATTCAAGCAATCATTTTGTAACATTGGTATTGACAAAAAATTTAGGTTATTCATTATTTGCACACATCACCGATAAAAAAACCAAAGAAGTAATTACCGGAGTACATGTAAAAATTCAAGAAGTTAAATCCGGAAAGGTGATGGAATTTGTAACCGATAGCATTGGTGAATTCAGAAAGAAATTAGAAGACAATCACTTGGGTGATTCATTAAAATATAACATTGAAATTAAGAAAGAAGGATATTTGACCAAACACCTTGATTTTCAAAAAACATTGGCAAACGAGTCTGAAATTAAACTGCATGAGGGTTTAGACATTTCGCTTTCAAAAGTGGAAGTTGGTGTAGATATTGGCGCTGTAATTAATATTAACCCAATTTATTTTGATGTGGATAAATCAATTATTCGCAAAGATGCTGCCCTTGAATTGGACAAAATTGTAGAGATCATGCTCGAAAACAAAGGCATGGTGGTTGAATTGGGCTCGCATACCGATTGCCGCGCACCAGCAGCCTATAATTTGAGTTTATCTGATCGTCGTGCCAAAGCCAGTGCAGCTTACATCATTAATAAGGGTATTAGCAAAGACCGTATATACGGCAAGGGTTATGGTGAAACCAAACTTAAAAATGGTTGCGCATGCGAAGGCATCGTAAAATCAGTTTGCAGCGAAGAAGAGCACCAACAAAATCGCCGAACCGAGTTTATCATCGTAAAATTGAAAGACTAATTAAACAAATTTATTTAAAAGCACTAAGCCCCTTGCTTGGTGCTTTTTTTTGCCCTACATGTTCATGTAGTTCTGAGAAGCTTATTTTTTTGCAAATTCATCATGCAGAGCAAACCACCATGTTGTTCTATTGTTTATGCAGAGATTCACAACATATTATTTTTTTATTATCTTGTAGTTAATTCGCATGGCAAGAATCAAATCTGTAAATCCAATTGTATGCAAATAACATTAAAAGACATTAAAAAAAAATTCACTTTTTTAGCCTTGTGCTGCGCATTGCAGTTGGCGCAGGCTTTTGGACAAAACATCGCAAAAATTGATTCCTTACAAAAAGTATTAAAAAAGCAATTGGCTGATTTTAGTACATCATCGCACGATTTAAAAGACACCTTACCGTCAAAAACCTATTATGCGCTTGCAATGGAGTTTATGGATTTTGAACCTCAAAAATCTAAAAACTATTTTTTGGAAGGCTTGAAAATTAGTGAGCAATTGCATTTTGTTAGGGGCTTGGCAAGTTTTAACCACGAGTTAGGGGTGTATTCAATTAACAGTGGTGAATATAATGAAGCCTTAAAATATTTAAATGAATCAATAAAGCATTATGAAGCCAAAGGTGATAAATTAAATTCTGCCATTAATTACGGGAATATTGGCATCGTTTATGATTTAAAAGGGAATCAACCTGAAGCATTAAAAATTCAGCTCAAGGCCCTCAAGTTATTTAAGGAATTGAAAAAAGATGGCGGTATTGCCTTTTGTTTAAATAACATTGGCATCATTTATGAAATTCAAAAAAAATACGACAAAGCAAAGAGCTATTATTTTGAAGCCTTGGAAATTCGAAAAAAACAAAATGACAAGAAAGGTTTGGGTGATGTGTATTGCAACCTAGGTAATTTATTTAATTGCTTAAAACAAAATGATGAGGCTTTAAAATACCTCCAGCTTGGTCTCGAAGCAAAACG
Organism: Sphingobacteriaceae bacterium; assembly: GCA_947453445.1. Lineage (GTDB taxonomy): Bacteria > Bacteroidota > Bacteroidia > B-17B0 > Aurantibacillaceae > Aurantibacillus. The sequence continues at coordinate 9,656 of CANGGP010000021.1, forward strand.
CGCCGTTGAAGATCCTTATGGCATTTCGGATGCATTGCACAACATGGCGAATATATACGTCACAAAAGGTGAATTAAACAAAGCCTTGAAAATGGAAGCGGAAGCCGTTGAAATCAAAGAAAAATTAGGAAACAATGATTTACTTGAATCAAGTTATTCTAATATTGGCTTCATCTATATTAAAAAGCACCAATTGGACATCGCTAAAAAATATCTTCAAAAAGCGCAGCACATTGCCGAAGAAGTGCCAAGCTACGAATTAAAACAAGATTGTTACTTTAATTTATCGCTGCTCGATAGTGCCATGGGCAATTACCCGGCTGCGCTAAAGCATTTTAAAATGCATGTAAAATACCGCGATAGTTTAATCAATGAGGAAAACACCGAAAAAATTCTTCAGCAGCAAATGCAAAACGATTACGATTTAAAGGAAGCCAAATTAATTGCCGAACAAGATAAAAAAGACAAAATTAATCAAGCTGAAATGTCGGCCCACAAAACCGAAAGAATACTCTACATCATTCTTGCCCTGATATTGTTTTTTGCGGTATTTGTTTTATGGAGTCGCCTAAATTTAGCACGTAAAACCAGGCTGCTATTAGAAGAAAAAAACAAACAAATTCAATTGGCGCAAGAATGGGCTGAAGAAGAACGAACCAGGGCTGAAGTGATGCAAATGCGAAATAAAATCGCCAAAGATTTGCACGACGATATTGGTTCATCCCTCAGCAGCATTGCCATTTATGGGGAGTTGGCACAAAAAATCATTGCCGAAAAAGTACCTGAAGCAAAAAAGGTTTTGAGCAATTTGGAAGAAATTGCCCTCGAAGCCATGGAGAACATGAACGACATCGTTTGGGCCATTAATCCGGTGAACGAAAAACTCGAAGACATTATGTCGCGCTTAAGCCTTTTGGCAGAACGATTACATGAAAGTTCAAACATTGAAATTCATTTTGAAGTGCCTGCCGATGTAAAACAATTAAAACTCAGCATGCAACAACGTAAAAATATTTACCTTATTTTTAAAGAGGCACTGAATAATATCGCCAAATATGCAGACGCAAAAAATTGTTATCTGCGTTTTAAAAATTTGAATGGTAAATTATTAATCAGCATCAAAGACGACGGCAAAGGATTTGATGAACTGCCCGAAAGTTTTGGCGGCAATGGTTTAATGAACATGCGGGCCAGGGTGCAGGAAATAAACGGACAAATTGAAATTATTTCATCACTCGGAAAAGGAACAGAAATTAAATTAGAATTTTAAATGACATCAAACCCAAGTAAAATTCGCGTGTCGCTTTATGAAGATAATCACGCATTGCGCGAAAGTTTAAGCAGTTTATTCGAGTTGTTTCCTGAGTTCGAGCTCACAGGTGCTTATGCCAACCCTTTACGCATTATTGAAAACATTAAAGAAAGAAAACCCGATGTAATTGTAATGGATATAGATATGCCCGGCATGAACGGCATCGAAGCGGTTACCTTGGTACACAAACATTTTCCGGAGATCAAAATTCTCATGCAAACCGTTTTTGATGATGAAGAAAAAATATTCAATTCCATCTGCGCCGGGGCAGTGGGTTATATCTTAAAAAAAACCCGTCCACTCGATATTGTTGAAGCCATTAAAGATGCCAATGTTGGCGGCTCGCCCATGTCGCAAGCCATTGCCACTAAAGTGCTCAAAATGTTTCGACAATATTCGCCGCCTAAAGCCGATGAAAAAATTAATTTAAGCGATCGCGAAAAAGAAGTGTTGCTGGCACTTACCCAAGGCAAAAGTTATAAAATGATCGCCGAATCTTGTGCCATTAGCCTTGATACGGTACGTTTTCATATCAAAAACATCTACGATAAATTACACGTGCATTCAATGACCGAGGCTGTGTCAAAGGCCTTGCGCGAAAAGCTCATTTAATTGATGGCAGATCATTAACAATCAATTAATTTTTAATCAATTATTTTCGTTTCTTTTCTGTTTAAAATCATTGCAAAAATTGCTTCCGGCAAAAGGAATAAATCTATCTTTGGCGAAAATATTATTCATGATTCATATTTACCCAAACCAAAAAAGTTTTGCAGTTGCTTTGATCAGTAAATTCCGCAGAACCCAAAAGCCACTCAGCCTAAATTTCAATCTAGGCCTTAGCCTCAGTCTTCTTTTCATTCTTTCCTTTAACTTATCAGCACAAGATTTACCCCTTAAAATAACTGTTCCACCGGTGTGCATCGACCCAAATCAACAATTTAATGTCATTAATTTTGATTCTCCCGATAAAGACCAGTTCAGTATTTTGTATTCACATTTTATTTATGGCTCGGTAATGCGTGCCGATGAATACGTTCAGGATACCGGAAGTGTCGTGTTTAAAGACAAACGCAAAACCGAAGCAATCTATAACAGCAACCAATTGTTGTTAATCAAAAAACAACGCTTAAACGCATCAGGACAAATTATTTTTGAAGAGCAATGGTTACTTGCTACCCGTAAATTAGATTCAGAGGGTGAATTCAAACTTTACTTTCAAAAGGGATACAAACACCCAATGGTACAAAACCGAACACCAATTACCTTGAGTATTTATAATATCAATCAAATGCAAGGTCTCAGCAACGATGAAATGGCTGCGCTTGTAAATCTCACCAGCAACATGATTCCGCGTGAGATTGATAACTCCTCAAATGCCTCAAACCCATCACGTGAGCCTACAATTGCCGATGACATTAAATCCATGAAAAAACAAATCAAAGCTTTGCGCGAAGCAGGCATGATGTTTAAAGGTGATTTGCCTTCAAATGAAAAAGTACTTACCCGTTACCCCATGGCACCTGAACGCACCTTTGTAATTACCAAAACAAAAGGGGATGATTTTTTAATGAAGTTTTATATCACCGAAGATTACAAGTCATACGAACTACTCGATTCAATCAGAGTCAAAGGCGATATTTTAATTACCTCCATTGGCACCATTTACAATAACACTTCTGAAGCAGTTGGTGTGTTTGCTAATTTTCATTACAAAACAAAAAATGAAAAGGGCGAAGAAATTCAACAGCAATATTCATTCGCCATGGACCCTGAATATAAAATCAGTGGTTGGATTCATTCGGTTGGAAAAAACAAACTCAATTCAATGGCCATTGAAGTGTGTTGGTACGAAGGCACTAAATTGTGGGTATTAAGCAACAACCGCGAAAAGTTTTTTAAATCTTACATGCAACTCAATACCTTCGAAAAGGGCAAAAACGCCGAAAACGTATTTCCTTTAAGTGAAGAAGACAAAGGTTCCGAAAAATCAAAATTCGCCACCACATTCCAACCGCCTGTGCCTTTTAATGCTTCACAAGTGAGTCCCATTGCCGATAAAAACATCACCATGTACTCAACCATTGTAGGCGATACACGTTATTTTATTACCGAAGGAACCAAATATGACGACACACGCAAATTAACCGAATACCTCGATTTAAATGTATATCGCGTTGATGGCAAAGGCCGTTTAACCAATATCGATTTTATTTCTCCTTACCGTGGCACCGAACCTTTACCAATAAAAAAATTATGTAAAAACGCTGGCGCTGAATACCTCATGCTTGAATTACCAATCAGAATACAATTGGTTTTTAGTCCCGAAAAAATGGAAATACAACCAATCACTGCCGATAACACCTACCTCGTAGCCAATTTAAACAAACAGTTATTGGTCACCAAAGAGCATGGCACTGTGATGTTAAAATGCACACAAATTGGTTATAAATATACTTTCCTTTGGTATCCAAAATCATAGTACTTCATCACTAAACCAATTAAGAGCAATTGTAGGCCAATTATTTGTTTGAGGTTTACACTTAAAAAACTCACACTGCTTTTTGAAACGCAGGCGCGCAAGGTAACGTAAACAATACCAAGCGCGCCTTTTTTATTGTTTCACTTTTAAAAAGCAGTTTTATGAAAACAAATTACAATTACGGTTTTTACCGCAGCATGTTCCTCGCCATTTTATTTTGTTTAACCAGCCTAAACCACTCAAGCCAAACCGTTCAGGCAGTGATTTCTAAAACCATCACCATTCAAGTTGTTGATGCCACTAGTAAAGAAGCCATACCTTTTGCCAATTTAGTGGTATATAATATTAAGGGAGAACAAATCAAAGTGGGTACTACCAATTTAGACGGCGAATGCCAATTTATTCTCGATCCTTTAGATGATTATATTTTTAAGGCAGTGTATGTGGGCTACAAAGCCAAACAAGACACCCTTTCATGTAAACTGCCCGGCTGCATTCGCCATTATACCATCGAAATGAATGATGGGGGAGGCATAGCATGCGGAGATGACGGTGTTGGTTTTTGTTGTTGCTGTTGTTGTTGTGGCTGTGTGATTATTGAAGAGGCAGAAGATGTGCAAGAACTCGAACGGGTAATGGAGCGCACCGACATTGAGAAAAATATACAAGAAGCTTTAAATGATTTTATCTGTTATCCAAATCCACTACAAAATGAATTGCACATTCAAGTAAATGGATTAAACGCCAAGGAAGTACTCATACTCAATACTGCCGGCGCTTGCATCAAACGTTTATTGGTAGATGAAAAAAATACTGATTTGGAAATTGATTTTTCTGCCTATGCAAAAGGTGCTTATTATGTAATTTGCAAAGGCGATGGTTTAAGTTCACATACCAAAACAATTATCAAACAATAATAACATCCCTCCTCCAAATAGGGTCTTGAGAGAAATCTTTATGCGACTAAAATTTAAGGCATAAAAATCTTTCAAGACCTTTATTTTTTAATCATTAAAATTCACATTATATACATCGCTCTTGTTGCGCTGTATGCCCAATGCCTCAAATCCTCCGTCTTCGGGAATAATTTCTTTTAAATCGAAAAACGCACAATTTTTACTCAAGCCTTCAAAGATGAGCGTAAATCCTTTGCCATCATTGTGGGTCCACATAGGAGCAAAAGTAATGTTAAAAGCATTCAGCAATTTGGCTCGTCGATTGCTTTCGCGTTCAATTAAAAAAGTACTTGGCCAAATACGATAAGCAAAGCCATGGGGCACCATACAATGCACAATGGTTTGTCGTTCTTCACTCTCCAGCGTTTTTACTTCCGTTACTGTGGCCGCCTCTGTCATACAATAAAATTAAAGGCTTTTTAGTTGTTGCGCAAATTTTGTAGATTGGTTGATCTAATTTAAGCCATGATAAAACTAAGCCTATTCAAGTTCAATTCCTACCATTATTTTTTGATCACACTCTTGTTTCTTTTTACAGCTTGTAAAAAGCAAGAAATTAAAGGACCACAAGGCGATCCGGGTACCAATGGAAGTGGTGGTAATTCATACATCGCCTCCTCAACCGTGTTTAGCATCGATTCAACAGCATGGCTCATAAACGCCGACAATACCATCTGGGAAGCAACGAGTAGTCAAAGCATCATCAGTCAAGCGGTTGTCGACAAAGGAGCCGTTAAAGTTTATATGCAACTAAACAATGCTTGGTGGGAATTGCCTTATTCCATAGCTGATCAAGTAACACAGTTTTCATTTAAGTTAGGTCAGCTTAATTTTATTACACACGATGTTGAAGGCGCCAAACCAAAGCGCCCAAGTACCAAAAATTACCGCGTGGTGGTTTTAACTGAAGGCATTTAATTAAATCGTTTTAAAATGAAAAACATATTTAAATTCATTTTTTGTTTGGCCACTTTGCTTGTGTTTTTAACGGGCTGCAAAAAGCAGGTGGCAGGACCAAAAGGCGAATCAGGCTTAAACGGTAAAAATGGCAATGCCAATCAAACAAGCATGAGCAGTTTTATTATTTTGTCGCAGGCTTGGCAAACCAATAATGTTCGAAAAGATTGGAACACCGATTACTATACAGATTTAATTAACGATGAGGTGATACAAAAATCATCCATCAGCGTGTATGTACAAATTAACGGTGCATGGTTTCCATTGCCATACACAAAAGAAGATTACCACATCCAATACAATTTAATCAGTGGTAGCTTGCACCTCAATTATTTTAAATCGCACCAAGTGGCCAATCAGCCGGCATCCATGAATTTTCGATTGGTAATTGTTTCTCCAAAATAGAAATGGTTGGGTCGTTTCTTTAATTTTTCTCACTAATTAAGATGTATATTTCAATCATTAAAGGACATTAAAATTATTTTTTGTCTCCTTAGTTTAATAATTTTACAGCCTCACAATGCCCTATTTTAAAATATGTATCTATGGAAAATTTAATAGGAAAACGCGTTAAATCTTTGCGCAACGCTTACAATTTAGGATTAAAAGATTTTGCTGCTTATTGCGGTTTATCACACGTGGCCATTTTTCATTTAGAGAGTGGCAAAACTGCAAAACCACACCGCAATTCAATACAGCGCATTGCCAATCATTTTGGCACCACCTCCAATTGGTTATTGTATGGCGAAGATTGTATGTTGCCAAACGGCAAAGCACCATTGGATTTACAGCCATCACCCGATCAAAACGACTGGAAAGAATCTGCCTTCGAAGAACTTAAAAATACCAACCGCTTACTTGAACAAGAAAATGAACGCCTTTGGCAGTTGATTCAGAATATGCAGATAATGCGCAACAAAAGCTTAGAACAAGTGAAAGAAGCCGTGTAATTTTTTGACGAAATGTGAATCCATTTCTCATTCAAGCTTCAACATTCCTCATTCAACATTTTTAATTTATCATTCAAAATTCTTCTTCATGCCCCTGGCGCAATTACTGGTTTGTAAGTTTTTAAATCACGCTTGGTCTTTAAATGTTTACGTTTCTAAAGATGAGCGTAGCATCATACCCAATTTTAGGCGCCAAAAAATCCCCAACAAATAAATTTTAACATCTAAATGCATTATTTTCTTTAGGCAACACAGCATTTTTTTAGAATTTTTTTCTGCCGGTTAAAAATATCTAAAAGGCCAATATTTAAAGGCCTTTCAAGCCTATTCGGTCCCCAAAATTATCCGACAACAAACGTTTACAATTGACTTTATTCGAATGTAAATGTGTAAAAACCGAATAAACTTTTCTGCTCATCACACCTTTGCAGTGTCGAATCAAATCAAGGCCTTTTGAATTCAAGTTTTGACCCGACACAAATAAAAAAATGTAAAACCTAAAAAAAAGAAAAGTCATGATGAACATTAAGAATCACGTGCAGTTAATCGGTCGGTTAGGAGCAAACCCCGAAGTAAAAGTGTTAAACAATGGCAACAAACGTGTGCGTTTTTCAATTGCCGTGTCGCAAAGTTACACAAGCAAATCAGGTGAAAAAATAAAGGATGTGCAATGGCACTCAGTTGTAGCCTGGGGTAACCTTGCCACAATTGCCGAACGCCTCTTGCAAAAGGGCAGTCACGTAACCATCGACGGTAAATTGATGAAACGTGTATACACCAACAAAGAAGGCCAAAAGCTAAGCAGCACCGAAGTACAAGCCAATGAGTTTTTTCTCTTGGAAAAAAAGGCAGCTTAAACGGAATTAATAATTAAAAATTAATAATTAATAAGCAATCCATAATAAACAATAAATAATAAACAATAAATAATAAGTAATAATCAATAAAAACAAGAAATCATGAATGCAATTAACAAAGTACAATTAACCGGAAACCTAGGCAACAACCCTGAAGTAAAAGTGTTTGAAAACGGCAACAAATTGGCCAAATTCTCTTTGGCAACAAAAGAAGAGTATTTTTCAAAAAGTGGCGACAAAGGTTCCGAAACGCAATGGCACCTCATTACTGCCTGGGGAAAAGTAGCCGAAAAAATTGAAACTGAATTTAAAAAAGGCAGCTTCGTGAGTGTTGAAGGCCGATTGGTAACCCGCTCTTACATTGACAAAAACGGTCAAAAACGTTTTGTAACCGAAGTGGTATTAAATGAAGCCCAATTAAACCAACGCTAACAATTTCCATCAATAAAAAAGCCGCTACGACATTCGCAGCGGCTTTTTTTATTTTAAAACAATTATCAATTATTTTGTCACAACAATTTTGCGCTCAATTTTTTCAGTACCGTTTTTATTCATGATAAAATAAATACCGCTACTTAAGCCGCTTACATTTACTTTGTAATCGTTGCTTGCATTAAGAGTTAAAACTTTAATCAATTGACCCAATTCATTTACCAATTCTAATTTAATATCTGAATCAAACGAAACAGTAAATTCTCCTGAACTTGGATTTGGATAAATTTCTAAAGCTGTTGCCAAGCCTTTAATTTCACCCAAGCCGGTACATGAATTAATTTTTACCTGTGCACTTGCGGTCGAAATACAGCCATTGCTTGAAGTACCAATCACCGAATAATTCACAGTGGTTACCAACGATGAAGTTACCACAATCGAGGTGGTTGTTGCTGAAGTGTTCCAACTATAAGTATTGGCACCTGATGCATTAATCACCGTAGATTCGGTTTTACAAATGGCTGTTTTAGTGGCCACTGCTGTTACTGTTGGATTTGGTTTTACAGTTAATTGAAACACCGCACCACTCGGACAGTTAATGCCTGCTGAGTTTGTTAATGCCGATACTGTATAAGAAGTAGTAGCACCCGGCGTTACCAAAATTGATTGTGTGGTAAAACCATTGTTCCATGAATAGGTATCAGCGTTAGAAGCTGTTAATGTAGCCGATTTACCCGCACATATAGCCGTAGCGCCGCTAATGGCCATGGTTGGTGCAAATACACTAATTTGAATGGTTTGAGTGGCATTACAGCCATTGCTTGTTCCGTCAACTGTATAAATGGTGGTCGATACCGGATTCACCGTAATCGATGAAGCATTCGAACCTGTACTCCAAGTATAGGTGCCGGCACCACTCACTGTAATGTTCACCGCATCGCCCGAACACACCAAGTTGTTGGCAGTAACCACATTTAAACTAGGACTGGCACTTGTAATAATAGCTGCTGCTGCCGATGAAGTACAACCCAATGCATTAGATCCAACAACATTGTATCCTGTAGGAGCGTTTGGACTAACGGTTACCGAAGAACCGCTTAAGTTACCCGGTGTCCAAGTATATGAAGTACCTCCGGTGGCCGTTAATACTACCGGCACACCCGCACAAATGGTTGTGAGGGTAGGGCTAATGGCAATGGTTGGAACAGGAATGGTATTTACCGATACTGTTGCTAATCCAAAACATGTTCCGTCAGACACAGCAACCGTGTAAATTGTGTTAACTGCAGGACTCACAATCATGCTGGCTGTTGCATTCGAAATTGGAAACCACGAATAAGAAGTAGCCGCAGTTGCTGCAGTTAATGTTGAAGAACTTCCCGCACAAACCACTGTTGGATTACTAATTAATGTAACCGGCAAAGGTGCAATGCTTATGGTGGTTACAGCAGTTGTTATACCACATCCATTTTGACCTTGCACTGTATATGTATTGGTTACCGAAGGCGTAAATGAAGCACCGTTGCTTACATTGTTCGACCAGGTGTAAGTCATGGCACCTGTTGCAGTTAAAGTAGCTGTTTTACCCAAACAAGTTTGGTTGGTGCTGCTGGTTACCGCTAAAGTTGGTACACCGGCACTTACTGTTAAGTTAATTACACCAATGGCAGTGCAACCTGCCGAAGTAATACCACTTACTGTATAAGTTGCATTGCTTGTAGGTGCTACAGTAATAGAAGGCGTTGTTGCACTATTGCTCCATACATAAGAAGTCATACTAGGACAAGATAAAACGGCTGAATTTCCGGCACAAATAGGGTTTTGCGCCACAACCGGCACACCAATATTGCCAATTTGATATGAGAAGGTAATAATACCATTGCCTGTATTCATAGCACTTGTGGTGTTGGCACTCAATAAACCAATTAAAAATGATGATCCGCCGCCGCCACCGCCGCCACCAACGCCTGAACCATAAGTTGCACCGCCACCGCCGCCGCCGCCATAATATCCGCCGCCGCCACCGCCGCCGGCAACGTCTAAGGAACCATTAGCTGCCGAACCACCAATACCTAGTGAACCTGTTGAACCAGCTGCCCCACTGCCATCTCCTGGTCCTGCGATACCACCTAAAGTAGGAGTACCACCACCTCCAAAATTAATACCTGATCCTGCATATCCATTGTTGCAATTGTTAGCAGCTGTACCTGGTACACCTGATAAACCGCCGCCGCCGCCGCCGCTTCCGCCACACCCGCAAGGCTGACATGAACCATTACAATAATCTCTACCTGCACCGCCACCGCCTGCTGCAACCAAAACACGATTTGCTAAACCTATACCGCCAATGCGAATATCAGAAGCTCCTCCGCCACCGCCGGCTGAACCGCCGTTACAACCGCTTCCTGCACTAGCTGATCCGCCGGTGCCGCCGCCGTTGTATCCACCTGAACCATTGGTGTTTCCTTGACCGCCCACGTATATATTTAATACTTGTCCCGGTGTTACTGTAAGTACACCTAAAACTCTACCTCCCATGCCACCTGTTGAATTGCCGGGAAGAACATCAATGGCATTTGCGCCTTGGCCTCCTCTTGCATCAATCGTAATTGTACCCACACATTGTGGAACCGTAAATGTTTGTACACTTCCCGTATAAGAAAATGTTTGTACTGTCTGTGCTTTTAGCCCCGCTATTACTAGCGAAAACAAACAAGTCAGCAAAAATAATAATGAATAATTTTTTTTCATGGTTAGTTTTTAATGGTTAAACAATGTGCTTCGTGATTTATAAATGTAAAAAATTTAAGATACAAATGAAAGATTTGAAAAAAAATAGCGCATTGAATGAGAATAATTGTTCCGAAATGAAACAAAAATACAGATCTCGCTGACGCATGAGAATAAGCAATCGAAATGATTTAGGGGTGACAGTTAATTTTTTCACACCAATAAATATTAATGTGGCTAGAAATAAAGCAAGCCTCTGTTATAGTTTTACATTTAGCAGCCAAAGCCAAACAAGCAAAACACAATATGATGCCTTTAAACTGCTAGCCAAAGAATGGGGCGGGGCTGACCGAAGGCGCCCAAATTTTAGAAATCTGTCGATTTAGCGAGGTCTTTTTTAAATCCACCAATCAAACATGGCTTTCACTCATTCATAGATTGGCTTTGCTAAGTCGCAAGTTTTGTATTTATAAAATACTTAGTTTAGTAAAAAAATAGCCATGCAAAAATACAGAGCAGTTATTATCGACGACGAAGAAGACAGCAGAAGTAATACGCGCAACATGATTGAGAAGTATTGCTCTGAACTTGAAATTGTCGGCGAAGCAGAAAACGGTCCTGATGGAAAAATAAAAATTCAGGAATTAAAACCACACGTTGTTTTTTTAGACATTAACATGCCCGGTATGAATGGCTTTCAAATGCTGGAAGGTATTTATAACCGCGATTTTTGTGTGATATTTTTAACGGCTTACAGTGAGCATGGCATTACTGCTGTAAAAGCGGGGGCCACCGATTATTTGTTAAAACCCCTCATGTTAAGCGAACTGCAAAGCGCCATAAAAAAAGTAGTACAACATTACGAAAGCAAATCAGCCGCACCAAAAACAGAAGATAAAAACTTGGTATTAATCAACCATAGCAAAGGTTTTACCTTGGTTGATTTTAAAGACATTGTTTGGTTAGAAGCCAGCGATAATTACACCAATTTGTACCTCAATGGTCAGAAGAAAATTATTGCCAGCAAAACATTAAAAGAATTTGAAACCATTTTACCTGAAGTAGATTTTTTCAGGGTTCACCGTTCCGCCCTCATCAATATTCATTACGTAAAAGAATACAGCAACCACGATGGTGGTGAAGTTATATTAAGCGACGGCACCCGCGTGCAAGTGAGCAAAGCCCGCATCCAAGAATTCGGTGATTTCATTAAAACCAAATCGGTTACACCAAAGTGATTGTGCGTTTTATAGAATGCAGATGACGCAGTTCATTGTTCACGTTTTACGGAACGCTGATAAGGCAGATTTAATAGATGAACACAGATAAAAAATATGCGATAATCATATTTTTCAGTGTCATCTGCGCTCCATCACTATCTACTGCCATTACAAAAATCAATTACTTCCAATCTACTTAGTGTCCTTTGTGCCACAGTGGTAAAAAGGAGGTAAGCGTCAAGAAGGCAAGAGTTAAGACTTAGTTCACGTTTTATAGAACGCTGATAAGGCAGATTTAAAAGATGAACACAGATAAATAATCTGCGATAATCATATTTTTCAGAGTCATCTGCGTTCAATCACTATCTATTGCAATTACAAAAATCAATTACTTCCAATCCCCTAAGTGTCCTTTGTGCCTCAGTGGTAAAAAGGAGGTAAGCGTCAAGACGGCAAGAGTTAAGACTTAGTTCACGTTTTACGGAACGCTGATAAGGCAGATTTAATAGATGAACACAGATAAAAAATATGCGATAATCATATTTTTCAGTGTCATCCGCGTTCAATCACTATCTATTGCCCATTACAAAAATCAATTACTTCCAATCTACTTAGTGTCCTTTGTGCCTCAGTGGTAAAAAGGAGGTAAGCTTCAAGACGGCAAGAGTTAAGACTTAGTTCACGTTTTATTGAACGCTGATAAGGCAGATTTAATAGATGAACACAGATGAATAATCTGCGATAATCATATTTTTCAGTGTCATCTGCGTTCAATCACCCACCGCTAAATGTTACATCAAGTAGTGCCAATTCCCCCTTAATGTTCTTCGTGCCTATCCCGAAACAAGTTCGGGACAAGAGTGGTTCAAAAAAGAGACTAGAGTCAAGACAATAGAAGGTGCAAACAATGCAAGAATATTGTTAGTGTGTAGTAGGCAATGCATAAGTCATATCGACAACAAGTCTCAACAAAGCCCACCATGTGTTCTATGTGTTTTAATAATAGAGCATTTCTTAAAAAAAACCGCATCAACGCTACTATTTTCCCGCCCTCTTTTTGTACATTTACAATACTTGTTGCTTTAAGCAATAAGCATTTTCAAGTCTATGCATCATATGCGTCATTTTTTTCTGCTTATCATTTTTTTCTTAGGTCTTATTGCTAAAGGACAAAGCCCTACGTTTAATTTTCAAAAACTTGGCAGCGAAGACGGATTAAACAATGCCAATATTTTTAACATCGACCAGCATCCAAATGGCATGATGTATTTTACCACGCAAAATGGTATTTATTATTACGACGGCTATTTTTTTAATAAACTCGAAATCGATAGTCTTAAAAGCAATGCCTTGTTAGGCGCCACCATCAAAAACGCCGAAGAGCTTTACTTGTCGATTGGGGGAGAAGGAATTGCCAAATACCATTTCGGAAACAAAAATTACAAACCCATGAATGCCCTGCGCATTCAAGATAACAATGCCGACGATTTTATCATCGATAACGATTATGCATACCTCTTAACTTGGAGTATTAAATTGTTGATGGTGGATTTAAAAAACAATCGCCTCATTCAAGATGAAATAAAACAGAAAGACAATAGCAATTTGGCTTATTGTGTTTATAAATGTAAGGACGGAAAAGTATTGGTAGGTCGCCGCGACGGTTTATACGAAGTTCGGGCCGGTCGTCAGGTAAAACTCAGTGTACTCAACAACACTGCTGTGCATGCCATCACACAAAACCAAGAAGGTAAACTCATTATTGGCAGCAACAACAAATTATATGTGTTGAATAATTTTCAAATCGAAAAAGAAATTGTTCCCAATTACCTTGGTAAAGGCAATGCCTTTCAAATGGGCGGCGAAAAAAGCATCGATAAAGTCATCGCCGATGTATACGGCCGAATATGGTTCACCTCTTTCCCAAATGAAAATTTATACCTCTACGAAAACAACCAAGTTTACGATGTGTTTGAGGCCTTAGACATTACGCCCACACTCATTAATTGTTTGTTCAAAGATAAATCGGAAAACCTGTGGATTGGCACATTCAACGATGGCGTTTATTATTTGCAAAATCCTTTTTTCTCATGCATGAACTTTAATTTTAACAACAAAAATTTAAACGTTAACCAAGTGTACATGCAGCAAAACCTAATTGTTGCAGCCACCAGCAATGGTTTGTTCGGACTAAACATTAAAACCAACGAAACAAAAATTCTGTCGAAGCCTGACGAAATATTTACCGAGGCCATCAATAATATTTTGGCCTTGAACCACAACATTTATTATACCAAGCGCAGCGAATTCGACATGAAATCGGTAGCCTTGCGCGATTCGAATAGAGTGTACGTATTTAAACCGCTTATTGCCAAACAAGTGTATGCCTATAACCACGAACAAAATATTCTCGCCGATTGGAACGCCAATATTTTGCTTTGCGATGCTTTTAGCAACAAGGTGCTTGATACCTTAATTACATTTAATGATTACCGCATTAGCGTAAATGCTTTTTTAAAACAAGGCGACCAACTTTACATTGGTACCAACAAGGGTTTGTTTCAATACGATTTTAAACTTAAATCCTCACGCCACATCATTCGGCCTGAATTAAATTATAACATCAACGATATTGTCGACATCGGCAAAAACATTTACGTGGCCCATGAGGCGGGTATTAGCGAAGTAAATAATGCCAAGTTAATTCAAGAATGCGGTAAATTTCGTTTAAACAGTGTCAAAAAAATTAAAGTGTACAACGATTTAATATGGTTGGCAACACTCGATGGTATTTTGGTTTGCAATGCGCAATTTGATGTTGTAAAAACGTTTAATAAATCAACAGGCTTACCTTCTAATTCAATCAACGACATTACCTTTTCGGGTGATATGCTTTGTTTATCCACCGCCAGAGGCATCGCTTACAGTTCGGTGAAAAACGTTTTAAAATACAGTTCTAAATTAGATCCGGTAACCATTCGCGAAATTTCGTTTAAAGGCGAAAGCATTAAAGCCGATAAAAATGTGTATCATTTTTCAAACGAAATGGAATCGGTAAACATTTCATTTGTAAGTGCGTTTTTTAATAAACCCAACAAACAATTTTTTAAGTGGCGCGATAATGGAGAGGCATGGACCTATATTGGCAATCCGGCATTCGATTTAAGTTTAAGCGGCGGTACCCATCAACTCGAAATTTGTGCCTCCAACGACAATATCAATTGGAGCGAAGCCACCGTGATTAACATTGTAAAAGAAGAAAAATTAAGCGAGCGTCAATTGTGGTATTGGTTCCTTACTTTGTTAAGCAGTTTCATAATTATTCTAATTAGTTTTATTTTAATTCGTCGCGTGAAATTAAAAGCCAAGCGCCGCTTGCAAGATGAACAACAAGTAAACTTACTCAAACACCAGGCCATGAACGCACTTTTGAGTCCGCATTTTATTTTTAATTCACTTACTTCCATTCAAAATTACATCAACACCAACAACGGTTTAAGGGCGAGTGAGTATTTGGCCAAGTTTTCGCGATTAATCCGCATGATTATTGAAAAGGCGGCCTTAAGCGAAATTAGTTTGCACGACGAGATTACGCGACTGACTTATTATTTAGAATTGGAAAAAGAACGCTTCAAAAATAAATTCGATTATTCAATCAATTTAGATGAGAACATTAGTACCCACCAGGTCATGATTCCAAATATGATCATTCAACCGTATGTTGAAAACAGCATCCTACATGGCATCTTGCCAAAAAATGAACATGGGCATCTAAACATCAACTTTAAAAGTATACACGCAAAAAAACTTCAAATTGTTATCGAAGACAATGGCATTGGATTAATCAAGGCCCGCGAATTGGCAAAGGCCGGACATAAATCAATTGGCACCAACACCATTCAAAATATTTTGGAGGTGAATTCAAAATTAACGGGCAAAAAACAATATGTCACCATGGTCGATAAATCTACCTTGGATGATACGCAAAATGGCACCATCATTACCATCGAAATTGAATTGTAAAAAACACATATTCATCACCTTGCTTTGGCTTGGTTTTTTGCAACAAATTGTGGCACAAAACAACCGTTTGCTGCCCGATACCTTGGTGTTTTGCGAAGGCGATAGCGCTTACATTGAATTGAAGCAGGCGCCCGAAACGAATTATTCCATCACCTGGTCAACACCCTACAGCATTATCACCAACATCAAAAAAATAAAAGCCCTACGCCAAGGTAAATACATGGTGAAGGTAAGTTACCCGCGTTTTAAAATGCCGATGCTCGATAGTACTTATGTGAAATTATTTTCAAAACAAAAATCTTTGGTGAAAGATACCGTGCTTTGTCGTGGTCGCTTTTTGTGGTTGGAAGAAAACAGACATGGTGTTCGCAATTTATGGAATACCGGCGAAATAACGCCACGCATCAAAGTGCTTAATCCGGGTAAGTATTATGTGAACTCTAATTATGGCTCCTGCAGTGTAACCGATACATTCAAGGTAAAATTGTCGCCGAGCTTAGAATTGGCCTTGCCCAGCGAAACAGTTTTTTGTAATAACACCGTCAATAAAATGATTCAGTTAAACGCTTCAAACGAACTCGATTTTGTTTGGAACAATGGTTTAAAAGGCAATAACATCAATGTGTTTAAAGAGGGTATGTATTGGGTGAAGGCATCTTATTTAAACTGCGGCAGTCAAAGCGACACCATTCATGTAAAGTTTAAGGCCTGCGATTGTGAGATTTTAATTCCCAATAGTTTTACGCCCAATGACGATTTTAAAAACGATTATTTTTTTCCTGTGTTAAGTTGCGAGTATTCATATTATACCATTTTAATCACCGACCGTTGGGGCAATACCGTGTTTTCATCAAACAACGTGAATGCCAAATGGGATGGTAAATACAAAGGGAATCTTTGTCCTGAAGACATATACATTTACAAAATTGAAAGCACTGAAAAGGGCAGCGATAAACATTTAAGCCGCAGTGGCCATATCGCTTTATTTAGATAAAATGAAAAAAATTAAAGCCGTCTTTTTTCTATTGATACTTGTAATGTCAATGCCAAATATTGCACAGGAGCAAATGGGGATGCGGCAAAGTAATTTTTTAAGCAGTTCAAGTATTTTTTTAAATCCCTCTTCTTCTGCCGATGCACATGTGTACATGCAATTAAATTTGGCTTCGGCAGGTGCTTTTGCATACACCAACGGAGCTTATATTCCATCTTTTAGTGTGTGGCGCATGAAACGCGCCAATGGTGAAGTGCAATACCCAAAAGCTTCTACCGTTAAGGTGAGTAAATTTGTTTATGCCAATGCCTTTGCCGAAGGTCCTGCTTTTGTGATCAGTAAACGTTTGTATGGTGCCGGGTTTTTTGTGAGGGCCCGCTCAATTCTTGATATCCGCGGTATTCCTTATCCTCTGGCCAATATGCTGTTGCAGCAAAATCCTTATGCTAATCCGCCTTCAACATACAACATCAACAAACGCAATATCAAAGGCGCCAATTTATCTTGGCTCGAATACGGAGGTAATTTTTCATACATCATTCGTAAACAACAAAAAGATTTAATCAGCATTGGCGGCAATCTTAAATACATTACCGGCATCAACATCTTTTATTTTAACATCGCCCACATGAAGGGTTTTTACAACGATACTGTGGTGAGTGTTGATGAAGTAAATGCAAAATTACGCATGAACAGCCCGGCCTTTAACAGTGGCAAGGGCTTGGGACTGGATTTGGGCATCACCTATAAAAAAATGTTGAAGAACATTGAAACCTATTATCCCAATTCAGAACAATCGAATTGTACTTACATCGATTACAAATATAAGCTTGCATTGAGTTTGCGCGATGCGGGTTATATTCGTTTTAAAGGCAGTACCATCAACGCCAATTTTAATGCCTCGGGTTATTACCGCATAGATACCACACGCAGTATCACCGAAGCCGCTATTACAAATAGTTTAAACGGCACATTATACAGCGGCAACATTACGGCATCATTGCCAACAAATATTTGTGCCCAAGCCGATTATAATTTTGAAAATGGTTTTTTTGCCTCTGCACTCATCGTCAAAAATATTTTACCCAATCAGGTTACCGGTGTGGCGGGCAGCAATATTTGGGCAATTTGCGGAAGGTTTGAACGTAAAAACTTTGAACTCGCATTACCGATAACATTTCAAAAATTTATTTACCCGCAGTTGGGCATGGCTGTTCGTTACCGCTCATTTGTGTTGGGTTTCGACAATGTGTTTCCTTTGTTGTTTATGAAAAATACCTATGGCCTGGGAATCTATACAAAATTGGCCATCAGTTTATTTAAAAATCCGGCATGCCGCAAACGCAGTCGTATTGCCGATTGTCCGCCTTCCATTTTGGAGAAGGACCACAATTTTGTGAAGAAGGTGAAGCGTGTTTTTAAAAGGAAAAAATAACAGTTTTAAGCTTTTGCTTTTTTCTTGAGTGTTAATGCCGCCACAAACGATCCGGATAATCCAAATATCATCATGGGGATTAATTTACCGGTGGTTGCCTTTAAGGGCGATAGCTGTGCAATTTGTTCACTGATAATTTTTGGAAAATCTTCAGTTTTTAATTTGTCGGGATACAAACTTTGTTGTTTTTGCAATATGCCTAAATATTCATTGCTGTTGTAATATTGAATGGCAATGTCTTTAAACCGCCAAGCAAACTCAATGTAATTGTAAACACTGATAAAAATTGTCGACAAGGCCAAAACCGTTAGTGCCACACGAATGCCTTCACGTCCGCCAATCAAACCATTGTAATCTTTTTCACGAACCCAATACACTGCCGCAAACAAAAATGGCAGAATAAAAAAGATGCCCACTATATTCGAATAATAAAAACCAAATTTAGTAAGGGTGTATCCGCCCAGTAAAATATAAAGTTTAAACACAATGATGAGTAGCGAATAAACAAGGCTGAGGTAGAAAGCTTTTTTATTCATTAACTGTTCATGCTAATTAAAAACTCTTCGTTGGTTTGGCTTCTGCGCAAGCGATCCAATAAAAATTCCATGGCTTCTTGCGGGTTCATATCACCCAAGTGTTTACGCAACACCCACAAACGACTCAAGGTTTCTTTGTCCAATAATAAATCATCACGACGGGTAGAAGAGGCCAATAAATCAATGGCAGGATAAATACGGCGGTTCGATAATTTTCTATCCAACTGCAATTCCATATTACCGGTACCTTTAAATTCTTCAAAAATTACCTCGTCCATTTTAGAACCAGTTTCAGTTAAAGCAGTTGCCAAAATGGTCAATGATCCACCATTCTCAACTTTACGTGCTGCACCAAAAAAGCGTTTTGGTTTGTGAAGCGCATTGGCATCCACACCACCGGTGAGCACTTTACCGCTGGCAGGCGATACAGTATTGTATGCACGTGCTAAACGGGTAATGCTATCCAATAAAATCACCACATCGTGTCCACACTCAACCATGCGTTTTGCTTTTTCCAAAACAATGTTGGCAATCTTCACGTGTTTTTCGGCCGGCTCATCAAAGGTACTCGAAATCACTTCCGCCTTAACGCTGCGGGCCATGTCGGTTACCTCTTCCGGACGTTCATCAATCAATAAAATGATCAAATAAATTTCAGGATGGTTGTAGGCAATGGCATTGGCCACATCTTTTAATAAAACAGTTTTACCTGTTTTTGGTTGCGCCACAATTAATCCCCTTTGTCCTTTACCAATTGGCGAAAACATATCCATCACACGGGTACTCATGTTTTCTTGCGGGTGACCGGTAAGTTTAATTTTTTCGTAAGGAAAGAGTGGGGTGAGGTAATCAAAAATAACACGGTCGCGCACAAATGAAGGATCGCGGCCATTGATTTGATCAACTTTAATTAAGGGAAAATATTTTTCACCTTCTTTGGGTGGACGAACGCCGCCTTTTACCACATCGCCGGCTTTTAAACCAAACAATTTAATTTGTGATTGCGAAACATAAACGTCATCAGGTGAATTTAAATAATCATAATCTGAGCTTCTTAAAAAACCATAACCATCGGGCATGATTTCTAAAACACCCGTTACAAAAACGATGTTATCGAAATTATAAAATACCTTTTCAGGTTTTTTGGCGGGCTCAGCTTCAGGCTCTGCTTCTGTAATTTGCGGACTTTGTTCCACTTCTTCTGCCGGCGCTTCGATTGGATTTACGCTTTGAATCGAGGCATTGTTTTGACTGTCTTCTGTTTTTATTTCAGCAACAGGCGCAACAACTTCTTCTTCTTGCTGAGCGGCAATTGTTTCGTGTACACTCTCTTCCGAAATAGGATCGAGTTTTACCTTACGAGGGCGTTTTTCGCGTACGTTTTCTTTTTGCTCTTTATGCTCCTTTGGGGCTTTTTTGTTGAATTTACTGCGAATTTGTTTCGCCAATTCAGCGTCCTTACTTTGTGCATCTACAATTTGCAAAATTAAGTCTGCTTTTACTGCGCTTCTATTCTCAATCGAAAAAGCTTTTGCAATTTCTTTTAATTCTTGGAGTGGCCTTGCCCCCAAATCCATTACTTCAAACATGGGAAATATAAATTTTATGAACTGATGTTATTCTCGATTTTTTTTGTGTGATTTTGATTTCAAGAAAATGAAACCATCTTAATACAAGACAATATTAGTGAATTACTTTGATAACAAAAAAATTATTTTCAGAATTATGTTGAATTAACACGAATCAGAATCATCAAGGCCGTAGAAAGGATTTTTTGACCGATAAATGGCATTTAATGACATGTATTTCTGATCATAACACATTGGCCATGCGCACATGAATTAATTTGATATTGAATAAAAAAAATTGGAATCCCACTTCGTGGCATTTGCTCCTTAGTGTTAAAAAAGGCACGAATGACGATAAACATGGCATTCAATAGAAATTTGGAAAACCCTTCGTGTTTTTAGCGCCTTAGTTGTAAAAAAGTAACCAAATCAAAAGGCAAGATTTTGCATAAAGCAAATAAATAATTTTATATTGTAACCCTATAGTGCGGTTTGTTGATAAGGGCGTTTGAGGTACTATAAAAAAACTATGAAAAAAGTATTTATTACCGGAGCCAACGGCATGTTGGGTTCGCACATTTGTAGAGCGCTGCTCCAACAAGGTTATGCCGTAAAGGCCATGTGCTTAAAAGGTGCACCAACAGCAACCATCAATACCTTGCCAATTGAAGTGGTGTTTGGTGATATTTTGGATCGTGAATTTTTATTGGAAGCCATGAAAGGTTGCGACTATGTAATTCACGTGGCAGCCATGACCAATGTGTGGCCGCGACGTTTTCCTTTTTTACGCCGCGTAAACATTGAAGGCACAAAAAATGTGGTGGAAGTGGCCGAAGTATTAAAAATAAAGCGCATGGTGCACGTGGGTTCAGCCAGTTCATTTAACCATGGCAGTATGGCACAACCGGGCAACGAAAACAGCTTGTACCAAGGTTGGCAACATGGCATGGATTATTTAGACAGTAAATACGAGGCACAAGAGATGCTGGTAAAAAAGCACAATGACGCTGCATTTCCTGTGATTATTATCAATCCCACTTTTATGATTGGGGCTTTTGATTCGGGGCCTTCTTCAGGACAATTATTAATCAATTTATACAAAGGCAAATTACCGGGTTATACCGAGGGCGGAAAAAATTTCGTCTGCACCAAAGATGTGGCCTCGGCCGCAGTAAGCGCCTTAGAGCATGGCAAACTTGGTGAGTGTTATATTGCAGGAAATCAAAACTTAAGCTATAAAGATTTTTTCAGCAAAGCTTCTGAAGTCATGCACAAACCTTTTAAGCTCAAACGCATGCCCATGTTTTTGGTTTTATTGGTTGGCATTCTAAGTTCTATAGCAGCTAAAATCAGCGGTAAAAAACCAAAAATATCTTATAGCATTGCCAAATTTTCAGGATTGCAACAGTATTTTTCAGCGCAAAAAGCCCATGTTGAGTTGCAAATGCCACACACACCTTTAGAAATCGGCATTCAAGAAGCACTTGATTGGTTCAAAGAAAATGGATATATCTAACTTTCAATTAAAGCAATTAGAAAAAATGATCTTGTGCTGATTTAAAACACTTGATTGGTTGATGAAGAACTTACAGCCAAGATATGAAATCAAAGATTAGATTGATTTCGTATGCCACAACTTGCAATTCTGTAAATTAAGTCTGTTGCGCACTATACAAATAAGTTTTTGGTGATTTGCAATTCAAATGAGTTACACTAAATTATAGGCTCACATTTAAAGGTAGGTTTGATTTGTGCTAACAATCCTTGAATTTAAAATACAGGAAAGTTTTGGACAGCTAAATGACGATTCTGCGGCAGGGATAGAGGCGACAGCCCGCGGGGAATGGCTGTTTAATGCCTTAGCAGCGAGGGGGCTAAAGCCTCAACGGCTTTAGAGCCAGATGGTGTGAATGCAGGAACGGAGCCACCGCAGCACGGCAAAAACCTAGTAGGTTTTTGAGCGAGACGGTGCGTTAGCTAATGATAACCAACACCGCGGCTACAGCCGATAGCCCCTTAGCCTGCCCGCCGAAGAATGGCTTGCGCAAGGACAGGCGGGGCCGCCAAAAAATCAAAAGTTGGATAATTGACATTTTATATAAATTCTTTCAATTTGATTTAAATACAAAACTTTCTGGCATAATTTTTAGCAGCATTTATGAGAAATGAACAATTGTGTTTACTTCTAACATTTGAGCCTTTAAATTAATGAGCAAGGCCGCAATTTGCTTTAAAAGATGATTGAAATTTTATTCAGCGCGAACCAGCTTGGGTAGTGGTGGGCAGAAGTGGCCTTCGAGAAATTTCGTGAGAAAACAAGGACTAGCTTTCTGTTGTTCTAGCGCGCGGTCAGTCGCTAGGTCAACATTTGGATATGAGCAGCCCTTCGCGACCTTCGCGCGCATCAGAAAGCTGCGACGTAGTTTTCAAGAAATTTCTCGTCAGCCTTGTCCCGAGTTTACCTCGGGATTGCTTCTTTTTTTCAAGAAAAAAGAAGGTATGAGATTTATCAGCGAAGTGGATAAAAACTCTAACCGATTTAATAATGAAATTCTACGATAAACTATTTTTAAAGTAAGCACACTAGCAAATTGATAACATGAAACACTTCCAGATAAATAGATACTGCTTTTTAGCATAATTTTTTCTGGAAAAGAATTTTTTAAATAAAAACAAAAAAAGCCCCTCGTCTCCGAAGGGCTTTAATTTTATCTTAGCTGCTAAAAAAACTAGAATCGGCTTTTACCAAATCCTTTTTTCTTTTCGCCACCGCTTTTACCGAAACTTTTTTCACGGCTAAAACCGCCGCTTTTTTCGCCGCCACCCGAACTGCGTGGACGTTTGAATTCGCGTTTGTCGCCGCCTCTGAATCCGCCGCCTTCGCGACGTTCGCCACCACGGTAACCACCGCCGCCGCCACCGCCGCGACGTTCACCATCGCTGCTGCGACCTTCTTTCATTTTACGGTTACTTACCTCTAATGAAATTTTACGGTTATTAAATTCAATGTTCGAAGAGTTTAATGCCAAAAATGTATCCACCATTTTGCTTTCTGTTTCGAAGAAAGAGAAACTGCTTTTTACATCAACATTAAAAATCATGCGTTGGTGTAATTTTACGCTGTCGGCTAAAAATTCTTTTAAGCTGTGGATGTTAAAACCATCCAACTGACCCATGTTTACAAAGAAACGTGTGGTACGCGAATTGCCAAAAGCACCGTCAACCGCACCTTTTACAATGTTTAAATCAGGGGCGTTATCGTAATATTCATGAAAACGATTAAACTCTTCACTGATAAAACGTTTAATCAATTCTTCTTTGCTTAGGTCTTTTAACTCCTCGTAAATGGCCGGTAAAAAACTTTCAATTTCAACATCTTTTACTTCAACACTATGCAATTTGTGAACCAAATTAAACAATTGTTTTTCGCAAACTTCCAAACCGTTAGGAACATCTTTACGCTCAAATTTCTTTTTAATGATGCGTTCAATGTCTTTTATTTTACCACTGTCTTTTGGTGTGATAATGGCAATGGCAATACCCGATTTGCCGGCACGTGCTGTACGGCCTGTGCGGTGGGTGTAGTTTTCTACATCTTCAGGTAAATTGTAATTAATAACATGCGTTACATCGTTTACATCAATACCGCGGGCAGCCACATCGGTAGCCACCAACATTTGTAAGGTTTTACTGCGGAAACGTTTCATAACAAAATCACGTTGACTTTGCGATAAATCACCGTGCAATGCATCGGCGCTGTAACCATCTTTAATCAAAGCATCAGCCACTTCTTGTGTTTCGGCTTTGGTACGGCAAAATACAATCCCAAAAATTTCAGGAAAATAATCGGCCACACGTTTTAAAGCTGAATAACGATCACGTGGACTCACCACATAATACACATGTTCCAAATTGTCGGCACCTTCGTTTTTCTTACCGGTGGTCAATTCCATTGGATTGCTCATGTAGGTTCTGGCAATGCGCTCCACTTCTTTCGGCATGGTGGCACTAAATAACCAAGTGTTTTTATCCTTAGGTGTTTCTTTTAAAATGATGTCTAAATCATCTTTAAAACCCATGTTCAACATTTCATCGGCCTCATCTAAAACCACATTTTTCACAGTGGCCAAGCTAATGGCACGGCGTTCAATCATATCAATTAAACGACCCGGTGTGGCCACAACAACCTGAACACCACGTTTAATGTCTTTTATTTGTCCGTCGATTCTGGCACCGCCATAAATAGCAGTTGCACCAAAACCATTTAAAAATTTACCGTAATTTTTAATATCGTTGGTAATTTGCACACACAACTCGCGGGTTGGGGCTAAAATTAAGGCTTGCACAGTTTTATTGCTGCAATCCAACACATTTAATAAAGGTAAACCAAAAGCGGCTGTTTTGCCGGTACCGGTTTGGGCCAAAGCCACAATGTCGGTTTTTTGTTTCGATAACAAACCAATGGTTTGTTGTTGTATGGGCGTGGGCATAGTAAAGCCAAGCTCCGTAACAGCTTTTAATAGGTCGCTGTTAAGACCCAATTCTTGAAAAGTCATTTTTAAATTATTTAATTAAACATTAAAGCTAAAAATACCTCGCTTTAATGCTTCGAGCCGACAAAGGGCGAGATAAGTTTCAGATTACTGGCCGCAAAGATACGATAATATTTGGATAAATTGATATGTCTCATTTTTAGCCCAATTACTTGGTTTATTTTTTATTTTTGTTGCCAATTATGAGTAAGCACCATTATGCCATTATTATGGCCGGAGGCGTTGGGACTAGATTTTGGCCGATGAGCACCACCCAGCACCCCAAACAGTTTCTGGATATCCTGGGAACAGGACAAACTTTATTACAACAAACCTACCATAGATTATTGCAAATTGTTTCGAATGACCACATTTATGTGGTAACCAGCGAAGCTTACAAAGATTTGGTACATGAACAATTGCCCAAATTACCGAAAGACAATATTTTGGGTGAAACAGCACGAAAAAACACCGCGCCTTGTATTGCTTATGCTTCTTATAAAATTCACCAACGCGATCCCAAGGCCATTACTGTAGTTGCGCCAAGTGATCACCTCATTAAAAAAGAAGATATTTTTATCAAAGCCCTGCGTTCGTGTTTTTCAAAAGCCGAAAAACAAGAATGTTTAATTACGCTTGGCATCAAACCTACCAGGCCCGATACCGGTTATGGTTATATTCAGTTTGTGAAAAGCGATGTGGAAGAACAAGACAAACGCATTCACAAAGTAAAAACCTTTACCGAAAAACCAAACCACGAGATGGCACAGTTTTTTATGGAGAGCGGTGACTTTTTGTGGAACTCAGGCATCTTTATTTGGAGTACCAAAAACATTTTGCATGCCCTCGAAACGCATGATCCTGAATTGGCCACTGTATTTAAGGAAGGATTGGAATTTTATAATACCGATAAAGAACTCGAATTTGTAAACCGTGCCTACAGCACTTGCAAAAATATTTCGATTGATTACAGTGTGCTTGAAAAAGCCACCAATGTGTATGTGCGTTCAAGCATTTTTGGGTGGAGCGATTTAGGCACTTGGGGCAGTTTGTACACGCACATTCCAAAAGACCATGATAAAAATGCATTGGTGGGAAAAAACATCATTACCTACGATTGCAACAATTGTATTGTACAAGTGCCAAAAGATAAATTGGTGGTATTGCAAGGTTTGGAAGATTATATTGTGGTTGAAAGCGAAGGCATTTTAATGATTTGTAAAAAACAAGACGAACAACAAATTCGCAATTTTGTGAATGATGTGAAAGTAAAGAAGGGTGAGAAGTTCGTTTGATGAAAAATAAAAATTCGTATTTTTAATTCATATAAAACAAAACAAAAAAAATGAAACGATCAATAATATTCCTTTTATCCGCCCTATTCATGGGCTTGGTAGGCATGGCGCAAGAAAAAGTAAATCTTGTGGTGTTTTCTGAAGACGGTGATGCATTTTATGTTTTCATCAATGGCATTAAACAAAATGAGCAACCTTTGGCAAATGTGAAAGTAACCGATGTAACACCAAATGTGAGTTTACGCATTGTATTTGAAAACAAAGCTTACCCGCAATTGACAAGAAACATGCCTTTGATGGCAGGATTTGAGCACACCTTCCGCATTAAAAAAGACAGCAAAATGGAAATGAAGTTGCGTTATTTTGGACAAGTACCATTGGCGGAGGCTTCAAAAGGTGTGGCAACCGTGCAATACCATGTTGCCAATCCAAATGATCCGGCTTCAACCGAAGGGAATTACACCTTTAATACAAATACCAATACAAACACCAACACAAATACCAATGTGAATGGCGGGATGAATGTAAACACAAACATGAACACAACTACTGTCACCACACAAACCAGCACAAAATCAAATGACGATGTATCCATCAACATGAATGTTGGCGGTATGGGCATTAACATGAATGTAAACGGCATGGGCATGAACACCAATACCAATGTAAACGGCATGAATACCACTACCTCCACCACTGTAACAAGCAGTTCATCATCTTCAGGTAATTACAACAACAATCAAAACAACAATTACAATTCTGCAACAACCATGAACAATGCCACACCTGCGCCAAAAGCCGGTTGCGCAGTAGCCATGAGTCAAGCCAGCTTCGATAAAATGAAAGCATCGGTTGAAGCAAAACCATTTTCGGATACCAAAATGAGTACCGCAAAAATTGCCACTAAAAACGCTTGTATTTCGGTGAACCAAGTGCGCGAAATTTGTAAATTGTTTAGTATGGATGAAGACAAATTAGAATACGCCAAATATGCTTATGCCTATTGCATCAATAAAAGTGAGTATTACCAAGTAAGCGAAATTTTTTCTTTCAGTACAACTACTGATGATTTTAATAAATTTTTAGAACAACAGTAAATAATTAAAAATTGAGAATTAAAAATCACAAGTGTTCGTGATAATTTTAAAGTGGTATTTTTTAGAACGAGCGCATTTCTTCCACATTGCGCTTATGAACCTTTAATTTAATAAGTAAGGCCGCAATTTGCTTTAAGAAATTACTGTAATTTTCTGCTACCCTAAACGGATTTCGGGTAATAGTGGTTAAGAGTGGCCTTCGAGAAATTTTGCACGAAAACAAGGAGCAGCTTTCTGCCGTTCTAGCGCGCGGTCAGTCGCTAAACTAACCACTGCATTTGAGCAGACCTGCGCGACCTTCGCGCGCATCAGAAAGCTGCGACGTAGTTTTCAAGAAATTTCTCGGCAGCCTTGAATTTTTGCTTCTTTTTTTTCAAGAAAAAAGAAGGTAAGAAATTAATTGGCGAAATGGGTAAGATCTTAAACCAATTTCAAAGTGGAAGTTCTACTGTGTAACTTTTCTATAAGTAAACCCAATAACAGATTTTCAGCCTGAAACTCTTGCAGATTACATGAAAAAGCAGTAAGGCATAATTTATTCCGGATAGAAATGATAAAAAATTAAAAATGCCACGCTTGGTGAATTAAATCACATCATCCTTCGGAGTACATTTTTGAACAAGCTTAAAGGAATGCCGAAAGGTGTTCCTTTTTTTGCATCAAATCACCGGGGAATGAAACAAGAAACAAGACGGCAGGAGATAAGACCTTGATTGAATCATGCTGAGCTTTGCGAAGCGCCCTATGTTTTCTTACACATAAGGAATGTCCTACTATGTTGCCTATGTATCTATGTGGTAAAAAAAGCGACAAGAAACAAGACGGCAGGAGGTAAGACCTTGATTGAATCACGCTGAGCAATGCGAAGCGCCCTATGTTTTCTTACACATAAGGAATGTCCTACTATGTTACCTATGTATCTATGTGGTAAAAAAAGAAGCAAGAAAGAAGACGGCAGGAGTTAAGAGATTGATTGAATCACGCTGAGCTTTGCGAAGCGCCTATGTGTTCTTAACTATGTTACCTATGTATCTATTGCCTGCCCTGAATTTATGAAGGGTGGTTAAAAAAGAAACAAGACAGCAGGAAATAAGAAAATGATTGAATCGCGCTCAGCATTTTGAAGCGCCTATGTGTTCGATTTGTTTTAATTTAAAGCAACAAACATTTTTGCCCTTGTGCTTCAATCCCCCCCCCAAAAAACTATATGTTAAAATTTGAAGTGTTTGAACATCAAATAAAAATTACATTATATTTGATATACATTTTAAAAACTAAAAATTATGCATGTAAATTTTGTCGTTCTACTCATCGCGGCCATTGTGCCATTAATCATGGGATTTATTTGGTATCACCCAAAAGTTTTCGGAACCGCATGGATGCGCGAAGCGGATATGACCGAAGATAAAATGAAATCAGTGAACATGGGAAAAATTTTAGGCCTTGCCTTTCTATTTAGTTTTATGTTGGCTTTTAGTATTCAATTCATGGTCATTCACCAATTCTCATTGTATTCATTGTTTTTTGGTCAGCCAATTGATGATGCTAATTCTGAAGCAGGACAATTCTTTAAAACCATCATCGACCGTGTAGGCAACAATTTCCGCACCTTTAAACATGGAGCATTTCATGGCTTCTTGGGTGGACTATTCAGTGCATTACCAATCATCGCCGTAAACGCATTATTCGAACGCAAAAGCTTTAAATATGTGGCCATGCATGTCGGTTATTGGGTCATTACCATGATGCTAATGGGCGGGATTATTTGTCAGTTTTCGTAAGGGTTTGAAGGGATTCAAGAGACAAGACAGCTAGAGATAAGAATTGGAAATAACCATCTTGAGCAAAGCGAAAGGCCCTTGGTGTTTTTAATATAACTGACAAATTGAGACTTAGTGACCTTAGTGTCCGATAGCTATAGGACTTAGTGGTGTTAAAAGGAAACAAGAATCAAGAGACAAGTGCTCGTTCGCGTTTAATAGAACACTGATGACACAGTTGATTATAATAAACAATGATCATATTAAATCAGCGTTATCTGCGTGCCATTTCATGCCAAGCCCTAACCCGAAATAATCAACCCGCAACCCGAAATAAACAATAGTAACAAGCCGACAGTTTTTTTATATTTGTAAACCCAAAACTTAATGGGTTATTCTATGCCATCTATTTCAAACAAAGCCCTTCAAATGCCGGCTTCTCCAATTCGTAAATTGGTACCTTTTGCCGAAGCAGCTAAAAAAAGGGGACTTAAAATTTTTCACTTAAATATTGGTCAACCTGATATTGAAACACCGGCTTCTTTTTTAGATGCCATTAAAAATAATCAACTTAAAATAGTGGAATATAGCCACAGCGCCGGCAACGAATCGTATCGCCGCAAGTTGTGTGATTATTACAAAACTTTTCAAATCAACATCGATTATAACGACATCATCATCACCAATGGCGGTAGCGAAGGCATTAGCATTGCCATGCAAACTTGTTTTAATCCCGGTGATGAAATCATTATTCCTGAACCTTTTTATGCCAATTACAATGGCTTTAGTCGCGCGGCCGATGTTATTGTGAAGCCCGTGCGCAGTTTTATTGAAACGGGATTTGCTTTGCCGCCCATTGAAGAATTTGAAAAAATCATCACGCCAAAAACTAAAGGCATCATGATTTGTAATCCCGGTAATCCTACCGGTTATTTATATACCAAAGCCGAATTGGAAGCCTTGCGCGACTTGGTAAAAAAACACAATTTGTTTTTATTGAGCGATGAGGTGTACCGCGAATTTTGTTACGATGGTAAAGAGTACATAAGTGTAATGCATTTAGATGGCATTGAAAACAATGTGATTTTATTGGATTCCATTTCGAAACGTTACAGTGCTTGTGGGGCCCGCATTGGTGCACTCATCAGTAAAAACAAAGAGGTGATGAGCGCCGCTTTAAAATTTGCACAAGCGCGTTTAAGTCCGCCTACCTATGGACAAATTGGTGCTGAAGCAGCTTTGGCTACACCGGCTTCTTATTTTGCTGAAGTAAAAAAAGAATACGTTGAACGCCGCGACTTTGTGATTGATGCCCTCAATAAAATGAATGGTGTGTTTTGTCCGAAGCCCAGCGGTGCTTTTTATTGCATCGCCAAATTACCAATCGACAATGCCGATAAATTTTGCCAATGGTTGTTAGAAGATTTTAATTTCAATCAACAAACCGTAATGTTGGCACCGGCAGCAGGCTTTTATTCTACGCCGGGCGCGGGATTAAACGAAGTGCGCATTGCCTATGTGTTAAAGAAAGAAGACTTGGCCTCGGCAATGAACTGCTTAAAAGAAGCCTTATTGGTTTACCCGGGCAAAACCATCTAACATGAAAAACTTGTTTCGTTTTTTAGCCCTGAGTTTGATATGCCTTGTCGTGTCTTGTTCCCAAGGCAGCCAAAAAGAAGAGAGTCCAAAAGCCGACAGCAGCGCCGTTTCAAAAATCGACAGTGTGTATCACTATCAATTAATTTATGGCGAACAAGCGGGTTTGGTGGGCATTTACAAAGTACCCGAAATGTTATCGCTTTGTATACTCGATTCGGCACACCTAAGTAAAATGCCACAAAAAGTAGAAGCCGCTTACCATGGCTTACAAGTTGATTTAAGTGCTTTGGCAGTGCCGCATCCAACGGTATCAGGACAGATAGTCTATACGAGCGACAGTAGTAACTTTAAGTTTGAATGTTTTCAATTGATTAATACTTTGCCTAAATCACAACCCAAATATTCGAAGCCTGTGGTGTTGGAGGCAGAACAAATGTTGGTGTTTAACCATTATGGTTTGTACCAGTATTTACCCGACACTTACATGGCCATGTTGAATTACGTAAAATCACACAACTTAAAACAAGTTGGTGCTTTTCGTGAATATTACGTAAACGACCCTACCAAAGAAAAAGATTCAAAAAAGTGGCTAACGGTTGTGATGTTGCCGGTGAGGAAGTAGATTACAGATTACCGGTGGTCCCGAGGTACCTCGGGATCGAAGTCCAGATTATGGTGATTGAACGCGGATAACGCTGAAAAAAGGATTAACGCAGAATATAAATCTGCGTCCATCTGCCCAATCTGTGTCATCTGCGTTCTATTATACCTGTTCAAAGTTTTATTTCATGGTGATTGAACGCGGATGACGCTGAAAATAGGATTTACGCAGAATTTACATCAAGGACCATCCGCACCATCAGTGTCATCTCCGCTCTATAACACCTGAACAAAGTCTTATTTCTTACTGTCTTGTCTCTTGCTTCAATATAAAAGTTAAGTTATTAAAAATCAACGCTTTAATAAAATTAACCCTAATTTTGTGTCAAAATTCGACTAAAATAACCCTAATTCTGTGTTCTATTTTAAAAAAATAACCCTAATTCTGTGTTGTTTTTTCACTAAAATTACCCTAATTTTGTGTTATGTTTAAAAGAAACATCATTACTGAACTCGAAAAATGGTCCAAAAAAAAGGGAAGAAAACCCCTTGTGTTACGTGGGGCCAGGCAGGTGGGTAAAACCACGGTGGTGAGCGAATTTGCCAAGCAGTTTGATCAATACATTTATTTAAACCTTGAAGTACCATACGACCGCGAAGCATTCGAAAATTTTGAAAACATGGAGGACTTTCTGCAAAGTATCTTCTTTTTAAAAGACAAAGCTTATGCCAAAAGAAACAAGACTTTGATCTTTATCGATGAAATTCAAGAAGTACCCGAAGCATTGAATATACTTCGTTTTTTTTATGAGCAAACGCCCCAAATACCCGTGATTGCGGCGGGTTCCTTGTTGGAAACAATTTTCAATAACAAAATGAATTTTCCGGTTGGTCGCGTTGAATTTATGGTCATGCGTCCCGTTTCGTTTACTGAGTTTTTAGCTGCTTGCAACGAAATACAAGCCCTTGAACAATTGCAACATGTGCCATTAAAAAACTTCGCGCATCAAAAACTATTGCACCTGTTTCATACATATGCCTTGATTGGCGGCATGCCCGAGGTGGTGCAAAACTATGCGCAAAACAAAGACCTTAGCGCCTTGGTGAGCATGTACGATTCATTGTTAACGGCTTACTTCGACGACGTTGAAAAATACGCCGATAACAATACACAATTACAAGTGATCAGGCATTTGGTTAAAAGCTGTTTTTTTGAAGCCGGTAAACGCATCAAATTTCAAGGCTTTGCTAAATCAGCTTATGGTTCAAAAGAAATAGGCGATGCCTTTCGCACCTTAGAAAAAACAATGCTGATCAATTTGGTGTATCCCTGCACCGGCAGTAATTTGCCCATGTTGCCCGAAATTAAAAAGTCGCCGCGCTTACATGTGTTAGATACCGGCCTCATGAATTACATGTTGGGTTTGCAAAAAGAAATGCTTGGCAAGGATGATTTAAGCGCCGTGTACCAAGGCACTTTGATTGAACATTTGGTAGGACAAG
This sequence comes from Sphingobacteriaceae bacterium, assembly GCA_947453445.1. Lineage (GTDB taxonomy): Bacteria > Bacteroidota > Bacteroidia > B-17B0 > Aurantibacillaceae > Aurantibacillus. The sequence goes on from CANGGP010000021.1 coordinate 42,494, forward strand.
AATTGATGAGTAATCAATACAACGCTTTGGGTAGTTTAAATTTTTGGGTGCGTGAAAAAAATTCGTCCATGGCAGAAGTTGATTATGTGATTGCATGGCAAGGCAAATTAATTCCAATTGAAGTAAAATCGGGTAAAGAAGGAAAATTAAAATCTTTGCATTTATTTATGGATGAAGCCAAACACCCTTTCGCGGTGCGTTTTTACGCGGGTGAATTCTCATTGATAGAAGCCACAAGCAGCAAGGGTAAAAAATACCACTTGTTAAACTTGCCTTATTTTTTGGTCTCGCAATTACCGCATTATCTTGAATGGATGGTGAAGGAGCTTGAGAAGCTGGGCGATAAGAAGTTAAAGAAGAAATAATTTATTTTGGGTGACTTCTTTGTCTTTTTCTTTCATTCTTGAAATGAGAATTATTTTTTGGGCGCCATAACGCGCTTACACAATCTTTCACACAAGCTCGCCTGTCAAGCCACAGGCTTGCCATCGTGCTTCAAGCCTACTTATAAAATAAAATGCCTGTGCGCTGCGGTGGCTTCCTTTGGTCGCCTCCTCGCTGCTACGGCATTTTTTATTTAATTACGTAGGGCTTTCCCTGCCTGCAGCAGGCAGGCGCTCTAATCGCTGGCGCTAAGCGTAATGTGAAATCACGAAATTCCTTTTATTTTGAAATCAAGGAATTGGTTTACTCCTTAATTATTTTCCTCTTCAAATCACCTTGTTCCGTATCAATCATCAAAAAATAAATGCCTTTGCTTAAATGACTTAAATCGATTGATGATTCTGCACTTGAAAGCGGCGTTGAAAAAATTTCTTCTCCAAGCAAGGATGTGATTTTAATGAGGCCATTCATTCCCGCGCCATTCCTTATTGTTAAGTGTTCATTAAAAGGATTGGGGTAAACCAACAAGGCATTGTCGGGTAAACTGTTTTCACCAATGCCAACATATGGATTGCCAAATAGATTGATGTTATTTCGAGTAAAACAGGTTTTTTGATAATCTATTCTTAATTCAAACTGTTTGATATGTTCATCATAACGACCAAATTTTTCAGAGAATAAAAATGAACGATAGACTTGATTTAAATTGCCTTGGTAATATGCTGCTAATGAATAATTATTAGAAAAGGGAAGATAATTACCTTGAGGGAAGTTAGTGCTGAAATTATTAGGCCGAATGCCAACAGCTTTATAAAAAACACCGTTCACATCTAAAGTAAAACTAATTACATTGGTAAAAGGATTAAAGGTAGGATTAGATAAAGAGTGATTATAAACAACCATTCCGGGATACATCAAATTTTCGAGTTTTGATTTGGAATTTAAAGAGCTGTAGGTGACTAAAGTGCTAGTATGCACGTATGGTACATCCGCACAATTGGCCGAAATTTGAGATAAGCCATATAGATTTTTAGCTGCTTCATAAACGTCAAATTTATACGTATAGGAACTAGGAGTAATGGTTTTTGAAATCACACCAAATTGTGTTTTTTTACAAGTTGAATACATGCCGGCTGTACTTTGATCAAAATAGTCTGTGCAAAAAATATCCCCTACCTGATAATTATAAAAATCCCAGGCATTGGGCACCTTATAACCATACAAGGCAATACTATCATATGATGCAGAGGCTTCAATGCCAACCAATTTGTAATAACGGTGGCTCGAATTAAATAGGGGGAAGCGCAAAATACCAAAAGACTTGCTTAATTCAATCGTATCAGCGCCTGAAGTGACAATGGTTTTAATGCTGTCGTTTGTACCGAAAACATTACGCGGGCCAATACTAACGCAGCTTGCACTCAATGAAAAAGTGGTTTCGAAAATCCAGGATTGATTTAAGGCACAATTTGGTTTAAATACATAGCCCAAAGGATCACTCAAAGTAACATCGCCATTGCTTAATTTATGCACAGCCCTTTGCATAAACTGTGGCATATTGGTCACCAATGCCGGCGCTGTGGGTGTAAAGGCAATTGAAAAACCCGGACAAGAACCTGCGCAGATGCGTCCTACGCGGTTAAGGTAAAAAACTGTATCGCCAATAAACACTTTTGAAGAATCATGAAAAACAACACTTGTCACAACATTGGCAGAATCAATTTTATAATTGTAACGGTAATTGGGGTTAAAGGGTGTCCAGTTTTGTGCAAACAAAACGCCGGAATAAAAAATGAAGAATAAATATTTGAAAAAAAAGTTTTTCAAAATAGTTGCAATTTGTTTGCGGATGATATTAAAGGTACATAAATATTCTTCACGATTATAAAAGCAAAGATGATTTAAGATGCCAAGAGCTCTATACGGGATTCTGCGCCAGGGATGTGAAGGGTTTAGCTCTTTTTAGCGCTTGTCTCTTTAGCGCTAAAAAAGCCGTAGCGAAGCGAAGCCCGCAACAGCCCGGTTCCGAAACTGTAAAACAAGTTGAGGCACGAAACGTAGTTTTACGTTTCGGAAGGCGCCCAAATAATAATGTTTTGAATGAAATGCTTAATCCCAAAAATGCCAACGCCGCTGCCAATAAGCAATGCCATAGATGTCGAAATCAATCAAGCTTGCCCTTGATTTTTTATCGTTCCACAAATACACCGCCAAACTGGCGTGTGCATCGATGATGCGGTGATTACTGCCCGCATAATAGGGCGTGTAAACCGTGGTGCTTGAATCGGCTTCCATTAAAAAATCGGCAGCAGAAGTGGCATTGTAGGCCATGCTTTGGTGATTGCTTGCATTGTGCACCGCTATGCAGGTTTGAATGTTGTTGGTCTTTTGGCCGTTTTTATATTTGCAACGCACCAATAACATTTGTCCTTCTTCGGGCAATACCATGTGGTAAAAGCTTTTACAAGCAAAAGGAAATTCATTGATTGAATCGATTTGCAAGGGCAAAGTTTGGGACTTAAATACCACACTTTGTTCAATCACATAATCAAATGGGGCCCTTTGCGTGAACCCTGATTGAAACAAAACTGAATCCGGATTTTGTACTTCTTGTTTTGGCGCCAACTTTGAATACAAGGCATAGTGCAGGTTTTGGGCCTGTTTGAAGTTGACCAAATAAGGAAAATAACTTTTTGCAAGGGCTTGAAATTGTGGCATGGCGGCGCCAAGCACCAAATAGTCGGCCGGACTGTTTTTTACAAAATTGCTGAAGGCCTTGTAAGATTGGCAAACTGAATCAGTTGAAATGTAACAAGGAGAATTGCCGTATTGTTGGCCATACAATTTTTTCATAAAAGGATCTACATCAAAAAAGGCAGCAGCAACATGTTGCGAACCGTAAGTTTTTTGTAAGGCCGCATATTTTTGAAAAACAAATTCGTAATTGTTTTTTACGGCTTCGTGAAAATAGTCTTTGTTAAAGTAGGTTTGAAACAGCAAGAGCGTTGTTAGTCCGCCCAATGCCAGCTTGTGTTGCAGGCTTTGCAGGTTTTTGAGCAAAGAACAAAAAAACAGAAGCAGGGCAGTGCCGCCAAACAACATCACTGAATTTTGAAAAATAGGTGCCCGCAACATCGAGTAGCCATAAATGATGGCGTAATTGACAATAAACACCAACAATAAAAACCACTGTGTTTTGTTCAGGGATAATTTTTTGTCTCTTAATAATACCATTAGCAACAACAAGGCGAACAAATAAAAGAGGTAACCGGTGCCCATGAGTACTTTGGTGAAAGTGTAAAAGGCATCCCAATAAGGCTTGTCGAGCCAGCCGTTTTGTGCAATGCCAATGCCGCCCAAGCCCAATTGCTGTAAGGTTACAGGCAAGTGAGGGCTATAAGCTAATAGCGTGCAGACCAAAGTAAGCAGGTATTTTTTTCGGATGTTGCTTGGCACAAGCACGAATCCAGCGCCCAACACGGAAGCTGCAAAAAGCGCATTCATGTGGTGATTGAGGGCTGATAATAAGGCAAATAAAAAGAGGAGTGCAAAGTGTTTGTTGTTGTTTTGTTGCGCACGCACGATTTCAAAAAAATGGTAGAATAAAGCCAGACTAAAAAACACACCGCAACCATACATGCGCGCAACAGGGGCGTAGAAAACAAAGATGAGTGAGAAAGCCAAAAAGCTCACAAACAATTGGGCAGTGCTTTTTGAAAAATTATTCAGGGCCAAGCGGTAGCCATACCACAAGCCCCCTAAACTGCAAAGGATAAAGGGGAGCTTAATGAGCCAAGCCTTATAACCAAAAAGTTTCACCACATAAAATAAAAATACTTGCAAAAGGGCAGGGTGGGCATCGATGGCAATGCCGTTTTTAAGAAGCTCCGAAAAGCCGCTGAATTCGGTCCTTTCTAAAGCACTGAGTTCGTCGTATGTAAATTGGTAATCGAAGAGGGGGAATAAACGCAGGATGGCGCTTAAGATAAACACAAAGGTGAAGTAACTATGTTGTTTGAACCATTTGATGGTCATAAAAAATAAAGGTGCAAATTAAATGGGATTCTGCTGTTATGATGGCGTTCAAATTGATTTAAGCGCATGTAATTAAGTTTAGGCCGAGATGCTGAAATAAATTCAGCATGACTTTGATCCCTTAAAGTATGTATTTTGAAGGCTTCATTACGCTGTCATTCTGAACTTGTTTCAGAATCTGCAGATGAACTTAGCCTCAACCTTAAGCTCCCATAACTTTCTGGGCTTAAGCACCATCAATCCGGCATTAAGCCACCTTCATCATCCAACCAAAGCTATCTTTTAACTTACCTTTTCTGATTTGACGAAGGGTTTCATCCACCTTAGGTGAAAAGGCCCTTTGCTCAACAGGCGTTAAGGCATAGTCTTTACCATTGTGCCCAATGCCTACAATGTGTGCAATGGTGGCGGCTGTACCACAACCAAAAATTTCTTTAAGGGTATTGTTTTCAATGGCTTCAAACACTTCCTTGATGCTCACTTTACGCTCTTCAACTTTCATGTTCCAGCTGCGGGCCAATTCCAATACCGATTTGCGGGTTACCCCGTCTAAAATGGTATCGCTCAAGGCAGGGGTTAACAGGGTGTCACCAATCACAAACATCACGTTCATTGTTCCACTTTCTTCAAAGTATTGGTGTGTTTCACTGTCGGTCCAAATCACTTGTTGGTAGCCTTTTTGTTGTGCCAATTTGGTGGGGTATAAACTGCGACCGTAATTACCGGCTGCTTTTACAAAGCCTACACCGCCATGCACCGCACGGAAATAATTGGTTTCAACCAATACTTTGATGGGTTCGCCGTAGTATTTACCGGCAGGACAACAAATAATGATGAACTTATAAGAATCTGATATTTTTACACCAATGGCTTCATCGGTTGAAATTAAAAAAGGACGGATGTATAAGCTGCCTGTATCGGAGGTAGGCACCCAAGCCGCATCCAGCTTCATGAGTTCCATTAAACCACCCATAAATATTTCTTCAGGCACTTCAGGCATGGCCATGCGTATGGCGCTTTTGTTCATGCGCTTAAAATTTTCGAGGGGTCTAAACAACGACACTTCGCCTTGCTCGTTTTTATAAGCCTTCATGCCTTCAAAAATGGCTTGGCCGTAGTGAAGGGCACTCATGGCATAACTCAATGGCTCATCGCCATAAGGTTTAATATAAGCCTTTTGCCATTTGCCGTCGGCATATTCAGCCACAAACATGTGGTCGCTAAAGCATTTTCCAAAAGGAACATTATTGATGTCGTATTCAGAAACACGCGATTTTTTTATTTTGTCTATTTGTATGTTAAAAGTGCCGGTCATAGCATTGTTGTTAGTTTAACAAATAACTATAAATTTTTTGAATTCGCAAAGAAATGGGAATTGTTGAATGTTAAATTTTGATTTTTGTCATGGGAGTGCTGGTATTGAAGGCTGATGACGCAGATGGAAGGGACTTAAGGGACTGAAAAGACTGAAGGGACTTAAGAGACAAGAGTCAAGACAGCAGGAGATAAGACAAAACCCGGTGGTCCCGAGGTACCTCGGGATCGAAGCCCGGTGGCTGAGCTTGTCGAAGCCAGCGATATAAAAAGTAAGATTAGGTCAAACAGTGTTGTGCCTTCGACAGGCTCAGGCACCGAAAATTTCCAGCTGCTGAGCATGTCGAGTAGCCCG
>CANGGP010000022.1 GCA_947453445.1 Sphingobacteriaceae bacterium
ACAAAGATGATAGATGTGACACGCCAAAGATGCTCGATGTGACACCACGAAGATGCTAGATGAGACCGAGGATGTCACATCGAGCGGAGTCATGTCAGGTCGAGCGGAGTCGAGACCGTGTAAATAATGTGATGTTTAGCGTATGTGTCCATCTCGACTCCGCTCGATGTGACACGCCAAAGCTGCTCGAAGTGACACCACGAAGATGATAGATGTGACCGAGGATGTCACATCGAGCGGAGTCATGTCAGGTCGAGCGGAGTCGAGACCATGTAAATAACGTGATGTTTAGCGAATGTGTCCATCTCGACTTCGCTCGATGTGACACTACAAAGATGATAGATGTGACACCACGAAGATACTCGATGTGACACAACAAGCCTTAACCCCTCAAGGCATCGAGCAATTGATTGAGTTTATCAACCTCTTTTGTGCTCAGGTGTTTGAACATGTCTTTTGTGGATTCATCAATCACATCCAGTTCTTTTAAAATTGCCAATCCCTTATCAGAAATCATGAGGTTTACGCTTCGGCGGTCGCTTGGGCATTGGTGACGGATGATGTATTTTTTTTCGACGAGTTTATCTACAATGCGCGAAGCATCGCTCATGCGGTCGAGCATGCGTTCTTTAATGACCTTTAAACTGCAATAATCGGGGTATTGACCACGAAGGATGCGAAGTACATTAAATTGTTGAACGGTAATTTTGTGATTCTTAAAATGCTGGTGGTACTGGTAATTGAGCCAGTTGGTGGTATACAACAAATTAATCGCCAACTTTTGTTGCGGCGATTTAAAATTCTTTTGTTGTATTTCCTTTTCTAATAACATAAAAAAAAGTCCCCAACATGTGTTGGGGACTAATTTACAATTAAGCTTTGTTTAATTCAATATTTAAAACAATGTTTACTTCTTCGCTAACCATTACGCCACCTGCTTCTAATGCTGCGTTCCATGTTAAACCAAAGTCTTTACGGTTAATGGTGCCGGTAACTTTAAAACCATTTTTAGTTTGTCCGTATGGATCTTTAACAGTTTTAGCTGCACCAATGGCCAAGAATTTTACTTTTTTGGTTACACCATGCATGGTTAATTCACCTTCCACTTCGTAAGAGGTTTTGCCCTTACCTGTAGGTTTCATTGAAGTAGATTTGAAAGTTAAAGTAGGATATTTTGCTACGTCGAAAAAGTCAGGACTTTTTAAGTGACCATCACGTTTTTCGTCTTCAGTGTTAATTGAAGAAGCATCAATGGTAAAGTTGATGTTGGCATCGGTAAAATCCATATCAGATTTTGAACTCACGGTACCTTCAAACATTTTGAAACGACCTTCGGTTTCAGCCACCATGGCGTGAACCACTGAGAAGCTCACTTTTGAGTGTGAAGCATCTAATTTCCAATTAACTTGAGCGTTTGCAGTAAGCATCATTAAAGCTGCTGCTGCTGTGGTAAATAATTTTTTCATGTTGTTTAAATTTTAGGGTACAAATATATGTTATAACATCTAATGTTGTAACATATAAATGTTAAATTTTGCTTATCAAAAGATTTTATAAAATTAACCTCTATTTACAATGGCTAGTTGATGATTAAGTGGTTTAGCCCGGTCAACAATTAATTTTTTTTATTATTTTTACATAAAGCATTTAAATTAAGCCAAACCGATGCCAAGCCAATATGAAAAAAAGAAGGCAATGCTTTCAACCGTTGAGGAAGAAAAAAATGAGCTTGCCATTAAAGTACTGTCATTAAAGGATAAAACACTTGTTCATGCTTTTAATGTAATTTTTGATGATCTTACATCCACCGCCAAAAAAACCGGAAAAGCGCAGTATAATAAAGAAATAGATGCTGCCGTAAAAAGGGTTCGCAATGGGAAATCGGTTTCAAACGATCAGGTGATGAATGAAATGGAACAATGGTGATATGTCCGGGCGCAAAAATAATTGGTCAATCGAATGGGATAGCAATGAGCGGGAACGTTTCAAAGAAATAATAAAGGATACAAAAGAACGTTCTGAAAATTTAGCGCAACGCTTAAAACATAAGGTAAGGGAAAACCTGAATCACATTAAACAAAACCCATACATTTTCGAAGTCGATTCGCTCAAAAATAATAACGATGGCAGTTTCAGGAAATTCACAGCAATTCATATCAGAGTAGTTTATAAAATTGACTTAGATAAAATTATCATAGCCCGTGTATGACATGCAGCAAGTGAACCTAAGGAATATTGAAGCCAAAAGCTTTAAGTTTTAAGTGATAAATAATTGAAATTTAAAATTTTATGAAAAATGAATATTTTAAAAATTCGTGATTTAGCGCCAGGGATGTGTAAGGTTTAGCTCTTTTTGAGGCGAGGCCTCTCTTCTCGCCTCAAAAAAGCCGTAGCGCTAGCGAAGCCTGAAACAGCCCGCCCGGGCGCCCAAGTGATAATAATACTTTTTGAGGTTCGACTTCTATTTAAATCAATGATCTCGTCATGCCTTAAAAATTCATCCTAAACGCATTTAATTGTTACCAATGGTTTTTTAATCGTTTTACTTTACTGTACTTTTATGCCATTGGAAGCGCTGATTAAAATAAACCAACTCAAAAAAACCTATGTGATAGGTGAGGAAACCATCGATGCCTTAAAGGATGTGTCCTTATCGATTTTTAAAAATGAGTATGTGGCCTTGATGGGTCCCTCGGGAAGCGGTAAGTCTACCCTCATGAATATGTTGGGTTGCCTCGATAGCCCTAGTGACGGGGAATACATCCTCAACAATTTATCGGTGGCAAAAATGAGCGATAACGATTTGGCGCAGGTGCGCAACAAACAAATTGGTTTTGTGTTTCAAACATTTAATTTATTGCCAAGGGCCAGTACCCTCGAAAACGTGGCTTTGCCATTAATTTATGCCGGTTTTAGTAAAATTGATCGCGAGGCCAGGGCCAAGGAAGTACTTGAAAGCGTGGGTTTGGGAAACCGCATGAACCATAAACCGAATGAGCTGAGTGGGGGACAACGCCAAAGGGTGGCCATTGCCCGTGCCTTGGTGAATAATCCTGCCATTATTTTGGCCGATGAACCAACCGGTAATTTGGACAGTAAAACTTCGGTAGAAATCATGGGTTTGTTTGAAGAAATTCACAAAAAAGGCAATACCATTATTTTGGTAACACACGAAGAAGACATTGCCCTGCATGCCCACCGCATTGTGCGTTTAAAAGACGGATTGGTGGAAAGTGATCAGCCGAATACAAACATTACCACTTATCAATCGCGGGTAAGCAGCATGCGTTGAATTGCATTAATCGATAATTTGCACTTTATGGTAAGACACAAATGTTCTGGTGAATTTAAAATTTTTACCATTCACGTTAATTAATTCCTCGTTCACCAAGCCAATTTGAATGGTACCTTGTCCGGTTAAAAAATCTTTTATTTGTTCCGGTTTAATGCAAATACAATTTGAGCCTTTCGCCAAATTAAAATTAAGGTGAGAACTCTTTTCTCTTGTGCTGATGTCGATACTGATGGTGCCGTGTTGGCCATTCACCAAATTTACAGGAAATGCTTTTAAATCAGATTTGCTGATGATCGTGGGTAAGCCTTTTAAATTGGCCGAAGGTTCAGTTGATTGCCATCGATAGTCAAATGTAGGAATGCCGTTTGCGCCACTTACTTGCCAATATAGGCCGCCACTAAATAAGTTAGAGGTGCCTTTGTCGTAACTGTAATAAGGATTGTTATCATTAGAAATTAGGTCAAGACTAATGTTGTTGATACTAACACTGTTCACCAATATATTGTTATTATAGTTTGGGTATAAAGTGGGTGAATTATTAAAGCTAGCGTCAGCGATTAATAAATTTGTTGAAACGGTATCATTTTGGTAAAAATGATATTCAATAAAACGAAAGAAACCATTGCAATACGTGTAATCGTAAGGTGTGGTTACGGTGCTGTTGCTTGCGCAATCACAAGCCGGCGCTGTTGTAGGTAAAGCGGTTGTAACATTTTTCTTGCCGCAGGAAAGCAAAAAAACACTAATAATGAAAGGAATATAAACTATATTTTTCATGAACATTGGCTTAATTAAAATTAGGCTATTTTTTTGATGGGGCAAAATGGCTTTGTTTTTTTGGAATTTATTAGACAATAATTTAACCTGTTTTTTTTTAAGCATCCAATTGACCATTTAGATTTTGCGTTTGCGTATTTTACAGTTAATTTAGCACATCCATGCGTTTAACAGTTCTATTCATACTTTTTTCTTTCTTCCTTAGGGCTCAGCGCGATACCTGTATTTCAGCGCCTTTGGTTTGTATACATTTTGCAGGTCAAATACCTTCGGGTGATATGGTAAAACGTTTTGGCAATAATATGTTGGTAGGCGCTTCTTTTAAATACAAAACCAATAAAAATTTTGTTTACGGTATCGAATTTAATTATTTGTATGGTAAAACGGTGAAAGAGGATGTGATGAAACAACTCAAAACCCCTGAAGGCAATGTGGTAGACAATGCCGGAAATCCCGCCGATTTGCGCATCACCGAAAGGGGTGCCATTTTAAATATACAAGTGGGTAAGGTGTTTGCATTTAGTAAGCGCAATCGAAATTCAGGATTATTTGTAAGTTTTGGCGGCGGACTTTTACAACATAAAATAAATTTATACGATGCCCAACAGCGCATTGCAGCGGTTAAAGGTGAATTAAAATACGGATACGACCGTTTAAGTTTTGGATTTGGGATAAGCGAATTTGTGGGATATATGTTTTTAAGTAAAAATCACCTGGCGAATTTTTACATCGGCTTTGAATCGCTTCAAGCCAAAACCCATAGTTTACGTGTGTTAAATTATGATACAGGTTTAAGAGACACCCAGCAACGATTGGATATTTTAACAGGATTAAAATTTGGCTGGGTGTTACCGCTTTACAAACGTCGGCCCAACGATTATTATTACAACTAATTTGGCGAAACTCTTATATAGCCTTGTTGTTCACTTGTATGGATTGCTTATTCGTGTTGCATCTGTGCAAGATAATAAAGCAAAACAATGGGTGAAAGGCCGAAAAAATTGGCGCAAAACACTGAGCGAAAAATGCAATCAAATTAAAAACGATGATAAAATTTGGGTGCATTGTGCTTCCTATGGCGAATTTGAACAAGGTCGTCCCTTAATTGAAGCCATCCAACAAAAACATCCCAATTACAAAATCATATTGACTTTTTTTTCTCCCAGCGGCTACGAAGCATTTAAAGGATGGGCCGGGGCAGACCTGGTGATTTACTTACCATTGGATACCAAAAAAAATGCCCGCGATTTTATGGATTTGCTGCAACCTAAAATGGCCATTTTTATTAAGTATGAATTTTGGTTACACTTTTTAAATCAACTTAAAAAAAATGCTGTGCCTACTTATTTGGTGTCGGCTGTGTTTAAGGCCCATCACCCCTTTTTTAAATGGTATGGCGGTATTTTTAGATCATCACTCAATGTATTCTTAAAACTATTTGTGCAAGATAAAGCCTCCGCCGCTTTGCTTCAATCAATCGGCATACAACAAGTGCAGGTGGTTGGCGATACCCGATTCGACAGGGTTTTGGCGCTAAAGTCACAAGCTTATCAAAATAAAATCATTGAAGCATTTAAAGGAAATTCAAAATTAATTATTGCCGGTAGTACTTGGCCAAAAGATGAGGAATTGATTTTGAAAGCCTTCAATAAAATAAAAGACAAAGGTGTAAAATTGATCATCGCCCCGCATGAGGTGGAAACACGTTTTACCATTAACACCATTAAAAAAATAAATGAATACAATTTTAAGTATTCATTGTATATGCAGGATCCTGCCACTGATGTGGATGTGATGATTATTGATACAATTGGTGTGTTGTCGAAGTTATACCAATACGCCGATGCTGCATATGTGGGCGGCGGATTTAACGGGGGTTTACACAATGTGTTAGAACCAAGTGTGCATTTAATTCCTGTTTCGTTTTACGGGCAGAATTATGAAAAGTTTAATGAGGCTTTGGATTTAATGTCGCAAAACGTGGCGCAAACTGCTTTAACTTCTTCTGAACTTAAAACCGTTTGGAAACAACAATTATTTGATTTGGATTATTGCACCATGGTGCAAGAAAAATTACAGATTTATTTTGCCGAAAACGGAAACGTGAGTGAAAAAGTAATGCAAGGTATGCTTATTGATTAATGTCACTTTCACGAAATTAATTTCCTTTTTTTTTGTGAGTTTTCTGCGAATTAATTATCCTTGTGATAGAAGGCTGATAAATGCCGAAACAATGAATTATATCCTCGATAAAATTGCACGGTATCCAAATTATCTTCATTATTTAGGCAAAGAACAAGCCACCTTGGTTCTTCAAAATTTTGAAGCCATTGAGGCCGGTAAATACCAAAAACAAGAAATGTTGGCCATCAACATGGCAGGCTTTCAACAGCCTATTTATATTCGTTGTATTCGGGCGGATATGCAATCTTTTGTTAACACATTTATTGAACCTTATCTCGATAAAAAGCCCTACATGCACGAGTGCCGTTTTGTGGTGGATGCAGGTGCCAATATTGGTTTAACTGCCGTTTTGTATGCGCAGTGGTGGCCCGAGTGCAAGATTATTAGTTTGGAAGCGGATCAGGAAAATTATGAATTGGCTGTAAAAAATACAATGGCTTATCCCAATATTCATGTGATTAAAAAAGCACTTTGGAACAAATCAGCATTGCTTAAAATAGAGGCCGGTCAAGAAGATGGTTTTGTGGTGAGGGAAGTAGGCGCAGAAATACAATCAGTTGAACAAGTAAATACCACCGAAGGAATATCTTTAATGGATTTGATGTTTCAGCATGAATGTGCTCAAATTGATTTTTTAAAAATGAACATCGAAGGCAGCGAAAAAGAAGTTTTTAGTGAAGGCAGTGATTTTTGGTTGCCAAAAACCAAATCGATGTTAATTGAGTTACACGACGGAAAAAATGCCGGTTGTTCGCAAGCTGTTTTTTCGGCCATACATAAATATCATTTTGCTGTGGCTGAAACAGCGGCTTATGGCATTTTATTTGTTGCGGAAAAAGCCTATCGCGCTTGGTATGCCAAATGGTACAAGGAAGAAATTTATGAACCTAACATCAATAAAAACAGGTTTCCAAATTTTTATCTGGACAAAGAAAATTAATTTATTCTTTCACACATTTTAGAATGCTGTCCCATAAAAGGTTTGCACTTTTATCCCAAGAGAATTTTTGCTTTTGTAAGCTGCCTTTTTGAATCAGGTCTTTTTGCAGAGTTTCATCCGACATTAATTTTAACATGGCGCTTTTAATGTTTGTGCTGTTAAATGGATCAACCAATAAGGCTGCATCCCCGGCAATTTCGGGCAAAGCACTGATATTAGAGCAAATAATAGGCACTTCCGCTTCCATGGCTTCAAGCAATGGAATGCCAAATCCTTCATAATAGGAAACAAATAGTAAAGCTTTGGCACTTCCCAAAACCACGGCCAATTCTTCATCCGCCAGGCGTCCGGTGAAAATTACCTCACCTTCAATTCCAAGTTTTTTTATCACTTCGTGTATCGCCGCCAATCCCCAAAAATTAGCACCTGCCAATACCAATTTCATTTTGCTTGCACTTTCTTTTTTAAATTCGGCAAAGGCTTTAATTAGTGTTGGGATGTTTTTACGGGGTGATAGCGAACCTATATGCAGAAAGTAATCTTGCCCCGCACAATACTTTAACTTAGAATTTAACTTCTCTTCTACAGTGCAAACCTTTACAAAATCGTTGATGCCATTGTACACCACGTCAATTTTGTTTTGATCAATGCCATAATGTTTGGCAATTTCGGTTTTACTGAATTCTGATACAGTAGCAATGCGTGTGGCTGCTTTGGCAAACTTAGGAAAGAAATAATTGTAATACCTCGCCGTTAAAGGTTTTAGGTCCTTAGGATAATGCAAAAAATTAATGTCGTGAATCACAGGCAATTGTTTACACTTGGCGCCTAAAATCAAAAAACCATCGGGTGATAAAAATACATCGGGTTTAATTTTGTTCACCAATCCTTTTAATGACCATTGAAACCACCAGTAGTATAAAAAGGGGTGACGGGCTTGGGGCAATACCACCAAAGGGGTGATGTTATTGCTGAAAATAAACTCTTCTTCAATTTTCCGGTCGAATAAAAAAATGAAATGCACATCAGGGTGATTCAAGCATAAGCGCTTTAAAGTTTGGTAACTGAACCAGCCAATGCCGTCCAGTTTATTTTTCACCAATAACCTTGTGTTTACAACGATTTGCACCTTACAAATCTATCAATTAGATTAGCAATAACCATAAAAAAAACTATCTTTGACCGCTTTTAATGCAAAAGAAGAAATTTATATTCGATCTCGCGATTTTACTGGTACTTAACCTCCTTATTAAGCCATTTTGGACCATCATAGTTGAGCCAAAAGTACAAGGCCAAATTGGTAATATTGGTTACGGTGAATACTTCCAGATTTTTAACATGACCTTGGTATTGAGTATTTTCCTCGATTTTGGTCTCACCAACTTTAACAACAAAAACATCGCCCAAAACATGCATTTGCTGAGCAAGCACTTTAGCAAAATGCTGGGATTAAAATTTGCCCTGGGCATCTTTTACATGCTGTTTGGTTTTGTGGTGATGTTCTTTTTTATGGATTTAAATCTCAAATTGGTTTTAATTCTAAGCTTAAACATGTTCTTTTTGAGTTTTATCCTTTTCTTGCGATCCAACCTACAAGCTTTGCACATGTTTAGGGTTGATAGCATTGTTTCGGTGCTTGATCGGGTGATTATGATCATCATTTTGATGTGTTTGTTATTGCATGTTTTTGGAACACAAGTTGATGTAATGAATTTTGTTTACGCACAAACTGCAGGATACGCCTTAACAGCCGTTGTGGCCTTTATTATTGTGCTCAATAAAACGCACACATTTAAAATGAATTGGGATTGGACCTTTAACCGTTTAATCTTGAAAAAAAGTCTGCCGTACGCTGTATTGGTACTCTTAATGGCCTTTTATAACCGGTTCGACAGTTACATGATTGCGGCTTTATTGCCCGGTGACTTGGGTAAACAACAAAACGGTATTTATGCCAAAGGCTTCCGTTTACTCGATGCCGCCAATCAAATTGCCTATTTGTTTTCGGTGCAATTGCTGCCCATGTTTAGCCGTATGATCAAGCACAAAGACAATATTGAAAATGTGGTGAAATTGTCATTTACCATGCTTTTAACGCCGGCTTTAATTGTCTCTATTTCAACAATATTTTACGCAGAGCATTTTTTCGATAAAATTTATACCGGCGATACCGAAGGATATATCATTTTGTCGGTGCTGATGAACTGTTTTACAGCCATTTCATTGACTTATATTTTTGGTACATTACTCACAGCAAGCGGTAATTTAAAGAAACAAAATTATGTGGCTTTGGGTGGTATTGCGGTAAACGTGATTTTAAATTTGATTTTGATTCCGAAGTTTTACGCTTTGGGTTCGGCCATTGCGAGTTTGGTAACCCAATTGATAACAGGATTGCTGCAAGTGTATTTATGTTATAAAGTTTTTCACTTTAAGGTCAATAAAAAGCTATTAACCTCGTTAGGATTATACATTGTTGGATTGTTTTTCATCAATTATTTTACATTAAACTTAACCAAACAATGGATGTTCAATTTTGTGATAATGCTTATATTTAGTGCATTGCTGGCCTTTGTAACCGGTATGCTCAGCACAAAATCGATTATCCGTTTTATTAAACCAAAAAAAGTATGACAGAAAATATTTCGGCCAAGGATTTGATTCGTCAAATCGTGAAGTGGAAAAAACAATTTATGTGGATTACCTTGGTCACCGCCTTGGTGGTTGGTGTGATTGTGTTTTTGATTCCGAAACAATATAAATCGGTGGCCATTTTATTTCCGGCCCGTCAGTTTTCGGTCTCTAAATTGGTAATTGAAGCCAACGCCGGTAACCAAGAAGATTACATGATGTTTGGTGATGCTGATGACACCGAAAAATTAATGCAATTGTTAACCTGCGACGAATTAAAAATTAAAGTGGCCGATGCCTTTGATTTATGGCACCGATGGAAAGTAAAGGATACTGTGTTTTCTTACCATTATTTAAAATTAAAATGGGATGATATGGTGACCATTAAACGCACTGAATTTAACTCTGTGCGTATTGAGGTTTACGATTACACAGCAGTAGGCGCAGCCATTATTGCCAATGGTATTTCTGATTATGTGGATAGTGTACGTTTTAGCATGAACCGCGAAGTATCGGGTAGGGTGCTTAAAATTGTGAAGGATGAATACGAATCAACTTTAAGCCGCATGAAAGTATTGGAAGACAGTTTGGATGTGTTGCGTCAAAAAGGTGTGTTGCATTTTAAAGAACAGGTTAAAGCATATTCAAAAAGTTATGCCCAAGCCATTGAAAAAAATGATGTTGGCGCTATGAAACGTTTAGAAGCAAAATTGGATACCCTTAAAAAATATGGTTCAGCTTACCAAAACATGCATGATGATTTGGATAAATATGCTTCCAAATATCCTGACATAAAAATGAAATACGATGAAGCCATGGTGAATTATAACACCATGATTCCAATTAAATTTGTAGTAGAAAAAGCCAAACCGAATGAGTTTAAAGCAAAGCCTAGTCGCTTGGTTTTATTGGTGATTGCCATTATCGCTGCCAATTTAATGGGCTTATTCTTTCTTTTATTAAAGGAGAAATTTGGTCAGCCTTCTAAATAAACAATTACTTGAGCAATTTGCTTTAAAGGTTTACAATTTATGTAAACCCTTTATTTTTCCTGCCTTGATGTTGGCATTTATTTTGGGAGATGCTTATATCATTGCTTTTAAAAAGCTTTACATTTATCCATACAATGCCTTGCCATTGATTTTGTTTGTGGTGTACCAAGCCATTTTCCACCTTCAAAACTTGGTGTATTTGTTGGCTTTTTGCACGCCTTTGGCCATTTCATTAAAGGAAATGGGACTCACGCAGGGTCCTGATTTAAGCATTCCCACCGAGCCCATCATGGCCGGTATTATGTTGGTGTACATTTTTAATTCCTTGAACAAACCCCTCACCGATGCTAAATTTAGGTTTCACACCATTTCTATTTTAATTGTGATTCAATTAAGCTGGATGTTTATTACCAGCTTAACCAGCACCGAAATTATCATTTCATTAAAGGCTTTAACTGCGCGCTTGTGGTTTATTTTTAGCTGCTACATCATTGTGCCGCATTTGTTTAAGGACAAAAAAAACATTGTGAAATTCATCATGGCTTATGCTTCGGCTTTGGCTATTGTTGTAGCTTATACATTGGTGATACATTCTCAATTTAATTTTAATGACAAAGCCGCCGATTGGGTGGTATCACCTTTTTACAACGATCACACCGCATATGGCGCTGCTTTGGCCATGTTTATTCCGCTCATGGTGGCGCTTTTGTGTATGAAATCGGTATCGAAATTTGTAAAAATTGTTGCCCTTGGTTTTTTACTTTGGTTTTTATTGGGCATTGTGCTTTCCTTTGCCAGAGCAGGATGGTTGAGTTTGGTGGTGGCCATTGGCATTTTATTCACTTTGTTTTTACGCATTCGTTTTGGGACCATCATTTTAACTTTGGTAACAGGCACCTTGCTGTTTTTTGCTTTTCAAACTGAAATATTATTGGTGCTTGGTAAAAACTCTTCTGATTCTGAAGGTGGTTTTGAAAACAACATCGAATCGGTATCAAATATTTCAACCGATGCTTCCAACCGTGAACGCTTAAACCGCTGGAGTTGCGCCATTCGCATGTGGGAAGACAAACCGGTGTTTGGTTGGGGGCCGGGTACCTACATGTTTAAATATGCCCCTTACCAATTGAGTTACCAATTAACCATTATCAGCACCAATTTTGGCACCAATGGCAATGCCCACAGCGAATACCTTGGTCCGCTTGCCGAACAAGGATTACCGGGTATGCTCATTATGGTGGCTTTTTTGTTGTATACCACACACCTGGGCTATCGATTGGTGTATACTTTAAAAGAAAAAGAAGACCGTATTTTGTTCATCGGCATTTTTTTAAGCATCATGACTTATTTTGTACATGGCTTTTTTAATAACTTTTTAGATACCGATAAATTATCATTGCCTTTTTGGGTATTTATGTCGGGAATTGTTTGCTTTGATTTGTATTATCCAAAGCAGCAAAAAATAAAAAACACAAACAATTAAAATGGATATTAAACGCCTTGCAAAACTGGTGCTGCCGAAGTATCAAAAATTAATTTTGGAATACAAGGTCGACATGAAACCCCGCTACGGTCATGGAAAGCAGCCCAATGAATATTTGTATCAATTGATCAATGCACAAAGGAGCGAATTTGAAAAACACGCGCATTTGATGCTGGCATTAAAAGATGTGTTCGCCAACATTAAGTTAAGCAAGGATGAAACCAACGACAATGAACCGGCCTGGAACAATGGCTTTTTTCCGGGATTAGACATTGTTGCATTATATACTTTTTTAAAAACCTATGATCCGGCTAATTTTATTGAAATAGGTTCAGGGAATTCAACCAAAGTGGCGCGAAAGGCCATTGAGGATTATAAATTGCATACCAAAATTACTTCCATTGATCCATTTCCTCGCGCCAACATTGACCATTTGGCCGATGAAGTGATTCGTATGCCTTTGGAAGATGTAGACAATTATGCCTTTATCACCAACCATTTGGCTGAAAACGATATTTTGTTTATTGATAACTCACATCGGGTATTGCCCAATTCGGATGTAACGGTTTGTTTTTTAGAATTACTGCCACAATTAAAACCCGGGGTGATTGTGCACATCCATGATATTTATTTGCCTTACGATTATCCGCAAGACATGTGTGATCGATTTTATTCTGAGCAATACATGTTAGCGACCTTGTTATTGTCGAATCCAAAACGTTATCAGGTTATGTTCCCATGTTATTTTGCCAGTGAAGATGAGGCATTGGCTTCGCTATTGGAGCCCTTATGGCAAAGCGAAAACACCTCTAAAGTTGAAAAACACGGCGGTAGTTTTTGGTTTAGAGTAATGGAGTAGAGCTTGATTTTGATATTTTTCGTAAATTTGATTTAATCCTTAAAGGATGAAACAACTTGAGAAATATATATCAGAAATTGCCAAACTCTGTGAATTACACAAGGTGAAACGATTATATGTTTTTGGATCCATTCTAACAGATCATTTTCATAAGAATAGCGACATTGATTTAATTGTTGACTTTTCGAATATGTCAGTTGAAGATTATGCTGATAATTATTTTGATTTTAAATTTTCATTGCAAGACATTTTAAAAAGACCAATTGATCTTCTGGAGGAAAAAGCCATTAAAAACCCTTACTTTAAGCATTCTGTTGAGCTTCAGAGAAAACTAGTGTATGAGCAATGAAATCAAGGCAAGTTTATTTGACATGCTCAATGCCATTATGGAAATTGAAAGTTTTTTCTTAAACGAACCGAAGGTATTTTCTATTTATCAAAGTGACATTCGCACCAAGCGTGCTGTTGAACGGAATATAGAAATAATAGGAGAAGCAATGCGTCGGATTTTAGTAAAAGATGCTGACTTTAAAATTAGTAATTCAAGAAAAATTGTTGATGCAAGAAATAGAATTATTCACGGTTATGATTCTCTTTCAGATGATTTTATTTGGGGTATTATCATTAACCACATCCCCATTTTGAAAAATGAAATTGAGCTTTTGCTGACTAACGAACTTTAACCTAAAAACTCAAATCACTCACCTTTAAACTTAAGAGCGCTATGTCATCCGGAAAATCAATATCCCCTTTAAATTTTTCGGCATAGTCGAATAAGGCGGCGTTTATTTCAGCCGGACCGGCATCAAGATTTTCGAGAATAATTTCTTTAATGCGGTCCATCTCAACATTCTCATTGTTTTGATTTTCTGTATCGGTTAAACCATCGGTATAACACACCAAACAAAAATTGGCAGCATATTCAAATGTTTCCACTTCAATGTCGCGCAAATTTTCGGTGATGCCTAATAAGGTACAACCTTTGCTTAGCTCCGAAAACTTTTTGTCGTAGTAGAGTATTGGCGGGTTGTGGCCGGCATTGATATAGGTAAACTGTTGACTTTTGGTATTGATTTTTCCCAAAAACATGGAGACAAATTTTTCGGAATGGGTGTTTGAATTCACACGTTTATTCAATTCAAGAATAATGTCTTTTAAATTGTGTGTATAATTGATTAAGCTGTGCAAAGTGGCTTGCATATTGCTCATCAATAGGGCAGCAGGGATGCCTTTGCCGCTCACATCGGCAATGCAAAAAATAAACTCATGGTTGTTGAGCTGTAAAAAATCGTAATAATCGCCGCCCACTTGTTGATGCGGCACATATTTGGCAGCTACTTTTAAGGCATCGGTAAGTGGTAAATGCTGTGGAAACAACATCTGCTGCATGTTTTGGGCCAATTCCAATTCTTTGATAATTTTTACCCTTTCGATGTTTTCTTTGAACAGTTTTTTATTTTCAATGGCCACCACAATTAAATTGGTGAGTGTTTGTACATAAGGTAAATGTTTAATTGCCGCACTCATTTCGAGTTCAAGTGGATTTACATCACTTAATAAAACATAAGCCAAGGGATGTTGTTTGTGAAACACAGGAATCACAATTTCAAAATTTTTGGTGAGATGTCCTTGCGTGTATGTAATGGATTCAATTTCACGAATATCGAGTAATTCTTTTTCGAACTCCACTTTTTCGAGTTCATCACTCAAGCCGTATTTTAAAATACAATTCCATTCACCCATGTGTTCAAGAAACAAAACCAATCGGCCAACACCCAATCGTTTTTGTAAAATATCTTGATACAACTGAAGTAATTGCGTAGTAGATAAGTTGTTGTTAATGGCCTTGGTAACCTCCAATAAGGCCGTGAGCTTTAAATCTTGTACTTGTTTTTGCTGATGTATTTTATCCAATTCCGACATTAAACCAGGTAAACTGTTTCTTTATTTTTTTTCGAAAAATCAACGAGTATGGTTTCATGTAAGGTAGTACTTAAAGTAAGACCAACAAAATCGGCCTTTACCGGAAAGCGGCTGTGGCTGCGGTCGACCAAAACCAATGTATTTATTTTCTTTACGGGTTTATCCAAAAATAACTTCACGGCATAAATAAGTGTTTTACCGCTATTCAACACATCATCCACCAAAATCACTGTTTTATTTACAAAGTCTTTCTCCTTAAAATCAATTTGTGCTGAAGCTTTCCAAGGCTCATCCTTATCAATTTTTATTTTACCCACATTGATTTTAATTTTTGAAATGCTTTTTAAGCGCTCTGCCATTTCTAAAGCCACCTTGTAGCCATTGCCTTCAATGCCAACTACCAAAAGTTCCTTTTCTTCAAAATTATTTTCGTAGACCTCAAAAGCCAAACGGTTTAATTTTTGTTGAATTTGAAGTGTATCTAATATTTTTAATTTAGACATGCTTTTGTTTTTTAATCAGTTGTTTCAGTGTTTCTTTTACTTTATCATTTGGCTCGCACAATGGTAAACGCACATACTGTTTGCATATACCCAATAAATGTAAGGCATATTTTATTCCGCCGGGATTGCCATCTGCAAATAATTGATCGGTAATATCCACCAAATCATAATGTAAACTTTGTGCTTTATCAAAATGTTGTTTAAGCGAAAGTCGCACCATATCACTGTATTCGCGCGGGTAGGCATTGGCCACCACCGAAATTACACCAAGGGCACCTGCAGCAATTAAAGGCAATGTTAAATTATCATCACCACTAATCACCATAAAATCTTTTGGTTTGTTTTTAATCACTTTCATGATTTGTTCAACGCTTCCACTGGCCTCTTTAGTGGCCACAATATTTTTAAAATCTTTGGCAATGCGCACCTGTGTTTCCCAAGTTACATTGCTGCCGGTACGTCCGGGAACATTGTACAAAATAATATCTTTTTTGGTGGCTGCAGAAACCGCTTTGTAATGTTGGTAATAACCTTCTTGATTGGGTTTATTGTAATATGGAGCCACTGATAAAATGGCTTCGAAGGCTCTTAAATCGGTATGTTTAATGCTTTCAACCACTTCGGCTGTGTTGTTGCCGCCAATACCCAATACCAATGGTAACTTGTTTGCATTTGCTTTTACAACAGTATCAATTACCAATTTTTTTTCTTCCTTACTTAAAGTAACACTTTCACCTGTGGTGCCCAATACCACTATGTATTCTACTTTACCTTTGTGTAAGTGTTTTACTAAATTTTGTAAAGCTTTGGTATCAACATGTCCTTTTTCATCAAACGGCGTTACAATGGCAACGCCTGTTCCGATTAAGTGTTTATTTCTCATTTGTTTTTACTTTAAGTTAAAATATTCAATGGCCATTAATGCAATTTCATTACCATAGGCTAAACTGGCGGTAGCGGCGGGACTAGGACTATTAATTACATGCATGGCATTGCCATTTTTTTCAATTTTAAAATCGTCTAACATTTCACCTTCAGGTCCCAGTGCCATGGCTCTAATGCCACAACGACTCGACACAATGTCTTCCATTTGAAGTGAGGGGATCAGTTTTCTTAATCGGTTTAGGAAGTATGTTTTACTAAATGCACCGCGGTATTCATCCAAACCAAATTGCCAATGTTTGGCAAAAAATTTCCAGGTGCCTTTGTAAGTTAATGCTTCGCTGGTATCTCTCAAACTAAAAGCTGTTTTGCTATATCCTTCGCGGTCGAAAACAAATACGGCATTAGGCCCGCATTCGGTGCCACCTTTAATCATGCGGGTGAAGTGAACTCCTAAGAATGGAAATTTAGGATTTGGAACAGGATAAATTAAATTTTTCACCTTGCTTAATCCTTTATCGGTTAAGTCGTAATAATCACCGCGGAAACCAACGATGGCCGAATCGGTTTTGGTGCCTTCTTTTTTGGTGATGCGATCGGCTTGTAAGCCTGATGTTGTAATAATATAATTTCCTGTGAACTTGGCCTTTTCGGTAATAACGGTTGTTTGATTGTTGCTTTTTTCGAAACCAATCACTTTTTGAGAAGTCATTACTTTGCTACCGCCCGATGAAGCATTAATGAGTTCGGCGTATTTGCGGGCTACATCACCATAATCGATAATACCGGTACAGCCTACCCAAAGACCTGCAATGCCTTCACAATAAGGTTCAATTTCTTTGATGCGCTTACTATCGATTAGTTCAATGTTTTCAACACCATTGGCAATGCCATTGTTGTAAACTTTGTTCATGTGTGCCAATTCACTTTCGTGTGTGGCCACAATTATTTTGCCGCAAATATCGTGTTGAATTTTATGTTCTTTTGCAAAAGCCACCAGTTCTCTTCGGCCAGATACACAATTACGCGCTTTGTAAGAACCCGGTTTGTAATAAATGCCACTGTGAATTACACCACTGTTATGTGATGTTTGGTGCGCAGCCACTTCATTTTCCTTTTCTAAAACCAGCACTTTTTTGTTGGGATGTTGTTGCGTTAATTTATAAGCAGTAGCAAGCCCAACAATGCCTCCACCCACGATAATAATGTCGTAATTATTTTGCATAATGAAAACACAAATTTACAATTAAACAAGCATTAAAATCTCATATTTATTGCCAAACTATGAGTAATATTTTGTTAGTTTCGTAAGCCTAAACACCTATTTTTAACACATCCAATGAAAATAATTTGCATCGGTCGTAACTACGCCAATCACGCCAAAGAAATGAAATCGGATATTCCGACAGAACCCGTTTTTTTTATGAAACCCGATACAGCCTTGCTTAAAGAAGGAGATTTTTATTTGCCTGATTTTAGTAAAGAGATGCACCATGAAATTGAATTGGTGATAAAAATTTGCAAAAGCGGTAAACACATTGCCGAACAGTTTGCACACAAATATTATGAGGAAATTGGCTTGGGCATTGATTTTACTGCCCGCGACCTTCAAGCCCAATGTAAGGCACAGGGTTTGCCATGGGAAAAAGCCAAGGCCTTCGATAACAGCGCACCAATTGGCATGTTTGTGAATAAAAACGAATTGAATTTGAAGAACATTGAATTTGAACTAAAAATTAATGGTGTATCGAAACAGCTTGGACATTCATCGGATGTTATTTTTTCATTCGATAAAATCATTGCATATGTATCACAATTTGTAACATTAAAAATGGGTGATTTAATTTATACGGGTACGCCCGAAGGCGTAGGTCCTGTAAAAATTGGCGACAAACTCGAAGGTTTTATGAATGGCAAATCCATGCTGCATTTAAACATCCGTTAGATTTTGAATTGCATAAAAAAAGCCGTCAAGCATTGACGGCTTTTTTTGTTTTTGGTGCAGACTAATTTGGCACAAAAGTGTTGTAAGATAAATTTACAGCATTGCGAATACTGCCATTATAAAGCGAAGAATGTGTGGTGCTTACCTTTTGAAACACACCGCTTTTACCGGGAACAATTGTATTATTTGGTTTAATGGTGTCTCTTGTGGCAGCATAATCATTCACCCAAATATTTGCAATTTGATTATAACCTGCACTGCCTTGTTCAACTGTGTTTAATGTAAAGGTATAAGCGCCATTTCCATCGGTTGTTGTTTCGTATGATTTTGTGTTGAAAGTGAAAGGATCATTGCTGAAATTCAAATACACTTTGCGATTGGCCAAACCAAAACTGCTAGTTGTGAGTGTTGTTAAGGTGCCGGTTAAAACTTGTTTTAAGGTGTTAATGTAAACATTGCCTGTAACAATGGCTGTTCCGGTTTTTAAATTATTGCCACTGCCTGATACCAAAGGAGTTCCAACATAACTATAATCAACCTGTGTATTTTGTCCCATAACCAAGCTTTTTGTGAAATTACTGCCTGTGTATGAAGCATAGGCGCCTCTTCTGGTTTGATTATTCACAATGGTATCGAGTGTGGTTGTAAAACCATCGAATGAAATTTCAGCATTTACACCAACCGCATTACTTCTAACGGTTACGGCATAATTACCCAATGAATCACTTTTGCCGTAATATAAATCAGCGCCTTGAACAGAGGCACTTTGGTATAAATCAGATTTGTTCACTTTTACCACCACGCTAATGCCTGATGCGGCTCTTTTGCCTGTGTTAGACCATGCGTTTGTTCCGTTGGGAACAATCACATTTCTGCTCAAATTACCTTTTAATACGAGTGTTCCGGTTACATCAGTGGCCACAAAATCGCTGCTTGTACTGCTTTTTTTACAGGCACTAAAACCAATTAAAATGGCGATGGCTAAAATAGATTTTTTCATGTTGTATTGATTGAATTAAAAGTGAAAAATTAAGGTTAGGGCACCGGCTCCACCGCTCAACACAGTATTGCCATTTAAAGTGTTGTTCATCGAAAATACAGCACCGCTATTGTTGTCTACAGAAAAGCCCTGTGATAGTTCTCTTGAATCGGCATTGATTTTTTCGGTGATAACAGTGGGACCATTTTGTCCTACAAAATAAACTTCTTGTTTGCTGGTTGACGGACGAGTTCTGGTTAATGAATAGGCCCAACCGTATTCGGCGGCGATAGAAATTTTGGAGAAAATAAAATATTCGATGCCTACAAATCCGCGAACACCAAGGCGGAAACCGCTTTTGTCGGAACGTTCAAGGGTACGCACCGCACGTTGCTGACCAAAATTAGAGAATGTTGGTGTTTGAACAGCCGTTAAACGGTTATTAAAATCGGTGGTGTAACTAACATTGTACTGATCAGAGAATTTGTTGCCATATGAAAAGGATTGACTAGAACTTGTGGAACCAAAACCGATTTCACCACCGTAAAATCCTTGTAAACGACGGTAACCACGGCGTTTTTCGTATCCAACAGTAAGCATCCAATTTGTTTTAACAAAGGAGGCTTTGTCTTCTACCTTCAATAATGCGGCGGCATCTCTATCGGCTTGCGTGCCTTTACTGGCTTGAAAAGCGGCATTGGCATCTTGTACTTGGTTCACAATGTTGCCTGCCAATGTATTTACACCCAAACGTACACGAATGGCTGTTTTTGCATCAAGGAAGTATTTTCCCATGATTTGATTGTTGGCGTTTTGCGTAAACTGCACCAAATTACTTGAACCGGCATAAGCGGTTGTTCTGTTGATGGACCCTAAGAATAAATCGATAATTGGAAAGGTATTAAAACCAATGGCCAAATCGCCTTGCTTGGGAAGAATTTCAAAACCCTTTTTGTTTCTTAAAATATCGTCGATGTTTTTTTTAGCAAGACTGTCTTGCGCCCATATTTGAGATGCTGAAAGCAATACAAAGGCAAAAATAAATTTCTTTTTCATGGATTTAAATTGTTGGTTCTTACAAATTTAATCTATTTAGGCATTGGTTTGCATGAATAAATGAACAGTGATGTGTCGATAATCGTTTTTTAAAGTTTCATTCTTAAAAGAATTTATTAAAATTAAATGATCAGCATTTAGGTTCAAATTTTCAAAGACTTGTTTTTGGTGTATTTGAATTAAAGTAGTGCTTTAACTCACATCAATCAATTCAATCCACTCTTTAATAATCGCCTGAATGCTTGTCATTTTTGCCATGGCATCGTCTAAATCCTTTAATACAATGAGTCGGCGGCCATCGTCGTAATTGCCTTCGAGCAGACTTTTATTTTTTTTGATTTTGGCACCACTCGGAAAAACAAGCATGATGCGTTTTTTGAATAAATTAAAAACCATGATTTCGCGCTTAAATTCCTTTGGATCGAATGGCGCCATTTCACCGGCATAATAAAAGCTCGGATTGTTCCATTTGATGCGTTCGGCGATGTTTTTATCGATCGACAAAATATGTTCACGTAAATAGGAAATCACAGGGGCAATGGAGGCATCCAGTTTTTGAATGTGCGCGAGGACTTGTTCGCTGTCGCTTAAAGTAATTTTTTTCGCCATAGATAGTACAGCTAAATTAGGAAAAAACGGGGATGTTTAAGCGAAGATATTAAAATTGGATTGTGTTGGAGATTTTCAAAGCCTTTTCTGCACAAGGGATGCGCAGGGTTTAGTTCTTTTGGCTGCCTGCCTTTTTGCAGCCAAAAAACCGCAACAAAGTGGAGCCCGAAGCAGCCCGACCCATGAAGTGAAAAAACACAAGATGATTACTCAGGTTTTTTCAACTTCATGGGATGTGCCCCAAAAATTATGCTTCTACCTCGGTTACAATGCTTGGGAAGATGCGCACATTGTTGTTTTCTTCGCGGCGGAATTGGTAAGTGTATTTGTAATGGCTTTCTAAACCTGATTTGTTTGGCAAACCATTAATCATCATGATGTTTCTGTTTTTTGCAAAACGCAATAACTCGCGCAGGTAATGGGCAGAAATTTGTCCTACTTCATCGATGATACAATGTACTTTAAAGTCTTTGCTGCTGCGGTGCGACGACTCTTTTATAAATACATGCAACAAGGTGATGTAAATAATCGCTTTCACCAAGATATCGGTTCCGGTACTGCCGATGCTGTCGATTTTATGTGTCCAGCCGGTTTCGTTCATACCTTCTTTGATGTTGAATTTTAATTCAAACAAATCTTGCAAACGAATTTCTTCTTGTTCTTGTTCCTTAATGGCGCTGCGCAATTGCTCGAGTAATTTAACGGCACGGCCGCTAATTTCGCGCTTTTGACCGGTGGCAAAGTCGGTGTTGAATAAACCTTCGTTGTACACCAAACCGTTTTCTTCTCTAAATTCTTGGATGCGTTTGAGCAATTTATACACCTTGTTATCTGATTCTTCCAAACGAATTTTAATGAACTCAATCAATTTACTTTCTTCGAATTCAGCCTTTTTAAAATCTTCGGCAATCAAGGCAATGATGTGTTCAATTTTTTCCTTTTGTCCGCTGAGTTCTTTTACCTTGGTGGCAATTGAATCGGTTACCAAACCAATTTGTGTGGCTGTTTCAGCAATCGACAATTCGATTTTATTTTCATTTAAGAAAGAGCGCAAGTTTTGTGCAAAGCGTTCGTATTCGCCTTGTGATGCATCGTTGCGGATGATAAAGTTAAAGTGGTTGTCGATGCGGAATTTACCGGCAAATTCATTCACAAAACGTTGGAAGGCACCGTATTCCTCGTTGAAATGCGAATCGTTTTTTAGGAGTTGTGTACACAAATCCATGATGTTGTGCTGTGTGCGGCGCGGTTCGGCACGTTCAATAATATCTGCGTATTTGGTGTAGAGTGGGGTATCTCGAAAGTTGTTACTAAAGAAATTGATACCATTGTTGAATTCGATTAGCTCCTCGT
This sequence comes from Sphingobacteriaceae bacterium, assembly GCA_947453445.1. Classification (GTDB taxonomy): domain Bacteria; phylum Bacteroidota; class Bacteroidia; order B-17B0; family Aurantibacillaceae; genus Aurantibacillus. The sequence goes on from CANGGP010000022.1 coordinate 22,412, forward strand.
CAAATGCACGTTTTTGACTGTTTAGTTCCAAACGTTTTAAATTGAATTTGCGATTGGCTTCATCTAATTGTGCAGCGTATTCGTTTTTGTTTTTTACGAATTCTTCTTTTTTCTGCATCAAATCAGGCAATTTATCAAAGCTTTCGCGCTTGTCTTTTAAGTAGTCGCTCACAATTTGCGCGTACTGTTCAATTTCCTTAAGGGCATCTTGCAGCTCTTTCAAGCGGTTTTCAACCACTTTTAATTGTTTTGAATCAACGCCTTTGCTTTTGAAATTCTTATCTTTTTCTTTGATTAATTCATCTTCTTTGTTTTCAAATTCTTTCACCGAATTTTTCTTTTCTACTTCCAATTCGGCGATGTCGGATTCTTGTCTTTCTTTTAATTCAGCCAAACGCTCATCGTTGTAAGCTTTGAGCTTATCGAGTTGGGCATTAAAATCATTGAGTAAAATATTTTTCTTTTTGTTTAAGATGCTCAATTCTTCTTCAATGATGTTTAAACGTTGGCGGTTGCTGGTAAGGGTTTCTTCAACTTCTTTACCGGCGCGGTTTTTCCAGTCCTCTAATTCATCGCTTAATTTTTTCTCGCGTTTGTCGGCCAAATCAAGTGAGTAGCTAAGTACTTTTAAATCTTCTTTTAATTCGCCCAATTGTTTACCGTATTTATCGGCTGCCAACATTTTTTCTTCATTATTGGCTGCTTGAAATTGGTTGAGTGATTCCTCTAGATCACGGATTTGGGCCAAACGAGTGTTTTTTTCGAATTGGTATTCTTCAATTGATTTTGATACCACTTCAACAGGCTCTAAATTTAAGCTGATGCCATACAATGAATTGGCGGTTGATTCGCTGAGTTCGGGATTGATGTCGGTTCTAAACAATAAACTTTCGTTCACTACTTTACCAATGGTATTGTGCCAGTTCTTTACATTTTTTTCAAGGAAACCATAAAATGCATCGTGTTGAACATTTAACTTGCTTTCAATTTCTTTGATGTCGTCTTTTATTTTTTGAATCTCGTTGTTGATTTGATTCACGCGGTTACCCAAAGATGTTTTGAGTTTGGTTTCTAAATTTTCCCATTCGCGTTGTATGCTTTGTACCATGTTTTGTTTGATGGCACGTTCGCTTTTGTTTTTGTAAGAAACCGCGCGTAATTCAGCCAATTCATTTTCGAGGTCACGAATTTCATTGTCGAAGTAACGGGTACTTTTAATCACCTTTTCTTCACTTTTTAATTCATTGAATTCAATTTGTTTGGCGGTGATTTCTGCATTCACATCTTGAATACTTTCATCGCGTTTATGCTTTAATTCGGCTTCGCGTTTGCTGTATTCGTTTTTTTGCATCAACTGCAATTCGTTGAAGTGGTTAAACACTTCATTGGTTTTTGAGTTGGTGCGGTTGATGTAAGCAGTTTTATCGTTGCGTAATTGCTCAATGAGGGATGAATATTTTAATTCAATGTTGGCCACATTAGAGGTTAAGCTTTCGTATTCGCGGCGGGCAATGTTTAATTCCACCATCAATGATTCGCGCTCGGTGTTTTTTTCCAAGGCGGCATCAATGTTTTGGTCCTTGTAAGCTTTTAATTTTTTATTTGCATCACGAATGGTGCGGTCGTAATAACCAATTTCTTCGTGGGCTTCATTTTGTTTGTTTTCGATGTGTTCTAAAAAGGCGTCGTGTTCTTCCGTTAATTTTTCAAGTTCTTCTTCTTTCTTTTTAGATGATTCGCGAATGGCTTCATTTTGTGTTTCGGCAAAACGCAAGCTGCTGCCCAATTTATCGGCCATTTCCATTTGTTGTCCTTTGAGCATGTGCACTTGATCGTACTTTTTGTCAATCATTTCGATCAACTGGGTAGAATCTTTCTTCAGGAAGGTTTCGATATCGGTGTACTTTTCGTTGAATTGGCGCAACTGACGCTCTACTTGTTCGAGCTTAATAGAACTGTTTTCGGTGGTGAGGGAGTTGGCAATAAAATCTTTGATAAAGCGCGAATCGATGCTGCTTTTAGAAGATAAAAACACATTGGTAATTGATTTCGGAATGTTTTGGTATTTCTCGTTTCCTTTTAATAAATGGAATTTTGACAATACTTTATCGGTTTCGGTTCCGTAAATGATGTTTCTGTAACGCTCAAATGTGTCGATTTGATTGGAAATGAAAATGCCGCGTTTTTCTAAATTACTGATCACTTCTTTAATTTTTACAGCATCGTTATTGCTGGTGAAGAAGAAATCAGGATCGTAAGCAGCATCCACAAAACGGAACACCAATTTATTATGACGGTAAACAATGACAAAGAAGGGACGGTCTTCGGTGTCGATTTCATAAATCAAATACGAATTTTCGTATCTGAAATAATGCTCTTCAAATGGTTTTTGAGAAGCTGAAATGCCCAATCCGCGACTGTTGGCACTGTAAAAGAATAAAATGGCCCTTTGTAATGATGTTTTCCCAAAGTTATTGGTACCCACAAAACAAGTGTTACCGCTCAATTCAATATCGGTGTATTTTACGTTGGCAATATTAATTTGAACAATTCTATTCAGTATTCGACAATTTTCCATTCTTATTTGTTCTGTTATTCAGTGATTAGTTATAGTTAATAGTATTTGCGTCGCTGTTATCGCTTTCTTCGTAAATGGCAATGGAGTTAATGACATCCAACAAGTATGTATAAGCATCCAATACTTTATACGATTCGGTTTTTTCGTCTTCCAATTCCAAGTATGAATCACGACTCATAAGATCACAAATTTCGCGCACCTTGTTGTGAAGGGTTTCGGAACGGTACAAAGGAATTTTTTGTAATTTTTGCTTCAAACGTACGTTGGCATTGCATTCTTCGGCAATTTCACTCGGACGGAAACGGCTGCCAATGGTAATTTTATTGTCCATGCTGGCAAACAAATCAATGATGTCGATGTAACGTTCGAAACGTTCTAATTTTTTCTCTAACTCACTGTTTGGTTCGTGCAGTTTAGAGAAATAAAAATAATTGTTGCCTCTTTCGATGTTGTAACGAATCACGTTAAAATAAGCTTGCAAACGTTCGAAGTTTTCGGGATTGTTAATGATGTCGTATAAACGGTTCATGCCATCTTTACTGCCATTGCTGGAAATAAAATTGCCTCTGGCCATCACAGCAAAAATATCGTGTGTTTGTTTTGGTAAATTAAAATCTTCTGCGAGCATATTTATCTATTACTAATTACTTATTACTTATTAATTATTATTAATTGATTAGTGCTTATTACACTTTTTCTTTTTTACTTTTTGGTTTGTCTTCAATTGGTAAAATGAGGGTGTAGCCCAAGCGTTTTTTCTTTTGTTCATTGTCTAAATAATCGAAATAGTTGAGTCGGTATTTAAAATCGAGTTTGGTTTGGTATTCCATGGCAATTTCAACAAACAACGACAGTCGTTCTTCAAAAGTAACGGTACCAATGGCTTTGGGGAATTTGTATTCAATTAAATATTCGAATAAATTGTTTTTCTTCTGGGTTAAAAAACGTTCAACGAGTTTTTCGGTGTCTAATTTTATTTGTTGTTCTAATCCTTTGTCTTTAAAGTTCGACGACATTTTATCGGCGATACCGCGTATCATCAATCGTGTTAACTTGTATTTTTCGGCGATGCGTTTACACAAAACATGGCCATCATCGGTGTACAAAGTATCAACCGCAATTTTGGTTTTAGGCGTTTTATGTCCGTTGTATTTAAGGGTGTTCACATTATTCACCACTTCTTTAAAGCCGGTTTTAAAGTGCAGGGTGCCGTGGTCTTTAATTTCCTTTAAGCGTTGTGCCTTTTTGTACACATCGAGTTGGAATTGAATTTTGTTGATGAAGTCGGTGATGTCGGTTTGAATTTCGATCAGGTAATCGAGGTTTTCAATCAAACTCACTTTCAACGATTGAACAATGCCGTATAGCTCGCTATCATTGGTTAAACTGAACAAGGCACGTGTTTGTTCAACAACATCTGATGTTTTTTTGATGAAGTCGATGATGGTATCACGTTTCTCGCGGTAGGCTTCGAGTTTTTGCAATTTGATGCGGTAATTACTTTCGTTTTTGTAAGTATCATCCACATTTTTTTGCAATTTGATGATTTCGCGGGTAAGGGCACCATTGATGCGTTTGAGGTATTTTTTGATGCTGCGCAAGAAGCGCATTTCGCGGGCATCTTGGTAAAAACGAATATAACGGTTGAGTTCGTTGATGTAATCGTTAATGAAGCCCGGTGTTACCTCTCCAATCTCCATAAAATCTTCAAACATGGCCACCACCGCGTCGTTCAAGCTCACAATGCTTTCGTATTCGTACACCAAATCCAATGATTTTAAACGTTGGTATTGGTCTTGCGAAATATCGTTGCGGTTCAACAATTCATTCACTGTTACGTTCTCGCGGTTGGCGAATAAAAATTCAACCACGCCCCGCTGGGAGTATAACTGCGTTAATATATCGTTTACATTTACTTGTAAAGCCATAGAAATAGGATATCAACTAAAGATACAAGCCAATTGTGGCGCAGGAAAAATGTGTTTTCAACAAAAAGGGGAGTAATTAACTATTCAAGATAAAGCCACTGATTATAAGGGCTTTGAGAGATGACTGTTTTTTTATTTTTTTAAACAGCTGTTATAAAGCATTAACAGTGTGTTAATAAACTCTGTCCATTCATACTTTTTGCGCTCTTCAGTAACATGCGCCGTAAATTCTTTTTCGCGGTTGTTTTCAAAATAGTCGCTTATTTTTTCGGCAATTTTTTCGACACTTGTTTCCACCACATAACCACATTTTTCGTTGGGAACGATTTCAATCAAGCCGCCAACATTGGTCACTAGCATTGGTTTTTGGTAATAATAGCCTACCATGGTTACGCCGCTGTTGGTAGCATTGCGATAGGTTTGTCCCACCAAATTACAAGCACAAAAATAGTCGCGAACTTCTGAGTTCGCAATAAATCGATCGTGCAATATCACCTGATTTTTTAAATCCAATTTTTCAATTAAATCTAAATACGTTTGTTTATCGTCGTAAAATTCTCCGGCAATTAATAGTTTGATGTTTTGTGCCTTCACCTTGGGTTGTGCCATGGCTTCCAGCAATATGTCTAATCCTTTATAATGACGAATTAAACCAAAAAACAAAACAATTTTATCGTCTTGCTTTAATTTTAATTTTTCACGGGCTTCGCTTTGCGAAATGGCAGCACCATATGTTTCATACATGGGGTGCGGTGAGTAGGCACTTGGTTTGTGCTGATTAAATACAGCAATATCTTTTAACACGGTTTTACTCATGGCAATAAAACCATCACATGAATTGATAAAGTATTTGGTAAAAGGTTTATCGCCAATGCGTTTTTCGTGCGGCAATACATTATCTGTTAAGGCCAGTACTTTGGTGCTTTTATTGATTAATCGGGCAATGCTACCTAAACTCGGACCAAAAAATGGCAACCAATATCTGAATAAAACAAAATGTGGTTTTTCACGGTTAATGAAGCGGGCCACTTTGATCCAATTCAATGGATTGACTGTATTGATGAGTGTGTGAATGCGAATGCCTTTGGGGGCTATGCCATTGGTTTCGTATTGTGAAGAGCCGGGAAATAAAAAATTAGGGTATTGTAATGAATAGGAAATAATCTGCGCATCATGTCCTTCCTTGATTAACTCAGCACACAAATTTTCATTAAACTGCGCCGGTCCGCCGCGCAGGGGGTGCGCCGGACCAATGATGAATATTTTGTATTTGCCGTTCAAGTGCCGGTAAAAATACAGAGATTATTTGAGGAATTGAAAATGCCATGTTTTCAAGGCTATTCAAACTAATTTTGTTTCGATCTTTCAGCAATCACTTTATTTTATCGAATCAATTCACATTCGATTATTAACTCCTACTTGTCTTTTATAAATTATAATTATCTTTATATAATGCAGCTTGTGATGCTGTTGCTTGATTTTATTAAATAAACTTTAGTTTCCTTTTGATGAAGCACATTTACTTTTTCTTTCTATTATTCTGTTTAGGCGCTTTCAAAGCCCAAAACCCTTGCTCAGGTACCCCAGGTTCAAATACAGTATTACCATTATCACAAACCATTTGTGCCGGAACATCCATTAATCTAAGTTTAGCAAATAATTATTCAAATACCGGTATCACTTTTCAATGGCAATCTTCAACCACATCTTCTGTTGGTCCTTTTACCAATATTAACGGGGCAACCACAAAAGCCTTTGCCACACCAACACTCGGTGGTAATTTATTTTTTAATGTTGTGATTACTTGTACGAATAGTGGATTAACTATTTCAGTGCCTTATTCAATTACAGTTGTTCCTTGTAACACACCTTGCGCGGGTTCGCCCGCTAATTCATCCATCACACCTGCCACTCAAACAGTATGCATGTCAAATGTAGCCGCCCTGGGTCTTTCAAATTCTTACACACAAACGGGAATATCATATCAATGGGCATCATCACTAAATTCAAGCGGACCGTTCACGGCCATTAATGGGGCCACAATGAGCAGCTATGTTAGTAATACTGTAAATTCGACTACTTATTACAATGTTGTAATCACATGCACAAACAGTAATTTAAGTTATACAACAGGCACAGCCACTCTATCGGCTGTTTCTTGTACTTTTTGCAGTGGCGCGCCACCTTCAAACACTATTTTGCCAAGTACTTCTACCATTTGTGCCGGAAGTAATTTAACCCTTAGTCTTGCCAATACTTATTCAACGTCAGGCATTACTTATCAATGGCAAAATAGTTCAGTTTCGCAGGTTGGTCCTTTTCAGCCAATATCAGGGGCAAATGCATCAACCTTACTCACTAGCAATTTAGTCAACAACACCTATTACAATTTGGTAATTACCTGTACCAATAGCGGTCAAAGTATTTCAATTAATAAAACTTTGAACGTGGTGGCTTGTAATCAGCCATGTACAGGTACGCCACAAGCAAGCAGTATCTTGCCAATTTCTAACACCATTTGCGCAGGGGCCAATACAACATTGAGTTTATCATCAACATATACGGCCACAGGCATCACCTTTCAATGGGGTAGCGCTGCTGTTTCGGGAGGAACATTTTCTGCAATTAATGGGGCTACAAATAGTGCATATGCCACGCCAACATTGGGTGGAACTAGCTATTACAATGTAATTATCACTTGTACCAATAGCAATCTAAGCTACAACACATCGCATACCGTGAGCGTCATCAGTTGCAGTTATTGCAGTGGCTTGCCGTCATCTAACACAATTCTTCCGGTTTCGCCCACCATTTGTGCAGGTAGCAATTTACAACTAAGTCTCGCTAATTCTTATACAGCATCAGGCATAACCTATCAATGGCAAAGTAGTTCGGTTTCACAAGTAGGTCCTTTTCAATCCATTTCCGGTGCCAACGCAAGTTCATTTATTACACCATCGCTTAGTAATACAATGTATTATAATGTGGTGATAACCTGCACCAATTCGGGTCAATCCATTTCTGTTCCTGTAACGGTTTACGTCATGCCATGTCCGGGTCTTTGCACAGGCACACCTGCATCAAATACCGTGGTGCCTTTGTCGCATACCTTGTGTGCGGGAAGTCAAGCCACAATGGGCTTAGCATATACTTACACAGAAACTGGTTTAACTTATCAATGGTACATTGGCAACGCAGCAGGAACGTCTAATACCCTGTTACCTGGAGCTGTTCAACCCACACTAACAAGTACAGTGCTGAATAACACCAGTTATTTTAATTTGGTGATTACTTGTACAGCCAGTGGTTTGTCATACACAGTTTCGCATGTTGTTTCTGTTGTGAATTGTTCCGTTACATCAGGTGCAATACAAACTCTGCCTGATTTTAATGCTATCATTTTGTTTCCAAATCCAAATCAGGGCTCATTTACAATCAAAACAGGAATGAGTGATACTAAACAAATTGAAATAAAAGATTTGCTTGGAAAAACAGTTTATCGTTTAACCAGCAATGATCCTAATATTGAAATAGCATTGTCTGACTTGAGCAATGGATTATATTTGGTACATATTGAAATGAATGGATTAGTGAAAGTAATACAACTTAAAAAGGAATAAACTTATTTAAGCATCGGTTTTAATAATAAATACTTAACAGTCATTACATGGATGCAAATTTTAAAGAAGTAAAATACTCACAAACCACGGTGAGTGAATTAATGATACCGGCCTATGCCAATTTTGGCGGAAAAATTCATGGTGGTATTTTATTATCCTTAATGGATAAAGTGGCCTATGCCTGTGCCTCCAAACATGCCGGCAATTATTGTGTGACTGTGTCAGTTGAAAATGTCGATTTTTTAGAGCCGGTTGAAGTAGGGGAGATGGTGACCATGTTTGCCTCGGTAAATTATGTGGGAAAATCATCCATGATTGTGGGCATCAAGGTGATTGCCGAGAATTTTAAAATTGGAACGGTAAAACACACCAATACATCATATTTTACAATGGTTGCAAAAAACGATCAAGGTGTACCAACCACAGTACCAGGCTTAATTTTAGAAACCAAAGAAGAAATTAAACGCTTTTTAGAAGCGATCAAACGTAAAGAATTAAAATCCACTTATAAAAAAGAACTTCAGAATGCCCGTTTAACTTTGCTGATTGAGCCTGAAAACAATTTATTGTCGAACGAGCGATGCAAAATTAAATTTCATGGCTAGAAGAATTTCTGCTTAACTTTGCAATTGCATTCTCACTTACATGAATAAATACTTTTTCTCTTTTTTAGGTTTATTGGCTCTGGTGTTTTTTTTTCAATTTTGTAAAAAACCGATCACTTCGCCCGAAGTAACCACCGTAGGGGTAAAAGATGCCGCTATTTCAACCGTAAAAGCATATGGACGTATTACGGGATTAGGCATTACAAAAAAAGGTTTTTGTTGGGATACCATAAATAATCCTACAGTTGATAAGTCATTTGACGATGAAGGCAATGGCTCCGATGCATTTAGTTCGGTGATCGGTGGTTTAAAGGGGAATACAAAATATTTTTTAAGGGCCTATGCAATCAATGATGCCGGCATTGTATACGGTGAAGTGGTTTCGTTTCAAACCCAACTTGAACCTGAAGTAACCACTTTAACAGCCTACTTAAGCAGTTATAGTTTAGCAAGTGCAGGCGGCATTGTGAATACATACAGTAATGTTATACAGGAAACAGGCGTCTGTTATGATTCAAATAAAAATCCTGATATCAGTAAAAGCAAAAGTGTTTCAGTAATATCCAGCAACTTCAATGTGTCCTTAACAAATTTGAAAGAAAAAACAGTGTATTATTACCGCGCCTATGCCAAATTTAGTTTTGGAACATATTACGGGGCCGAAAAAACATTCACTACAGCCGCCGCACCCATTCCGCTTGTTGTATTTACCAATACCGGAACCGTTAGTGATTATGATGGCAATGTGTATAAAACCATTACCATTGGCAATCAAACTTGGATGGCAGAGAATTTACGTGTACAAACATATAATGATGGTTCTACCATTCCATCGTATTATAGCAATTCAACTGCTTGGCCAAATTTGGTAAGCGGTGCTTACGGTTATTATAACAATAACATTTCATATGCACCTGCATATGGTTATTTGTACAATTATTATACCATTGAAGATGCAAAGGGCTTGGCGCCTGCCGGCTGGCACATTCCCACCAATGCCGAATGGCAAACTTTAATTACTTTATTAAACAATGCCAATCCAAGTTATTCCTTTACCGCCATTCAGCAAATGTTTAGCACTTCGGGTTGGACGAATTTAAATTGCAGTATCAACAATTATAGCAACATGAAATTGATGCCGGCGGGATTTAGGTCTATTCAAGGTGCCGATGCCGACATGGGCTATTCAACCGGGTTTTGGACTACGGATAATTCCGGTGCCTACGCTTCGATAATGTATTTCGACAACAATTGCTTTTTAATGTCGACATCAAAATACAAAAACTGCGGTTACAGCATTCGCTGTGTAAAAGATTAAATTTTGATAGGAATTATAGTCGCTAATAAGGAAGCAATTTGTTTTTACAAATTTACTTCGTCATCAACATTCGATTCACTTGAACCCATATAACCCAGGCGTTTACCTGTTCTTAATGCTGCAGAGCTTGATTTCTCTTGCATTTCGCCAACCGTCACCTGTTTTACATTGTCGAATGGCGGTGTGGTTAAATCGAAGGTGATGGAATAAATAATGAGTTCGTTTACAATTTCAGATAAGTGTTCTTCAGCAACTGGTTCAACACTAAATGAGGTGAACTTATTACCAATTTGTGAGCGCGTTTCAATAAAAAATTTCTTTTCACGGTTAATAAACAAACGTGCAATCAAATAGCCCACATCGTTGTAACGGTTGTATTTAAACGAATCGGCTAAAAAATTATACACACTAATAATCCCGCAATAAGAATTAAAATTATTGTTTTTAATATAGGGTGATTTAAACATCACATGCGAACGGTCGAATTCAAAAACATTTGAATGCATTTGAAAATCGAGTAAATCGCCGGCTACCTTCAATTGCATGGATTGTAAACTGGTGTCCTTGTAAAAAATATTTACACGTTTATCAACCTGACTGATTTGGTGCGAAAGTGTTTCTGACTTGTTTTTCAGAATTTCCTTTAAGGTATTAAATACAGTAATGGTGTTACTGTATACATCTTGTTTCATCACCGATTTTTCGGCTAATAATTTTAAGATGGTTTCGCTTTGTTCCTTATCAGCTTGATTCATGCTTGTAGATTAATAGGCTCTTGCAAATAAAACTCTTTGTTTACTGGCTTTTCCGCTGTAAATACAAATACCATCTTCTTGCGGATTGTTTAATGGAATACAGCGTATGGTGGCCTTGGTTTCATTTTTAATTTTTTCTTCGGTTTCAGGACTTCCATCCCAATGTGCTAAAACAAAACCACTCTTTTCGTCTAAAATTTGTTTAAACTCCTCATAACTGTTCGCTTCGTGGGTCATGTTTTTGCGGCGTTCAAGTGCTTTTTGAAAAAGATTGTTTTGTATCTCAATCAACAATTTTTCGATGTACACATCCACTTCTTCAATACGGATGGTTTCTTTGCTTAATGTATCGCGTCGTGCAACTTCAATGGTGCCATTGGCCAAATCTCTTTCTCCCAAAGCAATGCGAACAGGTATGCCTTTTAATTCGTAGTCGGCAAACTTCCAACCCGGTCTTTGTGTATCGCGGTCATCGTATTTCACCGAAATGTTTTTCGCTTCAAGTTTTACTTTAATTGATTGGGCTACTTCCGACATTTTTTTCAATCCTTCATCACCCTTGTAAATAGGCACAATCACCACTTGTGTGGGTGCCAATTTTGGCGGAATCACCAAACCTTTATCGTCGCTGTGACTCATGATTAAAGCGCCCATCAAACGTGTACTCACACCCCAACTGGTGGCCCATACATGGTCTAATTTACCATCCTTGGCTGCAAACTTAACATCAAAAGCTTTTGCGAAATTTTGACCTAAAAAGTGTGAAGTGCCTGCTTGCAAGGCTTTCCCATCCTGCATCAAGGCTTCTATACAGTATGTATCATCGGCACCGGCAAAACGTTCGTTGGCTGTTTTTACGCCTTTGATCACCGGTACGGCCATCCAATTCTCAACAAAATTGGCATACACATCCAACATTTTGGTGGTTTCTTCAATGGCTTCTTCTTTGGTGGCGTGGGCAGTATGGCCTTCTTGCCATAAAAATTCGGCAGTTCTTAAAAACAAACGTGTACGCATTTCCCAACGTACTACATTGGCCCATTGGTTCACCAAAATAGGTAAATCGCGGTAGCTCTGTATCCAACTTTTGTAGGTGTTCCAAATAATGGCTTCGCTGGTTGGACGAACAATCAATTCCTCTTCCAGTTTTGCATCCGGATCAACAATTAATTTTCCTTTGTTGTTCGGATCTGACTTTAAGCGGTAATGTGTTACAATGGCACATTCTTTGGCAAAACCTTCGGCATTTTTTTCTTCTGCTTCAAATAAACTTTTTGGAATAAAGAGTGGAAAATAGGCATTTACATGCCCTGTGTCTTTAAACATTTTATCGAGCGCCTGTTGCATTTTTTCCCAAATGGCATAACCATGTGGCTTTATCACCATGCATCCGCGCACAGCACTGTGGTCGGCTAAATCGGCATTAATTACTATATCGTTGTACCACTTGCTGTAATCTTCTTGTTGTGGCGTGATTACTTTACTCATATCAAATATCTGTCCTTTTTGGTAAGTGGTAAAGTTAATTAAAATCTGCTTGCCACGAGGTCATGCTAACATCAAAATTTCAGAAAATCATCTTCGCGATACACATTGCACTGCTCATAAAAAGGCCTTGATTGTCGAAATCTTAAAATAATAATCTTTAATTTTGAAGCATTATACAATTATGGGTAAAAATATTTTAGCGAACGATGGCATTGATGCTGTTGGTCAGCAAATGCTTGAAAAGGCCGGTCACACGGTAATTACAACAAAAGTAGCACAAGAAGATTTAATCAATTATATCAACACGCAAAACATTGCAGTGTTAACGGTTCGTAGTGCCACCAAGGTGCGAAAGGATATCATTGATGCTTGTCCGCATTTGCAAATTATAGGCCGCGGCGGTGTTGGCATGGATAATATTGATGTGGATTATGCCCGTTCAAAAAACATTCAAGTGATTAACACCCCTGCAGCATCAAGCAATTCGGTAGCCGAGTTGGTTTTTGCACACTTGTTTAACGCGGTGCGTTTTTTATACGACAGCAACCGTCAAATGCCATTATCAGGTGCCGAAAAATTTGATGAATTAAAGAAAAAGTATGCCAAAGGTATTGAGTTACGCAATAAAACCATTGGTATTGTTGGTTTTGGAAGAATAGGGCAGAGTGTGGCTAAAATGGCCTTGGGTTTAGGCATGAAAGTAATGGCTTATGATCCGTTTGTAAAAGAAGCCAATATTCAAATTGACATGAATGGTGTTTCAAATATTCTTGAAATGGCTGTGCATACTTCCAGTTTTGAAGATGTATTGAGCGCTTCTGATTTTATCACCGTGCATGTGCCGGGTGGTCAGTTAATGGGTGCTGCCGAAATTTTACAAATGAAAAACGGTGTAATACTTATCAATACAGCAAGAGGCGGGGTAATTAATGAAACCGATTTGATACACGGATTAAATTCAGGTAAAATTTCACACGCATGTTTAGATGTTTTTGAAAACGAACCAAAACCTTCAGCAGCGATTTTATCTCATCCCAAAATTTCATTAACACCGCATATTGGCGCTGCCACCAACGAAGCACAAGAACGCATTGGCGTTGAATTAGCCGATAAGTTAATAGAAGCATTGCGTTAAGCCATGGCAACTGTTCTACCTTTTAAAGCCATACGTCCTTCTTACGATAAAGTACACCTGGTTGCTTCACGCAGTGTTGAAGGCTACCAACCAAGTGAAATTAAAGAGAAATTAAGCGGCAATCCATTTACATTTTTACACGTCATCAATCCTGATTTTAAAGATGGCATTAAAACCAAAGCCGGTTCACCCGAGCGACTTGCCAAGATAAAGACACGTTACAAGGAATTTGTAAAAAAGGAGATCTTAATTCATGATCAAAAAGATTGTTATTACGTTTACCGACAAATAAAAGACAATCACCAATACCTTGGTATTATTGCTTGTACGAGTATTGACGATTATATTAACGGCGTGATTAAAATTCACGAACAAACCATTACCCAACGCGAAGAAAAGCTGAAAGAGTATTTAGAGGTTTGTGAATTTAATGCTGAGCCGGTATTGTTTTGTTATCCCAATGATGTAGAATTGGATGTGGTGGTTGAAGATGTGGCCAAAGGCCATCCGGACTATGATTTCACCACCACCGATTATGTGCGTCATACTTTATGGGTAGTGTCGAACGAATTTTTGGTGCAAAAAATCAGCGAGCGCTTTGCAGCCATGCCGGCGATTTATATTGCCGACGGGCACCACCGATCAGCCTCATCAGCCTTGTTGGGAAAAGCCAAACGTATAGAAAGAAAGCATTTTAGCGGCAAGGAACCTTTTAATTTTTATTTGGGCGTGTTTTTTGCCGAAACACAATTAAAGATATACGAGTACAACCGCGTGGTAAAAGATATGCATGGGGTAACGGTTGAGGCTTTGTTGCAGCAATTACAATTAAAATTTGAAGTCACCGCCATACAAGAAGCTTTGTATGAGCCGGCCAAAAAACATGAAATGAGCATGTACATGAACAATCAGTGGTATTCTTTGATTGCCAAAGAAGGCACCTATTACAGCCACGATCCTGTTGGTAGTTTAGATGCCTCGATATTAACTGAACATGTATTATCACCCATTTTCGACATCCACGATTTAAAAACAGATGCACGGATAGGTTTTGTTCCCGGTGTAAAAGGCGCAGAGGCATTAAAACAACAAGTGGATGAAGGCAAGGCCATTGTGGCTTTTGGTTTGTATCCGGTAACCATGGACCATTTAAAATGGATTGCAGATACCAATAACATCATGCCGCCCAAATCAACTTGGGTAGAACCAAAAATGCGCAGCGGACTGGTGATTTATAGTTTTGAAGAGGATTAGTAATACAATTAATACCAATGTCAATTCAAGAGAATTTAAAAAAAGTTCAAAGTCAAATTCCTTCACACGTTTGTTTGGTGGCTGTTTCAAAAACAAAATCAAACGAAGAATTGATGCAAGCTTACCAAGCCGGACAAAGAGATTTCGGTGAAAATTACGTGCAAGAATTGTTGACTAAAAACGAACAATTGCCCAAAGACATTCGTTGGCATTTTATTGGACATTTACAATCAAACAAGGTAAAACAAATCGCAGCCTTTGTGTATTTAATTCATGGTGTTGAAAGTTTAAAATTGTTGCAAGAAATCAATAAACAAGCCATTAAAAACAATCGCATCATTTCATATTTACTACAAATATACATTGCCAAGGAAGAAACAAAATTTGGTCTGTCGTTTGAAGAGTGTGATGCTTTATTGGCTTCGAGCGAATTCGCCGAATTAAAAAATGTGCAATTAAAAGGTTTGATGGCCATGGCTAGTTTTACAGATAATCAATCACTTATTCAATCAGAATTTCAATCCTTAAAATCATACACTGACGCATTACAAAACAGAGGTATACAATTACCCATTTTAAGCTTTGGCATGAGCGGCGATTACCAATTGGCTGTAGCATGCGGTAGTACTTTGGTGCGCGTGGGCAGTTTAATTTTTGGAGAAAGGAATTATTCAAAATAAGCTGGCTGTATGAACATACTCAAGCATTTACAGGAAGAGTATCATACCAAAGGAATTGTTTATTTGGCTGAGCATGTGTGTGAAAATCCCACCCAATTAAAAACACTTTTCGATATTTATTTAAAAGGCGATCAAACAATGCAACGCCGCGCTGCTTGGGCATTGGGACATGCCGCTGAAATTCAACCAAGTTTATTCAAAAAGTATTATCCTGTACTCATTGAACAATTAAACAAATCTGGGCAACACCAATCCATCTACAGGTGTGCCTTTAAATGCATGGAAGAAACCGAGCTGCCTGAAAAATACCTTTCGCAAGTGTTTGATTTAAGCCTTCGGTACTTAAGCTCCGAATTTTATGAAGCGGCGGTTCGGGCCTTTGCCATTGCAGTTGCGGCGCGCTGCGCCAAGCCATATCCCGAATTAAGCAATGAATTAAAATTGGTTTTAAATACATTAATACAAGAGAGTCAATCGCCGGCCATCAAGGTACGTGTGCGAAATGCAATTAAATACTTATCTCCTAAAGCTGCTTTATAAAATCATTTCATCTATTGATAGTTAATTCGGCTTGAAGCCGATAAAAATCAGTCATTCTTTTTATTTACTTGCGGTTTAATTTTATACTTTTACGCGATTTGTCACACATGCAATTTGAACTCACCACCGATAAGCTCGACAGCCTAAAGTTGGCCATTGAAGAAAAAGATGCTTCTTCAATTAAATTTCAATTGCAAGATTTATACGCACCTGATATTGCGCAACTCATTAATCACCTCGATTTAGAAGCCGCAGCATACATTTACGAATTACTCGACGAAGAAATTGCCCCGAATGTATTGTTGGAATTGGATGATGATAAGCGTGAAGACTTATTAGCCACCTTTAGTACCAAAGAAATTGCCGAGCAGTTGGATAACATGGACAGTGATGATGCTGCCGATGTAATTGCCGAGTTACCTGAAGAAATTCAGGAAGAAGTGCTTTCGCATATTGAAGACATTGACCAAGCCAGTGATATTGCCGAGTTGATTAATTATGAAGAAGGCACGGCAGGCTCATTGATGGCGAAAGAATTGGTAAGTGTTTACGCTTTCGAAACTGTTTCGCAGTGTATAGAAGAAATTAGGGCCCAGGCCGATAGTGTAGATGTAATGTATGCTGTGTATGTATTGGACAGCAATCAACGTTTAATTGGCATGTTATCGCTTAAAAAGCTGATTATCTCGCATCCCATGGCTTTGATTGAAGAAATATATGAACCCGATATTCAATCTGTAAAAACAAATACCACCAGTGAAGAAGTGGCTGAGTTTATGCAGAAATACGATTTGGTGGTATTGCCGGTTGTTGATCAGTTGGGGCGTTTGGTTGGTCGTATTACCATTGATGATGTAGTAGATGTGATTCGTGAAACGGCCGATGAAAACATTCAACGCATGAGTGGTTTATCGGATGATGTGGATAGCAATGATAACATGTGGCGTTTATCGAGAGCCAGAATTCCCTGGTTATTGGTAGGTATGTGCGGCGGTATCATTGGTTCGCGAATCATTGGCACTTACGAAGAGCACATTAAAATACATCCTGAGATGGCATATTTTATTCCACTGATTGGTGCCATGGGCGGTAATGTAGGGGTACAAAGCAGTGCTATTATTGTGCAAGGCTTGGCCAATAATACTTTACTCATCGATAAACTTGCACCAAAATTATTAAAGGAATTAACAGTAGGATTAATTAATGGCATCATTTGCGCAGCTTTAATTTGGTCGTATGCCTTTGTGATAGAAGATTGGCGCTTGGCTGCTACAGTGAGTTTAGCCTTATTAACGGTGATCATGTGTGCATCCTTTTTGGGCACCTTTGTACCTTTAACCATGAACCGTTTTAAAATCAATCCCGCTTTGGCAACAGGACCCTTTGTAACCACCTTAAACGACATCATCGGCATCACCATTTACTTTTTAACCGGTCGTTTGTTATACGCCTTCTTTTAAGTTTTGCAATACAGTGAAGTTTTAATGTGTTTAATTACCGGCATACATAAGCTGTAAACGCCTTGATAGTTGAATGGAATAGGGCAGATAATTATTTTTCAGAAATAATTTTTTTTATTTGATTTAATTTGTACTTTTGCAATCCCAAATGCAAATTTGGAAACCATCATTACTTAGCAAAGCTTGTCTTTAAAATCTAAAGAAATGCTGAGCGAAGTCAAAGCATGGCCCGTTCGTCTAGGGGTTAGGACGCGTCCCTTTCACGGACGAAACACGGGTTCGATTCCCGTACGGGCTACCAAGAAGCAGAAGGCTACTCTATTTGAGTGGCCTTTTTTTTTGTGATTTTAAATTCCAAGCCTACGCTTCTTGGTAGGGATCAAGGATCAATCGGATCAATCTCAAAAGTTGTGGAGTAAGAGGAAAATTTCCACTTTTGCAGCTTCTTTATGGACCAAAGTTTAAACTCCTTATTGTACCTCGTACTACCTGAATCATTGTGTAAGTATTTTGAATTAACTAAAGTTGTCAAGGATGATAAATCTGAGATAGACCGTATGGGCTACCAAATAACAAAAACCACCTTTTTTAGGTGGTTTTTTTTGAGTAGACTTAATGCTTTCATCCTAATCTTTTCAGATTCTTGTAAAGAATCGGAATTGATTTTATCCCGAAAAAATTATAGAAGTGTTTCAGCTTTAAAGTTTTCACACAAACATTTTATCTTTTTTTGCGTTGTATGATATATATGCGTTTATTACAATCTTAATCAAAACACATGGCTTATCGAATCATCCTTTTCTTGCTCCTTAATTTTGCAGCCTTGGCCATCGGCGGAATTTCAACATCCAAAGGTGTTGTTTCAGAATGGTATGCCGGTTTAAACAAAGCACCATGGACGCCACCCGGCTGGGTGTTTGGGTTTGCATGGACAAGCATCATGATTTGTTTTTCAATCTACTTGGCCATGCTTTGGCCGAATGTAGAAAACAAAAATGTGTTTATCGCATTATATGTTTTGCAGTGGTGTTTAAATGTGGCCTGGAATCCGGTATTTTTTAATTTACAATTTTTAAAAGTAGCCTTGCTGTTAATTGTTTCGCTAACATGCCTAATTGCTTATTACCAATTTTCATTCTGGTCTGTTTTAAAAATAAAATCAATTTTTATTGCTCCATATTTCATATGGTTGCTAATTGCCACTTCACTAAATACCTATATCGTGCTGAAAAATTGATCCTTGTAGCGCATTAAGAACTATTTTATTTAGCAAAAGCTTTCATTCACGTCTTGTTGACCACCGGCAATAATCATGCCTATGCCTTAATTTTCTTCAGGTTTATTCATCCAAACAAGTCCATTTCTATTCTCGTACTTATCAATTTTACCCGCTAAATAAAGATTGTTTAAAATCAATTGAGCATCCTCCTTGGGTAAATTACTTAAGAAAATAAATTCCAATTCTGTCATATTATTAAACTCTGCAAATAAATCTTCGGGTTCTTTCTCCAAAGGTTTTTTAACCACATCGGGCATCAATTCACGGATCATTTCTTCAAATTGATGAAAGGTATGATATCCTTCAAGTTTGCGTTTCATGCCATTTTTGGTCGTAAAAAACAAAGTGGGAAACACATTCACATTCATGTCTTCCGATAATCGTAAATCTTCCAGAAATGATTCTTGTCCGCGGCCCTTCATGTCCTTTAACAGCAATGCTGAATCCAAACCACATTTTAAGGCTGCATCTTCAATGTATTCCCATTTAGTGATATTCTTTTTTTCGATAAAAACCATTTCTTTTAGTCTCCGTAAAAAAAGTGTTGCCTTATTAATGTTCTGCAGCTGTGCGGCTTTAAATGCAATAGAAGGTGGAAAAGAAGATTCAAGTGGATCCTCAAGCCATACATCACCAACGATGGGTGTATTATGTTCCTTGCCAACTTCCTCCCAGTATTTTGCAGCATCAATCGGTTGCTTAATAATGCCTTTGTCGTAATTTAACCAAGATGGTAGCAGCCCTCCCATTTTGTATTCAATGTCGATATTATCACCATACTCCAATTTTAACTTTCTTAAAATCGGTTGAAAAATCCAACAAGTTGAGCAAACGGGATCTGTAAAGTATAATATTTGTATTGGTTTTGGTTTATTAATGATTGTATTCTCTTCTGATACCAAGGGTAAAATATATTCCCTTTCATTATGGTCTTGCGGATTTAAAAACAAATCTTTTAAGGCCCTCCCTTGTTCAACATGTTGTTTTACAATTGGTGATCGTTTTTGATAATAATCTGCAAATGCTTGTTCGTTTGTTTCTTTTGTGGCCAATGCATCACATAAGGTTTTAGCATCAACAATGGCATTGCTTGTTCCCGCGCTGGTAAATGGCAAAGCCAAATGGGCGGCATCACCAAGTAAAACAATGTTATTTTGGTGAAAGCTTGGAAGTAAATCAAAATCACGGGTGTTCCAAAAGTATGAGTTTGAAAAATCATTGGCTTCAATAATTTCTTTTGTCTTGCCCGGAAAATCGTTTAATAATTGCTGACAGAAAGCTTTCACTTGTTCAGGGCTTGTGCCTTCTAAACTATCTTCCATTTTTACGTCATACTGCATAAACCAAACCACTTCACTACACGATAAAGGAATATATCCAAAAGCCAAACCTTTTTGTGAACTTTGTATTTTTTGAAACAATACCTCCTTGTTTTGGTTTCTTAAACTATAATTCGCAATACCAACGATTTCTTTAACCACAATGGGTGAAAATTGAGTTGTACCGAATAATGCCTCCCTTATTTTTGAGTGACTGCCATCGGCACCAATAAAAATATCACCATATTCAATGTCGCCATTTTCGAATACTGCAGCCACGGCCTTATCTTGGTCATATAAAAAACGAGAGAAGACGCGGCCGGTTTTTAAAATATTAGAATTGTAAAACGAATGCAAAAAAGCCAACAAATCCAAGCGCTTCATTGAGGCCCAGCCATCCAATTTTATTTTAATCACTTCATCGTTATTCGGTCGCTTTAAGCTGAACAAATCAATTTTTTGACGACTGAGTTTTTCATTGGTTTTTTTCATCAGTTCTTTTAAAACTGCTAAGCCATCTAAACTCATTAAAAAGGCAAAGCCTTGGTGATCAAATTGACTTGATCTTTCATTCACAACAACCTCATAATTTTGTTCCTGCAATAATATTCCTGCAGTTAAGCCTGCAATACCACCACCAATAATTACTGCTTTCATTGAATCACTTTTTTGATGCGGTTTAAAGCTTCTCTTAAAATGCCCTCTGAACTGGCGAAACTCATGCGGATATAACCTTCGGCACCATCTCCGAACCATTGTTTTAAACCCGGCACAACAGCCACTTTTGCCTCTTTTAATAACAAGGCATGCATGGCTGCACTGCTTAAATTTGTTTGTCGAATATCCGTAAAGGCTACATAACAACCTTCGGGTGCAATGCAATTAAAATTTGGAATGGAATTAAGTTCATTCACTACCAATTGGCGCATTCGCGTTAAATGACTTAAAAAATCCTTCAACCAATAACTACAATCATTTATTGCTGTAGCGGCGGCTATTTGAGAAAGTGCATTGGCGCCATGAATGGTAGAGTAGTGCAAGGAGGCTTCCATCAGTTGTTTAAAGTAGGTGTCTTGGTGTGCCATCACAGCCCCAATGCGCAGTCCTGCCAAGCCATATGATTTACTAAAGCCGGTTACAGTAACCGTGCGTCTTCTTATTTCTTCGTCGATTGATGCAATGCTTGTAAATTCAGCAGGACTAAAAATGATATCGCTCCAAATTTCATCCGACAAAATTGTGAGATTGTATTTACATGCCAAATCACCCAATTGTTTTAATTCAGTTTTGCTAAACACCTTACCGGTTGGATTCAAGGGGTTGCACAAACAAATAAGTTTAGTTTTATCGTTGATCAAGGGAGCCATGTTGTTAAAGTCAACATGTGTGGTGCCCGGCGGAATGGCAAAAGGTATAGCTGTAGCGCCTACTGATTCAACTGAATACCGAAATAAAAAATCAACGGGATCGAAAATGATGGCCTCATCACCGGCATTTAAAAAAGCTTTACAAGTAAGGTATATGCCAAATGCTGCACTGTCAACCGCAAATGTATGTGCGGCCAAAACAGGCACATGGCGTTTGTTTTGAAAAAATTGCGCCACGCTTTCCTTAAATTCGGGCATACCCTCAGGCGGCGTGTAACAGTAATAACGGTCTTTTGCAAATTTGCTGATGGCTTCCGAGATTTCAGGTGCGCTGGGAAAGTCAGGATCGGCTGCTGTAAGCGGAATGACTCCTTCTTCCACACTGGCCCATCTTAAATTGTGTGCCCTCTGCTTTAAGAGATGAAGATTTACATTTTCATTTTGAAACATATTTTGTTTTTGCATTAGCGTTCATTGTTAGGCTTTTAATTCCTGTTCAATCAAATAAAAAGTATAAATCTTAAACAAGCTGAAAAATTACTTTTGGTTCATGTTGAAAAACATCTCCATCAAGTTTTTTCATTTAAGGCAATACAAGCTCTTGTTGAACTGT
Organism: Sphingobacteriaceae bacterium; assembly: GCA_947453445.1. Classification (GTDB taxonomy): domain Bacteria; phylum Bacteroidota; class Bacteroidia; order B-17B0; family Aurantibacillaceae; genus Aurantibacillus. Next base: position 44,351 of record CANGGP010000022.1, read on the forward strand.
ATTAACTTATTTCTTGGCTAAGAACATGCTTTCCGCAATGCATATTCAGTCAATGTTTAAAATTTTCAAAGTATGGGAAGTATTCAAGATGTCGAGACTTATAAAATTGACCCATCTTCACCTTAAAATTGCTTCGTATTCACCAATAATACTGTCATTTTTTGTATTCACGACAAAACATGCCATTATTTTTTGTGAGAAACAAAAATCAAAAATTAATCATTGCAGAAAACTTGTTCCCGCATTGAAAATAAAATTATATTTCCCCAATGCATTTGTGCATTTTAGTTGGGGCCTAAATTGAAAGTTTTGGAAATTTAAATGACTGAATCCTTGATCAAGGGTAGAATTTCTAATGATTTCATGAGTTGGTACAATGGAAGTGTGGGCATTAATTCTTTAACCTTTTCTTCATCAATATCCTTAAAAATGAGCACTGCGCCATTTTTAGTTGGCCTTAAAAATAATTGTTCCAAAAATCCTGCCTTTTTCCATGCGGCAACTACTTCGCGTTCATGTTTAATGATGTCTTGAAAATTGGCCGGTAAATTGTCGGTGTGAATGGTTAATATGGCTAAAACACGATTCATAAAATTTAATGATTTAATAAGATTGAATTGAATAATAAATTAAACGTTTTGAAAAATTGCTTCCAACATATTTGTATGTTTCTTTTCTTAATACAAAAGTATTAGCTTTGGTCATCAAAGCAGCTTATATTAAAAACATGTTTATAGGCTAAAATTATAGACCAATGGAAAATACTGGCTTCAGGAAGACAAAAGATTTTGCACCCGGCAATTGCCCGGTGTCGTATTGCATGAATATGTTTGGCGGAAAATGGAAACCAACCATCATACACATGATTCGTACCGACAGAAACCGTTATAGTTTAATGCAAAAAAACATCCTCGAAATCAGCAAACAAACACTCACCAATCAATTGTGTGAACTGGAGGCTGATGGAATCATTGAAAGGCTTATTTATGCCGAAATACCACCCCGTGTTGAATACAAAATGAGTGCCTTTGGCCTCACACTTCTGCCCATTATCGACAGCATGTACGCCTGGGCAAAACAAAACATGCCCGCTACCTTGGTACATGATTGCATGAAGTCGTAAAAAACTTTTCATTTTTTTATTTGTCCGTATAAAAGACAAAGTATTCCGAATTGAATAATTTTTTACTAAATTTAAGATTGTTTTTATAAACCCTTTTTAAATACCGACCTGTAATTATTTGAAACTTTTCTTGAAAATAATTTGGTTGAGAAAATTTGTTCGTGTGTTTGAAAAAAATATATATTACCGAGCACTTTTACGATAACTGAATTTAAAGAAATTCTACAATGAAGAATAAAAAATTTTGAAAATTATCTTCATTTATTTTAATGGTGTTTAACTAAACAATATTTGCATAACATAGCGCATGAAAGAATTTAATTGTATTTATGAACTTTGTCATCTTGAACAGAATCATGCATTGACACAGCCCCAATACATCAATGAATTAATTCATATAATGCCCCATGGTTTTAGTGAACCATCTAAAATTCTGGTTAGAATAAATCTTTTTGATAAGATTTATACTTCTCAAAACTTCAAAGAAAACAAGAATTTTATTTCAGAAAAAATTGTCATCAAAGATCAGACATGCGGTAGCATTGAAGTGTATTATAAAGATGACATTCAGTTTTCGGAAGATGAGAAGCGCCTTTTGATGTTGATAAAACGCAATATTGAAAGCAAAAATGCAAGCCTTCGTTGTGAAGAAAAATATCAAGTGATTGCCAACAATACCTACAATTGGGAATTCTGGGTTGGGGTGAATCAGAAATTTATTTTTAATTCTCCTTCTTGCGAAAGAATTACGGGTTATACGCCCGCGGAAATTGTTGACCACGAAATGTTGAATGAGCGCATCATTCATCCCGATGACCGTGCATTTTATAGAGTGCATCGCCATGAAGTGGCCGAAAGAAGAGAGGCTGAAATCATTCAGTTTAGAATCATCAATAAAAGCGGAGAAACACGTTACATTGAGCATGTGTGCAAGCCTGTATTCGATGAATCTGGTATTTATGCAGGTGTGAGGGGAACCAATATTGATATCACTGAAAGACTAAAAATTGAAGAAGATATTCATAATAGCGAAATTAAATTTAAAACCTTATTTTTTAGTTCACCTGTTCCATACCTGATTATTGTTGATGGCGTTTTTATTGAATGTAATTTGGCTGCCGAACAATTGTTTCAAGGTGGTAGAAATGATTTAATTGGTAAATCACCTGAAACAATTTCTCCCGAATATCAAAACGGAGAAGTGCCTTCAACACTTTTAGCGGAAAATTATTTGCGTGAATGTATGTCGAATGGAAGAGCTTCTTTTGAATGGATTCATCATCGAAAGGATGGGGCCGACTTGTTATTACTCGTCGATCTATCCCTGATCGATTATGAAGGGAACAGCGCTATTCTCACTTGCTGGAAAGATATTACAACAGAAAGGAAAAAAACGGAAGAAGTTTTAAAATTTAGCATTTTAGCCGATCAAGCCAATTATGGCATTGCCCTTACAGATATGGAGGGCAATTTGGATTATGTGAATCCTAACTTGGCAAAAATGCACGGTTATGAAGTTGAGGAATTAATCGGTAAAAATCTCACTGCACTGCATAACGAAGAACAACTTCATTCAGAAGTGTTTCCATTGTTGGGGAAAATAAAAACAGAAGGTGGTTTTTCAGCTGAAGAGGTAAACCATGTAAGAAAAGACGGATCAGTATTTCCAACTTTAATGAGTTCTAAGGTTATTTTTAATTCAGTTGGTGCACCTAAGTTTATGTCGGCCACCATGCTCGATATTTCTGCCAAGAAAAAAGATGAAGATGAAATCAGGAAACTTACAATGGCCATCGAACAAAGTCCTGCAG
>CANGGP010000023.1 GCA_947453445.1 Sphingobacteriaceae bacterium
GAGCGGCATCGTGCCAATGTTTGTGGTATAACTGATTATTACTTCACCATTACCGCTCACATTACCCGAAGTAGTGTAGGCGCTGAAAAGACTGCCAAGATAACTTGAACCACCACCACCGCTTGAGCCAGCGCCAATTGTTCCAATCACCTCGCCAATACTAACAGAAGGGATATACTGTCCAGATGCACCGATCAATCCGCCGCCAAAGCCTCCAGTTAAACCGATGTTGTTCGCGCCCTGGTTAGATGACGATTCGGTACCTCCGGCGCCACCTGTCCACAGAGCCCCCGCGAAACCATTATTACAAACGCAAAAACCAGAAGTACCGGCAATCCCCCCGGCTGTCTGAGATCCACCCGTAGGCAAAACATATCCGCCATTGCTAGGGAAACCTGCACCGCCGCCGCCCCCATAATAACCGCCACCGCCGCCACCGCCCGTACCCCTGCCGCAGCCCAATATTCTGTTACCTCCCGCACCACCGCCGCCACCGCCAACAATTACTCGGTTAGCAAGTGAATTCCCATTCAGCCTAACATCTGAGCCGCCACCCCCCGCGCCCCCAATAGCCGCGGTACAGGGCGAAACGCCGGCAAGTCCGCCACCGTTATAGCCGTTACTTCCCCCAACGTAAATATTCAACACATCTCCAGGACTTACACTAAGCACACCAAAAGCTGTGCCGCCAAAGCCGCCTAACAACCCCTGGGTATTGGAACCTCCTCTAGCGCCCTTGGCTGTTAGGCTCAGTGACGATACACATGAAGGTACAGTAAAAGATTGCGGAAAGCCGGTAAAAGTATAGGTGAGGGTGACCTGCGCCAAATAAGCCTTGGCGCAAAACATGAATAAGAAAGTGAATGAAAAAACAGATATGGAAAAATATTTCAAGACTTTAGCGTTTAAAGTGGCAATTCTTCATACAATCAACTATTAAAGTAACAACATTTTTCAAGCTCTTGCAAGATTTTAACAGTAATCAATTGCAAAGCATCAAATTCACAATCTTAATTTAGCTTAAAACCATTAATGTTTAGTTCACTTGCAAATGTTGCTGGTAATTGAAGAAAAAGATATTATGCATGAATGAATAATACATAAAGTAAAAATTAGCAATCAATTAATAAAATAATAAGTCGACAGCATTTCCATTTTTTTAAACAAAATAAATACATTACTGCCGCTGGCTTTCGCTTTTGACCAAGCCACGAGAGATTCGCAATCAACTTGGCGCTTTTCGCTCAACACTTATTTTTTTGTTGCAGTGGGAATTTAGCTTATTTGCGGAATCGTTTTCCTCACTTACAATAATAACCTCCTGCATTGCGTTAGTAGTTTGTTGGGCATGAAAAAAAAATAAACTGATAAATTGGTCTATGACAATTGCTTTAAACAACATCACATACAATACGATCTTCTCCATCATACACAAGACCGCCAAATTATTTGCTTTGGTTTTGATGGTTTGTTTTCATAACCTTGTTTTGGCGCAAAACTGGATTCAACTGTCTAATTTTCCGGGCAGCAAACGCGACGATGGCGTTGCTGTTTGTGTAAACAACAAATGTTATTTTGGCACCGGTTTACAAGAAGGTTGGAGCGCCACCATCGATTTTTTTGAATTGGATTTACCAACGCTAAGTTGGAAGAGCATACCTGATATGCCGCACACCACCGAAAGGCAATACGCTTGTGCCTTTGCGGGGCCGAATAGTTTTTATGTTTTTGGCGGTGATGGTATTGGCGGGGCCTTGTCGACTTTATACCGTTATGATGTGGCTGCCCGCACTTGGAGTTTAATGGCTTCAAAGCCCGGCCAAGGATTAAGTGGCGCTGCCTGTATGGTGTTTGGAGATTCAGTTGTATTTGTGGGTGGCAGAAATAATCTTGTACACAACACAAACAACGAAGTGTGGCTTTATCAAATCAGCAACAATACTTGGCATCAAAAAAGTGATTTTCCCTATGGTGGTCGTTGGCGCGGCTGTGCTTCGGTGCTGCACAACAAAGGTTACTTTATGTTTGGTTTGGATTCAAACGACGCTTATCGCAAAGAACTTTATCGTTATCAATTGAGTAATGATACATGGAATAAAGTGGGTGATTTTCCAAGCGGCATCGGACGAACTTATTCCTCGATGGTTACCGGCAGCGAGCAATTGGTGCTGTTTGCCGGGCAGGATACTATGAGAAATTATTACAAGGACATCTGGTATTATAACGACATCAACAATGTGTGGGTGAAGGATCAAAACCTTCCGTCCTTTGGTCGTAAAGGTGGGCTTTGTGCAAGCAACGGGAGAAATTTGTATTACAGCTGCGGTATTAATTCGGCTGATCAGCGTTTAAATGAAACCTGGATGACAGACATTCCGCTTGGATTGAAGTCTCAAAAAAAATCAGATTTCGATTTTGAGGTTTTTCCCAATCCTTGCGAAAACAGTTTTTTTATTCAAGCTTTGCCGGAGCATTCAAAACCCGCAACTTACCGACTGTTAAACACTAACGGTTTAGAGCTTGTTGCATCAAAGTTAATTGACAATGTTCCTACATGGATAGACATCCGTTTTTTAGAAACCGGACTGTACATGCTTGAATTAAAAATTGAGGGCGGAAGTTCGGTGGTCAAAAAAATAATCAAACATTAAAACCACAATTGAGAAAAATAGGCCTCTACTTATCCTTGTAGATCAGCATATTAATGATGCCCTTGGTAGGACTGGAGTTGTCGCTTAATGACACCACAAAAGGTTTGCGCTGGCCTTCAAAACAATTGTAAACCACATAACCTTTGTCTTCGGTTGGATTGGGCAGTTTGTTGGCATAATAGTCTTTTAGGTCACAAAATAAATAGGAACTCAGTTCCATATCGTCGGTATTAATTTGCAAGCTAATTTCTTCTAAACTGTCTTTGTTTAAAGTGTATTCGATTGAATAATTTGTGATGCTGTCGACTTTATATTCGAAGTACAAATGTGTGGCAGAAGCTTCGGTTGGCGCTTGGGTTTCGGTGGTTTTAATCATTTCAGATTTAGAATTCAAATCCAGTCCTCTAAATACGCCATCTTTAGATCGGATGATTTCATCCATTAATATATGGTAACCCGAAAAAATACGTGGTTTCTGTTTCACTTCCTCTTTGGGTGCATTGGTGCATGCAGTAATAAAGATGAAACTAAAAAAAAGGAAGCCTATGTAATGTTTGAGTCTCAAGCGATAAAACTATCCAACAAAATTAAGGAATAATACCTTGCTATTGCTTGATCAAAAAGAAGAAACTAACAGTAGATTGTTTTTAAACTCAGCATTAAGTTTTAATGATACTTGCTTAAGCTCTTATTTACTAAAGAGTTCATTATTTACTTATGTTGCTAATGAATGCGCCGCTTCCCCACAAGCTTGCGCTTCTGGGCGCATTTATCCACCATACTAAATGTTAAACTTAAGAACGCATCGATATGCTAATTCCGCATTCTGCCTCGAGGCGGATTTAGTTCGCGCGTTGTTATTGTGCTGAAGGTGCTCATGAATGCGCCCCCTATGCACTAGCTTGCGCTTCAGGGCGCATTTATCCGCCATATTAAATGTTAAACTTAAGAAATAATCGATATGCTAATTCCATATTCTGTCTCGAGGCGGATTTAGTTCGCGTGTTTATTATTGTTTTTTGGTGCTCATGAATGCGCCGCTTCACCACTAGCTTGCGCCTCGGGTCTCATTTAGTTCGCGACTTTCTTTATTGTGCTGAAGGTGCTCATGAATGAGGCCCCTCCGCACTAGTCTGCGCTTCTGGCCTCATTTGAGGGAAAAACAAAACTTCTTGGATGGAGGATTGGTTGGTCATTAACATGGTTAATCGATCAATTCCAATACCAATACCGGCCGTTGGCGGCATGCCATACTCCAATGCGCGTAAAAAGTCATGGTCAATAAACATGGCTTCATCATCGCCTCTTTCTTGTAAACGCACTTGTTCTTCGAAACGTTCGCGTTGATCAATCGGATCGTTTAACTCAGAATAAGCATTGGCAATTTCTTTTCCGTTAACCATTAATTCAAAACGTTCAACCAAACCTGCATTGCTGCGGTGTTTTTTCGTCAAAGGACTCATTTCAACCGGGTAGTCGGTAATAAAAGTTGGTTGAATATAATTGCCCTCACATTTTGCGCTAAAAATTTCGTCAATCAATTTTCCTTTGCCCATGCTGTTATCGGCATGAATACCAAGTTTGGTGCAAACTTCTCGCAAGGCATCTTCGTTCATGTTGCTAATGTCGAATCCGGTAAATTCTTTAATGGACTCATACATGGTGACACGCTTAAATGGCGCTTTAAAATCGATTTGATTTTCACCAACGGTTAGCAGTGTGGTGCCATTTAAATCATTGGCAGCTTTTTCCAATAATTTTTCGGTAAAGTCCATCATCCAATTGTAATCTTTATAGGCCACATAAAATTCCAAAATGGTAAATTCAGGATTGTGTGTTCTATCCATGCCTTCATTTCTAAAATCTTTGGCAAATTCGTACACCCCTTCAAATCCGCCAACAATAAGGCGTTTGAGGTATAGTTCATTGGCAATTCTTAAATACAAAGGAATATTTAATGCGTTGTGGTGTGTGATAAAAGGACGTGCTGTGGCACCACCCGGAATGCTTTGCAAAATAGGTGTTTCAACTTCAAGCATACCGGCATTGTTTAATGAAGTACGAATTGAATTCACTAATTGTGAGCGTTGCACAAATGTTTTACGCACTTGCGGATTGATGATTAAATCAACGTAACGCTGACGGTATCTGAATTCCGGGTCACTCACCTCATCAAATGATTTGCCGCTTTCTTCGTCGGTTTTTACAATTGGTAAAGGCTTTAATGATTTGCTTAACAATTTAAATGAAGTAACATGGATTGAAATTTCACCTGTTTTGGTCGTGAACACATAACCTTGTACACCAATGATATCGCCAATGTCGAGTAATTTTTTCCAAACCAATTCATAGGCGCTTTTATCTTCACCCGGACAAATATCATCTTTACGAACATAAATTTGAATTCTGCCGGTAGCATCTTGTAATACGGCAAATGCAGCCTTACCCATATCACGCACACTCATGATGCGGCCTGCCAATTGAATATCTTTATAATTTATTTTATCACGTTCGTAGTTTTCTCTAATATCAGCTGCGTTCGCATTCACAGTAAACTCTTCTGCCGGATAAGGATTTACGCCATTGGCAATAAGTTCTTTTAATTTTTCTCTTCTAATTAATTCAGGTTCGCTCAGGTGTTGCATTGTTGTTTTATTTGCTTGCGAAAATACACTATACCAAGCACTTGAAGAGAATAAATTATCAAGATTGTGAAAAACCGCTCAAAAAAGTCCATGTTTTTGATGAAGGGTTTTTTAATCAGTTAAAATGAAGCGCCTAATTTTAATCTCCTGATTATCAACGCGATGTAATTTTGTTTAATCTTTTAACATTTTTGTTAAACAGAATGACTTAGTTTTGTTTAACAATTTAATAAAAACATTAAACAAATGACAGCGATTGAATTCAACACCCGCATTTTACAAGAAAAATCCTCATTGAATCATTTTGCCCTGAGTTTAACCCGTAATACCGAAGATGCCTTAGATTTGATTCAGGATACTTATGTAAAAGCAATTACCTACCGCGATAAATTTGAAGACAGCACAAATTTAAAAGCTTGGTTGTTCACCATTATGAAAAACACTTTCATTAATGCTTATAGAAAAAACACCAAAACAAAACAATTGATCAGTAAGGGCGATGACATTGCCATGAACCGTGCCTTTAAACAAAACAGTTACGACCATAGCGAAAGCAGAATGAACACCAAAGAAATTGTGAAAGAAATTGATGCTCTTGAAGACCATTACAAAGTTCCTTTTGCGCGTTATTACAGTGGTTATAAATACGAGGAAATTGCCTCTGAGCTTCAATTGCCTTTAGGCACTATAAAAAGCAGAATATTTATTGCGCGCAAAATGCTCATGAATAGTTTAAAACATTACCAAAATTAAGCATGACAAAAAACAAGCATGCGGCTCCAGTTACCATATTTTGGTTCAGAAGAGATTTGCGACTGCACGATAACCATGGCTTGTTTCAGGCATTAAAGGAAAACAAAAATGTACTCCCCATTTTTATTTTCGACACAAACATTCTTAATCAATTAGAAGACAAATATGATCGCCGCCTTGATTTTATTCATCAAGCTTTACAGGCTTTACAAACAGAATTAATTTCCCATGGCTCTGACTTAATGTGCCTGCACGGCTCTCCAATGGAGGCTTTCAAGCAGCTAATAGCCACCCATGAAATTGATGCAGTATACTGCAACCACGATTACGAAAAATACGGCATTGATCGTGATGATGCCATCAAAAGCTTATTACTAACACATCACATCAAATTTCACAGCTTTAAAGACCAAGTTGTATTTGAAAAAGGCGAAGTGGTAAAAGACGATGGTTTACCTTACACCGTTTTTACTCCGTACAGTCGTAAATGGAAAGCCCGCTTAAGCGCAGCTGATTATGCTGAATACAACAGCTCAGCCTACTTCAATCATTTTTACAAAACAAGCTGTGGTGTTTTACCAAGCTTAAAAAGCCTTGGTTTTACAAAAACCGATATGCAATTCAACAAAAGCATAACGGTTAGCAAATTGTTGCTCGAAAAATACAAGTCACAACGCGACATTCCATCATTGCCCGGCACCAGCAAACTAAGCGTTTATTTGCGATTTGGCGTTGTGAGCATTCGTGACTTGGTGCGTTTAAGTTTGCCTGTGAGTGAAACTTGGTTAAACGAATTAATTTGGCGTGAGTTTTACATGATGATTTTATGGCATTTTCCGCATGTGGCGAACAAATCATTTAAACCGAATTACGACCGTATTCAATGGTTACAAGACGAGGAAGGTTTTGAGAAATGGTGCCAAGGCAAAACAGGTTTCCCCATGGTGGATGCCGGCATGCGTGAATTAAATACCACAGGCTTTATGCACAACCGCGTGCGCATGATCGTGAGTAGTTTTTTGGTGAAAGATTTATTGGTTGATTGGCGTTGGGGCGAAGCCTACTTCGCAAAAAAACTAAACGACTTTGATTTCAGTGCCAACAATGGCGGTTGGCAATGGGCTGCAGGATGCGGTTGTGATGCGGCGCCTTACTTCAGAATTTTTAATCCCTCTGAACAACAAAAAAAATTCGATCCCGAATTCAAATACATCAAACATTGGATTCCTGAGTTTGGCACCTCAAATTATCCTGCACCAATGCTCGACCATGCCGAAGCGCGCAAGCGCACACTCGCGCATTATAAAAAGGCGCTCACCGAGCACCAAGTACCTGATTTATTTGAAGCCTTAACGGACTAATTTAATAACCCGAATCTTATCCAATAACAAGATGATTGGATAGGTTGGGTCTAATTCCCACCACTTCACTGCAAAGTTTACTTTTGCACCAGCTTGGTGATGGTTGTTTTGGAATAATTCTCCCATCAATAAAAAATCGATGAACAAAGTGTTGCGTGATTTATCAGGGCAATCAAAATTTCTATACCCGTATTTATGTCCTGCCCAATTAACAATGGCGCCTTGAATTGGTCCCATTAAAAAGTGAATCGGTAAAAATAAAAACATCCACCAATGTGTTGCAAAAGCCATGTAAAAAGCAAAATACAAAAGTCCGAAAGAAATACGCGTAGGCCATGCATCGGCTATTCTATCAATCATGGGGTACTCCGGAAAATTGCGGTCAAACTTCTCATCCACTGTTACGCGTTTGTTCAACACATCATTGTAAATTTTGCGTGTGTGCAACATCATTTGCAAAGCATCTTTAAAAAAGTGCGGTGTGTGCGGATCTTGTTGTGTATCGCTATAAGCATGATGCATGCGGTGCAAAATGGCATAAGCTCTGGCATTGAGGTATGATGAGCCTTGGGTTACCCAAGCAAAAACATAGAAAAACTTTTCCCAATTCTTACTCATTGTAAACATCTTGTGCGCAGAATAACGGTGTAAAAAAAAGGTCTGACCAAATAAGGAGAGATACCAATGTAAAATAAGAAAAATTAAAATGGCCATAATGAATGCGGATAAAGGTGTAAGGTAGTCTTAATAGACCGGCAATTTTGTTTTTATTAAAGGAATAAGATTAAAAAAGCCTTCCGGCATTCGGAAGGCTTTAACGTTTTGCAAATAATTAACCCTTAAGTGCTTCGGCTCCACCCACAATCTCGAGGATTTCCTTGGTAATTGAGGCCTGACGGGCTTTGTTATACATGATTTTTAGATCGCGCTGCATTGATTTGGCGTTATCGGTTGCTTTGTGCATGGCGGTCATGCGTGCTCCGTGTTCGCTCGCAACTGAATCTAATAAGGCTTTGTAAAATTGTGTTTTAACAGAGCGTGGAATTAACTCACTGACAATAAATTCTTGGTTGGGTTCAAAAATATAATCTTGTTTGCTTGATTTTGCAGCTGAAGCAGTTGGTACAATAGGCAACAACTGTTCATCGGTTGGAATTTGAACGGCTGCATTTCTAAATTGATTATAAACGATAATCACTTTATCAAATTGTTTATTCAAATAAGCATCCATAATTTTTCCCATCACAAAAGCCGATTTTTCATAATCTACTTTATCTACCAATTCGTTGTTGTGGTGAGGAATATCTTGACCGCTGATAAAATGTTTTGTTTTACGGAAAGCGTCTTGTACTTTTTTACCAACGGCAACAATGGTTACATCTGAACTTTTGTATTCGTTGTTGATAAGGCTGTAAACTTTTTTAATGATGTTGGCATTAAATGCCCCCGCTAATCCGCGATTAGAAGAAACAGCGATGATGAGAACGTTACCTTGGCCGCTGTTGCGGGCATATACGTTTTCAGAAACATCTACACTTGAACTCACGTTTTCAAGTATCTCTTTTAGTTTGTTGGCATAAGGACGCATTTGAACAATGGCGTCAGTAGCACGTTTCAACTTTGCAGCACTCACCATTTTCATGGCGCTTGTAATCTGCATGGTTGAACCAACTGAGGTTATTTTATTTCTGACTTCCTTTAAACTTGGCATATAGAAATTGAAAATTGAAAATTAAAAATGAAAAATTTTAAATTCTTCATTTTTAATTTTTCATTCATATTATTTGTATTTCGCTAAAAGATCGTTTGCGCAGGCTTCGATGGTTTTTGTAATATCATCGGTAAACTGTCCGCTTTTTAATGCATCCAAAGTGGCTTTGTGCTTACGCTCCATTTGATCTAAAAATTCTTTTTCAAATTCGCCTACTTTATTTACAGGTACGCTTCTCAACATGTTTTTAGTTCCCAAATAAATAATGGCAATTTGAGATTCTACTCTAAACGGAGAGAATTGTCCTTGTTTTAAGATTTCAGTATTACGAGAACCTTTATCCAATACTGATTTTGTGGCTGCATCTAAATCTGAACCAAACTTTGAGAAGGCTTCCAACTCGCGGTATTGGGCTTGATCTAATTTTAAAGTACCGGCCACTTTTTTCATGGATTTAATTTGCGCATTACCACCCACACGTGATACCGAAATACCTACGTTAATAGCAGGACGAATACCTGAGTTAAACAAGTTCGACTCTAAGAATATTTGACCATCGGTAATTGAAATTACGTTGGTTGGAATATACGCAGAAACGTCACCTGCTTGTGTTTCGATAATTGGAAGTGCTGTTAAAGAACCACCACCTTTTACCAATGGTCTGATTGATTCAGGTAAATCGTTCATGTTTCTGGCAATTTCGTCAGATGCATTGATTTTAGCGGCACGTTCTAATAAACGGCTGTGTAAGTAAAACACGTCACCGGGATATGCTTCACGTCCCGGAGGGCGACGTAATAACAATGAAACTTCGCGGTAAGCCACAGCTTGTTTTGACAAATCATCAAATACAATTAAAGCCGGACGACCGGTATCGCGGAAAAATTCTCCGATGGCAGCACCTGAGAAAGGCGCGTAAAATTGCATTGGCGCAGGATCGGCAGCATTCGCAGCTACAATCACTGTGTAAGCCATGGCGCCATTTTCTTCCAATACACGCACCACGTTGGCTACTGTAGAGGCTTTTTGGCCGATGGCAACATAAATACAAAATACAGGTTTGCCTGCAGCATAAAATTCTTTTTGATTGATAATGGTATCGATACAAACGGCTGTTTTACCAATTTGACGGTCACCAATCACCAACTCACGTTGACCACGTCCAATCGGAATCATGGCATCGATGGCTTTGATACCGGTTTGTAAAGGCTCGGTTACCGGTTGACGGTAGATAACACCGGGTGCTTTACGTTCGATTGGCATTTCGTAGGTAGTGCCTTGGATAGGACCTTTACCGTCGATTGGTTCGCCCAAGGTATTTACCACGCGGCCCAACATACCTTCACCCACTTTTAAGGATGCAATGCGTTTGGTACGCTTACAGGTACTACCTTCTTTAATCCCTTGTCCTGAGCCTAATAACACGGCCCCAACATTGTCTTCTTCGAGGTTTAATACGATGGCTTGTAAACCATTTTCGAATTCGATTAACTCGCCTGATTGTACTTTCGACAAGCCGTAAATGCGGGCAATACCGTCACCTACTTGTAAAACGGTTCCTACTTCTTCTAATTCAGCTTCACTCTTGAAGCCGCTTAATTGTTGTCTTAAAATTGCAGATACTTCTGCCGGTTTTATTTCAGCCATGTTGATATGGTTAGTGTATTAGTTTAATGCTTTATTCGTTAATTGCTTTTTCATGTTACTTAACTGACGGGCCACGGTTCTATCAATTTGTTGATCGCCGATGGTTAAAGTAAATCCGCCAATTGTTTTTGAATCAACTTTTTCAATCAATTCAATTTCACCTTTCATTTGTGCTTTTAATAAGCCAATTACCTTTTCTTTGGTTTTTGCATCCAAGCCACTGGCCGAAGTAACTACCGCAGTAAAGATATTGTTGTTCACTTTATATTGTTCTTCAAAGGCTTTAGTAATTTCCCCAATGATTGATTCGCGGTGTTTTGCGGTGATGAGGTTCAAAAAAGACATTGAGGTTTTTGAAATTTTAGAAGCAAACACATTGTTTAATACTTCCATTTTTTTATCCGTTTTAATGATCGGACTTTTCAAAAACAAATTAAATTCTCTGTTTTGATCGCACACTTGTTGAATAAGCTTCATGTCGCTTCTCACGGCTTCCACCTGATTCGACTCTTGGGCCAATTCAATTAAAGATTTTGCGTATCGGTTTGCAACAATCATGCTTAGTTCAGATTTAAATCATTCATTAAGTTAGAAACCAAAGCTTTTTGTTTTTCATCGTTTGCCAACTCAGCTTTTAAAATCTTTTCGGCAATTTCAATCGATAAAACGGCTACTTGATTTTTTAGTTCAGCCACAGCAGCATTTTTTTCATTTTTAATTTGGTCGCGTGCTGCCGACATCATGCGGTCAACATCGGCTTGGGCTTTGTGTTTTGCTTCAGCGATGATCGATTCTTTGGTGTCGCGTGCTTCTTTTAATAACACATCGCGTTCGGCGCGTGCTTCGTTCAAAATGCGTTCGTTGTTTGATTGCAATTCACGCATATCTTTTAACGCTTTATCAGCACTTTGTAATGCTTCTTCAATACCTTCTTCTCTGGTTTTGATGGCATTTAAAATTGGATTCCAAGCGTATTTTCCGAGTAATACCAATAAAATTAAGAAAACAACTGTTGTCCAAAATATTAAACCGATGCCCGGTGTGATTAATGACCCTAGTATAAATAAACTGCTCATTTTATTTTGTTTAAATTTTTGTTTGTGAAATAAAGCCCTTAACCAACCGTTAAGGGCTTTAAATTTTTTACTTAGACATTAAAGCAACAACCACTGCGAATAAAGCCACACCCTCAACTAGAGCGGCGGCGATAATCATGGTTGTTTGAATTTTTGAATAAGCGTCAGGTTGACGTGCAATGGCATCCATTGCGTGTCCACCAATTTGTCCGATACCGATTCCGGCGCCGATAGCTGCCAAACCTGCACCGATTGCTGCGATACTTCCAGTCATTGTTTTTTGTTTTTATTGGTTATTAATTGTTCTTTTTAATGTTTTGCTACTGCTTTCTCATCTTCATTACCGTGTGAACCCTCTTCATGGTGTTCGGCCGAAGCAGAACCAATGAAAAGTGCAGTTAACAAAGTAAAAATATAAGCTTGTAATAAGGCCACTAAACACTCTAAAACATCAATGAATAAAGCGAACCCAACCGCTACCGGAGAAATCCACAAAGTTTTGAAAACGAAAATTAATCCAACCAAACTAATTACAATGATGTGGCCTGCAGTGATGTTTGCGAACAAACGAATCATTAAGGCGAAAGGTTTGGTAAAAATACCTACCACTTCTAATGGCACCAAAATTGGATAAAGTGCTTTGGGCGCCGGTGGTGCAAAAATATGGTGCCAGTAATGTTTGTTGGCATTTACATTGGTAACGATGAGTGTAATCACCGACAACACAAAAGTAAAAGCAATGTTTCCGGTTAAGTTGGCGCCGATTGGAATTAAACCCATGGCATTGTTAATGAGGATAAGGAAAAATACAGTTAACAAATAAGGCACGTATTTATCGCTGTTGTGACCAATGTTTCCTTTGGCAATATCATCGCGAACAAAAGTAACAAGCGGTTCAAAAAACGATTGTTTACCTTTGGGTGCCGAAGTTACGCCGGTTGTTTTATAGGCTTTGGCAATGGATACAAATAACCAAAATAAGATGATGGCGGTTAAAAATAACTGGGCCACGTTTTTTGTGATTGAAAAATCATATACCGATTCGTTGGCATCTTCAGAAACTATGCTTTCATCTTCTAATTTATAACCGTTATAAGTGGCATGACCATGTTCAAAGCGTGACGACATGAACATTTGCAAACCTTTTGTATTTGAATAAATAATTACCGGCAATGGAATGGCAACTGCTTCGTGGCCTTCGCCCCATAAATGCCAAGAATGTGCATCTAAAATGTGTTCAAATGCCACAGCGGCAATGTCAACGGGTTTTTCTTCATGATTTTCAGCTTCTGTGGCGGCGTGTTCAGTGCCGGCGCTTGCCATTTCAGTCTTATGGCTTGAATCAGCGGGTGCTTCAGGCTCATTGGCATAAAGCGCACTTGTAAAAATCGTAAAAAATATGGCTAAAACGAAGTGACTTAAGGCGGAAGTATTGATTTTACTGGTCATCTGCTAAAAAAAGCTGTCTTGTTTTTGAATTCGGGTGCAAATGTAGGTATTTTTTGAGGAAAAACAAGATTAATTTCCTGTATTTTTTGACTTAAAATGTTGATTTTTGAGGCTCATAAAAAAGCATTTGCGAATTAAAAAGATGAATTACTGGCTAATTAAATCTGAACCCTCGGTATATCCTTGGGAACAGCTTAAAAAAGATAAAAAAACCGACTGGACCGGGGTGCGCAATTACGCTGCAAGAAACAACCTGCGGGACATGAAAAAAGGGGATTTGGCCTTTTATTATCACAGTAACGAAGGGCAAGAAATTGTGGGCATTGCCAAGGTGGTGAAAGAACATTACCAAGACCCTACAACCGATGAAACCGCTTGGTTGGCTGTTGATTTTGCCCCTTACAAAGACTTTAAAAAAACTGTGGGATTAACAACCTTAAAAAACGATCCATTTTTTCAAAGTATGGATTTGGTGCGGCTTGGAAGGTTAAGTGTTGGGAAGGTAACAGAGACAGAATTTTTCAAAATTTGCGAGCTGGGCGGTGTTAAACTTTAAAGCCCTTGGTTTTGGTTTAAAAATGTGTTGATGCCGATAAGTGCACTTTGAAGGCGTGCTGTATTTGCGCCCTTTACAATGGCGTATGATTTGTTTTGGGCCTTTATTTCTTCAATATTTCGTTCAAAAATGAGGTCGCGGCTAAATTTATTTTGGCGCAAAGGATCTTTTTGCCAAGGCAAATCATTGGCAGTGATCAGATAAAAATCAGGTTTACCTTGTTGCATTGATTGCAAGATGCTGTTGGGGCAGGCATTGAATTCCAATTCTGCCCAGATTTTGATGGTGATTAAATTGGTATCACAAATAATTATTTTTTTACCGCTTTCATTGGCTGCTTGTTCAAGTTGAATTTGTTCTTTGGCAATTTTTTCTAAATCTTCAATCTGATAATTGTTGATGTCGGCCTTTTGGAAATAAATACGCGCAAATTCAGGCACCAAAGCCGCCTGATAATGTTTGGCCAAAGCTTCGCAAAGCTCGGTTTTGCCGGTGCTTTCGGCGCCAATAACCGCGATTTTTATGCAAGATTGTTTTTCCATTTTCTCCATCCATAAAATGCAAAAGCTGCAAAAGCCGCATACAATATGGCAAACAAATACATGTGTTTGATGCCATACAAAAAAACATAAGCCGAATCAATAAAAACCCAGATGAGCCAATTTTCGAGCCACTTTTTGGTCATCATATACGTTGCCGTTAAACTGCAAGCCGTTAGTACGGCATCAAACAACACTTGATCACTTTTAAAAAACCGCAACAAAAAATAATATACGATGGCTTGTATAATTGTGATGGCAAGGTACAGCGGGGATTTATTAAGATCCATTTTACTGACTTCAAAATGTGTTTGACTTTTTTGATTCCAAAAATACCAACCATAAATACCGGCTACAAAATAAAAAACTTGCAAGGCGCTATCGCCATATAAACGCTGTTCGAAAAAGGCAATACACGATAACACAACAGAAATAAGTGCCGTAGGCCAACACCAAATGTTTTGTTTAATGGTAAGCCACACACCCAACACGCCACTAATCAATGCAATCAGTTCAAGCCACGACATTATTCAAGCTCAATTTCTAAGCGCTCAAACTCATTTAAGATGTTCATGAACCTTTCGTAAGGTTGTTCGGCACCCCATATGTATGAATTAAATGCGATGCCGTGAAAACCATATTTAATTGATTTTTCAATGCTCGACACGGAGGTGCCGCCACGCGCGATGACCTTTTTGCCGCTTGTTTTAAGTGCATTTGTTAAGCCTGCCTCATAAAAACCACTATACAATTCACCGGTCATGTTGTTGTACATGGTACCCAACAAAAAATAATCATAAGATCTTTCTTCTTTTGCAAAAAGTTGCTGTAAACGAGAATATGAACGGCTTTTCGACACATGATCAAAACGTAATCTAAGGCGAAAGCGAACATAAAAATAACGCCACTTTTTCGAGAGGTGAATTTTACCCAAGTGAATGCCTTTTAATTTGAACTTAAGGGCCAAATCGTGGTGTGTATGAATAATAATACGGTCGTGAAAATGTTCAGGAATTTGTTTGATATACTCCTTTAATCGGTTGGTTGAATATTTTGGCTTGCGCAAATGCAAAGTTTGCAATCCGCTTTCAAACATTTTTGTCACCAAACTTTGTTCGTCATCAATGTCCCTTGCCGGTGTTATTACGATTAATTTCATATGTGCTTTGGGGTTTTTAATGGCTGTTCAAAACATGCGCTTAAAGACTTCAGTAAATTTATGTCTTTTTCCAATGCGTTACCAACCACAATCATATTGGCACCGGCTTGAATGTAATCCTTCACTTTTTTTGCAGTATTAATGCCGCCGCCTACTATCAGCGGTAAATGTATTTTTTCTTTTACCTCTTTAATCAAAATAGGCGGGATGCTTTTTTTGGCACCGCTGCCCGCTTCCAAATACAGCAATTCAAAGCCCAAGTATTTTGCCGCCAAAGCCGTATCGAGTAATTGTTGTTTGTTGTTTAAGGCAAGCGGTTGGGTTTTGGTGACTTTTTGGGTGCTTGATTGCTTATCGCCATTCAACAAAATATAAGCCATGGGGGCATGTTTTAATTTCATCCGATAAATATTCGGTGCCATTAAAACTTGTTTTGAGATTAAGTAATCGGGGTTGCGGCCCGATAATAAACTGGGTAAAAACAAGCCATCTGCCTTGTCGCTTAATTGGTTTTCATCGCCGGGAAAGAGCACAACGGGTAAGTTTGAAATTTCCTTTATTTTTTTGACGGTTTCATCGATGTTTCCGCGCAAAAGTTTGCTCCCGCCAACCAAAAAACAATCCACGTTTGCTTCATTGGCCATGCGAATCAACAAAGGATTAAATTTATCGGGGTCAATCAAAACAGCAAACAATGTGCGTTTGCCTTTGTGAAGAGATTTTATCAGTTTTTTAAATTTCATGCAATGAATAAACCATCATATAATTACCCATCTTTTCCCAGCCCAACATAAATGTTTTGTTGTAATCGTGCTTTGTAATTTTACCAATAATTTTATTGTCCTCAAAATCTTGAACGCTCAAATTAGTGATAAAATCGAGGCCTTTTAAGCCATGTAATTTATAAAGACATTCTTTGGCCGACCAAAACCGAATCAAGGTATTCACATCATCTAAGGCGTATGTTGCTTCGGTTGCATTTAAAAACTTGTGTTTTATCTGTTTCACTTTATCCCTTACGAGTTCAATATCTATACCGGCATTGTGCTTTGTGTTGATGAGGATGGCCAAATAATCATGAGAATGTGAAATAGAGATAAATTCAGGGCGATTCGCTAAATAAGGCTTTCCGGAATCAGTGTAATGAATTGCTGTGAATGCTTCCCCTAAAAGTGCTTGTAAGACGCATAAACTGCCCGCTTTTTCAAGTTCGCGTTTCGACAAATTGGGCTGATTGATACGGAATAATTTTAAATCCAATAAACCAAGAACAATTTGAGTGTTTATGTGTTTTATAGTCAACATAAGATTAGTTGAGAATTACAAACTTATGGTTTATCTTTGTCATCCTTAAAAATTTAAAAACAAAAACATGTCAACAACAACTGCAACCAAATTCACAGCCTTTAAGGTTAAAGATCTTTCTTTAGCTGAGTGGGGAAGAAAAGAAATTAAATTAGCCGAAGAAGAAATGCCGGGCTTAATGGCCTTGCGTGCCGAATACGGAAAATCGCAACCTTTAAAAGGTGCACGTATTGCAGGATGTTTGCACATGACCATTCAAACAGCTGTATTAATTGAAACATTAACTGCTTTGGGTGCTGAAGTAACCTGGAGTTCTTGTAATATTTTCTCTACCCAAGATCATGCTGCTGCTGCCATTGCTGCTGCAGGTATTCAAGTTTATGCTTGGAAAGGCATGAATGCTGAAGAGTTTGACTGGTGTATTGAACAAACTTTATGGTTTGGCGAAGACCGCAAACCATTGAATATGATTTTAGATGATGGTGGTGATTTAACCAACATGGTATTTGATAAATATCCTGAATTGGCAGCCGGCATCAAAGGTTTATCAGAAGAAACCACAACCGGTGTTCACCGTTTGTATGAGCGCATGAAAAACGGCACATTGTTGTTGCCTGCTATCAACGTAAACGACTCTGTAACCAAATCTAAATTCGATAATAAATACGGTTGTCGCGAATCATTGGTGGATGCTATCCGTCGTGCTACCGATATTATGTTGGCCGGAAAAGTTGCTGTTGTTGCCGGTTACGGCGATGTTGGTAAAGGTTCTGCACAATCATTGTCATCGCAAGGTGTTCGTGTAATTGTGACTGAAATTGATCCTATCTGTGCTTTACAAGCTGCGATGGACGGTTACCAAGTTCAGAAAATGGACAATGCCGTAAAAATTGCGGATATCATTGTAACAACTACCGGAAACAAAGACATCGTTGTTGGTCGTCATTTTGAATCGATGAAACATGGTGCCATTGTGTGTAACATTGGTCACTTTGATACTGAAATTGACATGGCTTGGTTAAACAAAACTTACGGCAATACCAAAGACGTTATTAAACCACAAGTAGATAAATACACGATTAAAGGAAAAGACATTATTGTTTTGGCTGAAGGTCGTTTGGTGAATTTAGGTTGTGCTACCGGTCACCCAAGTTTTGTAATGAGTAATTCATTCACCAACCAAACTTTGGCGCAATTAGAATTATGGACCAACACTGCCGCTTACGAAAAGAAAGTATATGTGTTGCCAAAAATTTTAGATGAAAAAGTTGCGCGTTTGCACTTGGCTAAAATTGGTGTTGAATTAGATACACTCAACAAAGAACAAGCGGATTATATTGGTGTAAAGGTTGAAGGTCCTTTTAAAGGGGATGCTTACCGTTACTAAAATTTTCTAAATAACTAGAGCCCCAACACCAATCGGTTGTTGGGGTTTTTTATTGATTTTTTTTATTCAAACTTCTTATCATTTCTCCATAATTTTGTTTTTTGTGCATGGCATTGATGGTGTTTACAATGCGCCCGCCTTTGGTGGCGGCTGTTTTAGCACTTTCGATATAACGGTGAAAATAGTTTTGGTGGGATAACAATTGAGATTGAAATTGTTTCAGTGCCACGGCATCTTCCTTTAAACAAGCCATTAATTCTTTTGAAATGATTGGCGCGCCTTCATCTAATTCGAACTTTATTTTTATTTGAGCACCTTCTTTTTTCTTTATTTTTTTTCTTAAGTCGGCATTGATCGCGATGATGAATTCACCATCACCCATTGGATAAGTGCTGATTTGTTCGAATTTTACATCATCCATCAAACCCTTGATGCGAAAGGCTTTTTGTCTTTTCGTTTAAGCTTAATGAGTATGTCTTTTGGAATATCGACATAAGTCCAGCCGGTTTTTTCACCTTTGGCCTCAAATTTATTGATGATGGCAATAAAAGCAAACATACTTAAAGATACAAGAATTTATTCAGCTGATGTTTGCACCTTTAACATGCGCAAAAAACAATGGCTTAAACTTTTTGTAATTCTATCACCGTAATTTCGGGCCAAATGCCCAAGCGGCCAGGATATCCTAAAAAGCCTAAACCCCGGTTAACGTAAATAAATTGTTTACCGTGCTTGTAAAGTCCTGCCCATTGTTTGTATACCCATTGCGAAGGACTAAAACGTAAACCCGGAATTTCAATGCCCAATTGCATGCCGTGGGTGTGGCCACTGAGTGTTAAATCAATGTCAGGATATTCGGGCTGCACTTGTTTTTCCCAATGACTTGGGTCGTGACTCATCAATATTTTATAAGGATAATTTTCAGTGCCTTTGTGGGCTAAATCCATTTTGCCGTATTTTGGAAAGTTCATGTTACCACCCCAGTTTTCTATTCCCAAGAGGGCAATTTTTTCACCGTCTTTTTCAATGGCAACATGCTCGTTCATTAATAAACGCCAGCCTGCATTGGCATGCACTTTTTTAAGGTCGTTTAAATTTTGCGTTTTTGCTTGTGGACTATCCCATTGTTTATAATCGCCGTAATCGTGATTGCCAAGTACAGAATAAACACCATAAGGGGCCTTTAATCGGCTGAATGTGCTTTCGTATCCTGCTGTTTCGGTGCTTTCGTTATTTACCAAATCGCCTGTAAATAATATCATGTCGGCATCTTGTTGCATCACTATGTCAAATGCTTTGTTGAGCGGCGCATTATCGAGGAATGAACCGGTGTGAATATCTGACAATTGAACTATTTTAAAACCATTAAATGCTTCGGGCAAATTTGGAGATGGCACTTTCACTTTGTGCACACGGTACTTGTATGCCCCTTTCACCATGCCGTATAAAAAACCAATGGCAGGAATGACAGTGAAGGTGATGGCCAACTGACTCATAAATTTTAGTCGGCTTATTTTGTGGCTTACTTCTACCCCTTCGCTTGGTGCCGATTGAAAGAAAGAAAAAATCCAACGGAACAAGCGTATAATGTCGTCGATTAACAAAAAACTAATGCCAAAAAGTTTACAAATCACGAGTATTAAAAAACCCGACATGATTAAGCGCATGCTATTGGTCCAGTTTGGCGGTGGATACACCAAGGCAACAAGCCCCATGACCACGTTGATGGCCACCAAAGAATATGCGATATAAAGAATGATGTTTTTTTTAGGTCCTGTAAAATCTTGTATAAAAGTTTTAACAGCTTGTAAAAAATACAATTCGATCACTGAAACAATCAGGAAAAAAATAATGAATCTGCCAACCATAATTTGAAAGCCTAAAAGTAAATAATTAAGCCTTCACGCCTTTGCTAAGTATCTACAAACCAATGTTAATTAATTCCAAAATAGGCCGGTGATACTTTGCGCCTTTCTTTTACTTTTGATTAATTATCAATTTTGTATTTAATGATGAACGGTCATAAAACGCGTATAGGCATTATTTTTGGTGGACAAAGTAAGGAAAGAGAAATTTCATTTGCCGGTGGCCGCACCGTATATGACAATTTAAACAAAAGTTTATTTGAAGCCCTTCCTATTTTTGTCGACAGCTTTGGTAATTTTATTGAACTCAATTGGGCCTTTATTTACAAGGGCACCATTCGCGATTTTTATCCCCCGGTTGAATTTTTACCGGCTCATTCTAAATTTCAGTTGTACGCCGAAAATTTAGGCGAACTGAATGAAGTCCAACAAAATGAATTGATTGCGCGCATCGGAAAAAAAATTCCTGTGGAGCAATTAAAACAAAAAATTGATTTTGCCTTTTTGTGTTTACATGGTCCATATGGTGAAGACGGCCGCATTCAAGGCATGTTCGACTATTTACAGTTGCCTTATAGCGGCTCGGGCATTTTACCGTCGGCCATTGGCATTGATAAAGCATTACAAAAAGAGTTGATGGTGAATAAGGGCTTTAACAGTCCGAATTATTTTACCATCGATCGCCAAGCTTGGTTACAAGGAAAAGCAAAAAGCAGTTTTGAAAAAGCTAAAAAAGAAATTGGTTTCCCTTGTGTGATTAAACCGGCGAATCAAGGCTCGAGTATTGGTGTGAGCATTATACAAGAAGCGGATGAAACCATGTTTATGGCGGCCGTTGAAAAAGCACTTTTCACAAAATGGTTGGATGCCAAAACTTGGTTGAACTTCAGTGATGAAGCAAAACATCAATTTGTAAAAACCATTGCCGATATCAGAGAAGGCATTGGCATGCCCATTTTAATTTCGGAGCCAAAACATTTAAATGCCCCCATTATTTACGATCCGAATCAGCTTTTGGATTTTTTGAATTCAAATTTAAAAACAGATGGTTTTTTATTGGAAAGTTTGGATGGTGAAAGCACAGTATTGGTAGAAGGATTTATTGAAGGCAAAGAATTTTCGTGTATTGTGTTGGAAGACGAAACAGGCAAGGCCATTGCATTACCGCCAACTGAAATCAGAAAAGGAAAAGAATTGTTTGATTACCGCAGTAAATATTTACCGGGCTTATCAAGAAAAATAACGCCCATTGATTTGCCGGATGCACAAATTGAAGCCATTCGTAAAGACTGCGAAAAATTATTTTACGATTTACATTTTGATGTGTATGCCCGTATTGACGGCTTTTTAAGCAAGGAGGGTAAAATCTTTTTAAATGATCCAAATACCACCAGTGGCATGATGCCCTCGTCGTTTTTCTTTCATCAGGCCGCTGAAATAGGATTAAACCCATCGCAGTTTCTAACTTTTATCATTAGAACCTCTTTGTCGAAACGGCTTAAACAATCAAAAGGTAATGAGGCTTTTCGCCACTTATTAGAAACTTTGGATGCCGCCATTTTAAAAGACAGAGATGCTTTGCGTCATAAAGTGCGTGTAGCAGTTATTTTGGGTGGTTATTCATCTGAGCGACACATATCGGTAGAAAGCGGAAGAAACGTATTTGAGAAATTATCTTCTTCAGAAAAATATGCGCCTTTTCCGGTTTTTTTAACCGGCGATGCAAATGCACATCAGTTGTATCAGTTACCGATAAATTTAATGTTAAAAGACAATGCCGACGACATTAAAGAAAAGGTAGAACATTTTAAAGTACATCCGGTGATTCAATCCATCATGCTTGAATGTGCCGATATCACAAACAAATACGCTTCTGCCAATCAAACCTCAGCACCACAAGCTTTAGATTTTAAACAATTGAAATCAAAAGCCGACGAGGTGTTTATTGCCTTGCATGGCAGGCCTGGAGAAGACGGCGCCATTCAAGAAAAGTTAGATGCCATTGGTTTATCATACAATGGCTCGAGCAAAGAAAGTTCATCGATTACCATCGACAAATACCGCACCAACGAAATTTTAAGAACTAACGGTTTCTTGGTTGCCGAACATGCCTTGATTACAAAAGAAGAATGGAACAACAACAAGGCAAAATATGTGGCCTTATTGGAGAACACCATCAAATATCCATTTATCGCGAAACCCGTTGATGATGGATGTAGCAGCGCTGTAAAAAAAATCAAAACCTTAGACGAGTTTGAAGCTTTTTGTCAACTGATGTTCAGAACAAGTGAAGATTTGGACATGACTGCTGCGAATAAATTACAGATAAAGGCCAAAGAAGAGTTCCCACAAAAGAATGTGATTTTGGTTGAAGAACTCATCAGCCGAGGCAAAGCAAAACACTTTTTGGAAATAACCGGAGGCATGTTAACGCGATTCGATGAAAAAGGAAACCTCCAATACGAAGTGTTTGAAGCCTCTGAAGCATTGGCTGATGGAGAAGTTTTAAGTTTGGAAGAAAAATTTTTAGCCGGACAAGGTCAAAACATTACACCGGCCAGATATGCGCAAAGTGCTGAAGACAGACAAAAGATAAGCGATCAGGTGAAGTCTACTTTGGGTGCAGCCGCCAAGGTGTTGGGTGTTAGCGGCTACTGCAGGATTGATGCATTTGTAAGGGTATTTGAAAATTGCCGGGCTGAAATTGTTTTTATTGAAGTGAATTCATTACCGGGCATGACGCCTGCTACTTGTATTTTTCACCAAGCGGCCATTAATGAATACAAGCCCTATGAGTTTATTGATAAAATTTTAGACTTCGGTAAATCGCGTTTATTGGCAAACGCAAAGTCTTAAAGCTAATGACCACAAGGCTTGATTCGCTTTGCATATAAAGGCCGGGTTAATTTCGAGAATAAATATTAATCGTCGCGGATAATCCTTAATTTTGTATGAATGGAATTTGAAATTAAAGCCAAAAACAAACTTAGTCTTGGTATTAAGGAACTATGGGAATACCGTGAGTTGTTTTATTTTTTTACGCTTCGCGATATTAAAGTAAAATACAAGCAAATGGCATTGGGCTTTATGTGGGCGGTAATACAGCCATTGGTGTTGGCCTTGATATTTTCATTCTTTTTAGGGAAGGCCATTTCAAATTATACCCATTTAAGTTTACCGTATGATGTGTTTGCTTTTAGCGGTTTGGTTGTTTGGGGAATTTTTTCAGGCGGCTTAAACAACGCCGGTAACAGCATGGTGAGCAATGCCAGCATCATCAAAAAAATTTATTTTCCGCGATTGATTATTCCAATCTCTTCTGTACTCGTAAGTTTATTCGATTTTTTAATGGCCTTTGTGGTTTTCTTTTTTTATTGTTTGTTTAAAGACATTTATTTTTCATGGTACTCCATCATTTATTTTCCACTGGCGGCATTCTTGGCATGTATGGCAACTTTTGGGGTGGGTTGTTTATTAGCAGCACTCAATGTAAAGTATAGAGATTTTAGATACTTGGTGCCATTTATGATACAGTTTTTATTGTTTGTAACACCGGTGTTGTTTCCGCCGAAAATTGATCAAAATGCTTATTACACGGCCTTTGTGGCATTAAACCCTTTAACTGCGCCATTGGATATTTTTAGAGCCTCCTTTGATGGTGGTCATGTGAATGTAGGCCAAGACTTGGTAAGCATAGGTGTTTCTTTGTTTTTCCTTGTGTTGGGATTGTTTTATTTCAGAAAAACGGAAGGCTATTTTGCAGATTTGGCTTAGTGCTGAATAAAATTATTTTTTGTTTTTGTTCGCGCCCATTGTTACCAAAAACTTAAGCATGAGTTCTTTTTCTACTTCACCAATTACTTCTTTGCCTGCTCTTTTATTGGCTTTAGGCACCATTTCCTTAAGTACTTTGGCCCACTTAACTTCATTTCTTGAACTCGGTTTTTTTAAACCATGACAAGTGCCGCAATTTGTTTCAAACAATGCCTTGCCTTTATTTAAATCCTCAAAAGTATAGCCCGGGTATTTTTGCGCACCTCTGTCGGCATCAGCTTGAGAAGTGATAATGGGTTTGCTTCCGGCACAAGCAAATAAAAAAAGCAGGACAATGGAAACGTTGATTCTTTTCATATTTAAAAGTAACAAAAAATTTATGTTTAAAGTTTAATTGAAATATCTTGAGGCGGTTATTCTAATTAATGGGGCATTATTTGATGTTAGTTTTTTTGGCACATTAAATTGGGCGTAATAGCTCGCATTCGCAGCAATACCCCACTTATTAACCTTGTACTTTAATGTAATGCTTGTATACAAGGCTGTTAGCGTGAATCCTGTATTAATGGTGTTTTGATTAACACTTTTACCTGCTTTATCGGTAATTTTATTTTTTACCGTATAATTTTGATAGGCATTAGATGTGCCTGCATAAGCCCCAAAAGAGATTGGAAAACTTAATTTGTCATTTTTTTTCCAAACATTTTTTTTGCTGAAAACATGTTCCAAATCAAAACATGTGGTGTAGTCGGTTGTACTACCAGTGCTTAATATGGCATAAATGGTGGGTGTGAGTCTTTTGCTATACCATGAACCACTTAATGTAACGAAATTGGATGCGGAAGCACTAACTTGTTTGGTAGAGTAGTAAAAGTTGTAGGCATAGTCAATCCCTAAAGTTAAATTGTCGCCAAAATCTTTATCGAAGCCGGCATTTAAGCAATAATAATCCAAAATTCTTTTTTTATCCGCGGGCAACAAAACAAAATAAGTAGAGGCATAAAATCCTGAAATGTGATTATAATTAATTGTTGGCTTCAAATAATATTCATCTTTAGCCATTTTCTTTCCATTTTGTTGGATATTATTTCCGACTTGCGTTGATATTTTAAAAGTGTTTGCTTTTTCTTTCACCACAGAATCAATGCGTGAAGAATCAGGAGGCGGGTTATTGGTTGATTGTGCGTGAAGAATTCTTGTATTCAATAAGCACAATAAAAAACTCAAGACAAACATGTTACGGTTAAATACTCTTCTGTAAAGAGGTAGCAAAGTTTTCGAATAGATACACAAAACTTGATGGTAAAAATTATCTGTGAATTTTTCTTTTTGCAATGTGTAAAATGCATTTGAGCATTTTCAAATGTAAATGCTTTTATAGACTAATTCAATCCTAAGGCATTAATCTCTACAGGGATTCATTCTTGTATCGCTATTAAAAGGTGAATATTGAAAAATTAGAGGCTATTATAATCTTGTCGGAAGGGGTTTTAAAACACTTGATAAATTGCTCAGGATTAAGCGCAATTTTATAGAAACTTCTAACTTAACAAATCACCGATTGAATTTAAAATAATTGTATGATATACATAATGCAGAATACTTGAATCAATGACAAGTCAGTTAGGAGTAGACATGCAAAGATGTACCGGTTAAAGTGGTGTTGTATTTTGTAAGGCTGGCTGCAGCCGGACCTTGCATCACATTGCCGTTGCTGTCATATATTGCCCCATGATTGGGGCAAATAAAAACATTCGATTTTGAGCTGTAATTTATTGTGCTCCCTTGGTGTGTGCAAGTTGATGACACGGCAATAAATGTGTCTGTAAGTGTTCTTGCAACAATTACATTGGCATTTAAAATAAAGCCTCCTTTAGTGGCCAAGGGACCATTGCTAACATCTAAATTAAAGTCAACGGGCGTTGGCGCAGGGTTATTTTGATTTTTGTTACAAGAGCTTAAGCCGCCGATGCAAGCAGGGAGCAAAACAGAAATGGCGCCGATGCCTACCTGTGCCAAAAAATCCCTTCTTTCTATTGTTCTCTCTGAATTTTTGATAGTCGTAGTCTATTAATATTGAATTCTGATTATTTGATTAATTATAAAACGAAAAGAAAGCATGAAAATTACCTTGTCGTTTTTATTGTTGATGCTTTTGAGGTGAAGGCATCTCATTTAAACGTTAACGTCATATTTCAACAGCTTTGTTTCACTTTATTAGACCAAGCATTACTGAATTGGTTTAAAAGAGAAAAAATATTTTACAAATTATACTGTAGTTCAATCGGTTTGGGTTTTAAAAACGGCTTTTCAAATACTTTGGAAAGGATTATGTCAAGTGCTCCCACCTCTACTTCTTGCCAATATTTCGACATAAACACCATAAAGTAAAAAACCCTTCCAAATTGAAAGGGTTTGTCGTGCTTTCGCACTCGCTCGCTCAAAATCTCACCGGGCTTTTGATGTGCTCCCACCTGGGCTCGAACCAGGGACCCTCAGATTATGAGTCTGATGCTCTAACCGGCTGAGCTATAGGAGCGCGGTTAATTTTTTTCTTCCGATAACCTTGGAAGAACCAGGGACCCTCAGTCCCGATAACTATCGGGAGAGTCTGATGCTCTAGCCGGCTGAGTTCCGATAGCTATCGGAAGAGCGCGGTTAATTTTTTTCTTCCGATAACCTTGGAAGAACCAGGGACCCTCGGTGCCGATAAAATCGGGAGAGGCTACTGCTCTAAATAATTGGTTACCAATTTATTTTGTTTCACGCTTATTTTGTGAGCAGGGTTGCAAAAATAGATAAAGTCCCCATATTTGCAAAATAAATGAAAGGCGTTAAAAACATCATATTCGACTTGGGAGGTGTAATTATCAATCTTGATATCATGGCAACGATACAAGCCTTTAATGAAATTAGCGATGTTCCTTTTGAAAGCATCTACACTCAGGCCAAACAAAACCCACTCTTTAATCTTTTCGACAAGGGTGAAATAAGTGAATTTGATTTTTTCACTGCCTTGCGCAAAGAGCTTCGCTTTAATGGTCCGGATGAACTAATTTATGATGCATGGAACAAGATGCTGCTGGATGTGCCTGAGGAACGATTAGACCTATTGATAGAAGCCAAACAAAATTACAGCACCTTTTTATTGAGTAATACCAACGAAACACATATATCGGTTTTTGAAAGAGAACTTTATCAAAGTCAAGGTGTAAGAAATTTCAATGATTATTTTGACAAGGTTTATTATAGTTGCAGAATTGGTATGCGTAAACCCGATGCGGAGATATTTGAATACGTGATGAAGAAAAACAAATTGATTCCTTCAGAAACAATATTTATTGACGATTCGGTGCAACATGTGAAAGCAGCAGGTGACTTGGGCATCAATGCTTACTTATTAAATCCCAACATGGAAGTTGGTGATTTACTGAGAGAAATTAAGTTGTTATAAAATTATAGACCACATCAAAAAAAGCTTGTGGTTTTTCGGCGTGAACCCAATGTGCGGCGCCTTCAACTTCCTGAACAGTAAGATGGCTAAAACGCTGCTTAAAATCTTCTATGTCAAATGCATTGATGTAATTTGATTTTTCGCCTTTCACAATTAGCGTGGGTGTATCATCGTTGTAAAAAGGCACAGCCACCCCAATGTTGTCGTATCGATCATGAATCACTTTTAAATTAAATCGCCAATCCAATACAGTATTACCTAGGTCTTTTCGGTATATATTTTTTAGCAAAAACTGCTTGGTACCAAAATCCTCAATGTGTTGGTTTAATATCAATTCGGCTTCTTTGCGTGATTGCACCAAATTAAAATCAACGGCGTTTAAAGCTGCCAAAACTTGCTGATGGTGCGGCTCATAACTTCTGGCAGCAATATCAACCACAATTAATTTTTTGGCTTTGCCCGGAAAAAGCCATTGAAAAAATAAAAGTGTTTTGCCACCCATACTATGGCCTAATAAAATTGGATTTTTTATTTGATGGTCCTCAATAAACTCGTTTAAATCCTCAGCCATGCTTTTATAATCCCACTCATCGGCATGTGCCGAAAGGCCGTGGTTACGTTGATCAAGGGTATATACGTGGAAGTTTTTTTCGGAAAAATTTTTCGCCAATGTATTCCAGTTATCACTTTGACCAAATAGGCCATGAAGGATGATTAAAGGTTGTCCCTGTCCAAATGATCGGTAAGCTAATTTCATGTTTAATAATTGGCAAATGTATCTATTAATTGAATTAAAAAAGCCCCGCAAATGCGAGGCTTCTAATTAATGTGGTTTTTCTTCTTTCTTTTTTTCCGCGTCTTTTTTCTCGCCTTTGTGCTCACCTTTATCTTTGTGATCTTTTTTATCACCATCCTTATGCTCCTTGTGCTCTTTTTTCTCTCCTTTGTTTTCTTTTGCTTTCTTATCGTCTTGAGCATGCATTGACAATGATGCGCTTAATATTAAAGCGGCTACTGTTACAACAATCTTTTTCATAAACATTGATTTAATTGGTTGGTACAAATGAACTAAAACGTAGAGATAAATTAAAAAAATTGAGGTTAATTTATCTAAATTAAAGGTTTATAAGATAAATGCATTTATATCATTGATAAAAATCGTTTCTGATTTTTACTCAAAATTAATGCGGCATTTTAACATGCTCGTTTTTTTGATCACTGGGTAATTTTTGTTCTGATTTTTTTTGCTGTTTAGATTCTGAATTACTCTCTGCTCTTCTTGCCGTGTTGCTTTCGTCCTTTTTACCGCCATTCTTACGTTCTTCTTCTTTGGCTTTGTCGTTTTTATTACCATTGTTGTCTTGTGCAGAAATGGCAAACACATTGAAAATTAAAAACGCCAAGATGAAACTGATTTTTTTCATGGTTGATTTGTATTGTGATATCTAAATTAAACAATTAATCTGATAATAAAAACATTGTCAAATTACTTTAGTTGCCTTAAATACATCTGTACTGTGTTTTCCAAACCCAGGTATAATGCATCACTTATAAGGGCATGACCAATCGACACTTCGATGAGTTTTGGAATGTTTTCGTTGAAATATTTTAAATTCTGTAAACTTAAATCATGTCCGGCATTAATGCCTAAACCTAAAGCAAGTGCTTTATTGGCTGCGTGAATAAATGGGGCGATGGCCTGTTGTTTGTTGGTGTGGTATTGTGCGGCATATGATTCAGTATAAAGCTCAATGCGCTCTGTACCCGTGGATGCAGCCCCTTCAATCATGACCTCATCTGCATCAACAAAAATGGACGTACGGATGCCTTTTGACTTAAACAGTTGAATGTGCTCAATCAAAAAATCTTTGTGTTGTATCGTATTCCAACCGTGATTGCTCGTTAATTGATTTTCTGCATCAGGCACCAGTGTTACCTGATGTGGTTTTGTTTCAAGTACTAAATCCACAAACTTTTTTTCGAAGGGATTTCCTTCGATGTTAAATTCAGTGGTAAGGGCGCTTTTTAAATTTCTGACATCTTGGTAGGTAATGTGGCGTTCGTCAGGACGCGGGTGCACCGTGATGCCCTGTGCACCAAATCGCTCAATATCTGCAGCGGCTTTGATTACATCCGGCACATTTCCGCCGCGCGCGTTGCGCAGAGTGGCAATCTTGTTAATGTTCACGCTTAGTTTCGTCATGGCAGCCTATCAATTAATGTTAGTTTTTCTTAAATTGAAAACAAAACTAATTAAATTACTACTTTTGAAAAATTAAATGTTAGCAGGCGACTTAATAACAGATGAAATTCCACCCTTAAAGATGACCGATACGGTGGAAATGGCTTTGGATTGGATGGAACAATTCAAGGTATCGCATTTGGCTGTGGTGAACAACAGAGAACTTGTGGGTTTGGTTTCCGAAACTGAACTTTTAGATTACGAACACCCTGAGGAACAAATATCTGCCAGTAAGCTACATATTTTAAAGCCCGCCATTCATTATTACCAACATACCTACGATTTACTGCGTTTAATGAGCAGTTTAAATTTAAGTTTAATCCCCGTTATTGACGAAAAGGAGCAATACAAAGGTTGCATTACCTTGCAGGGCATGGTGCAAAACTTAAGCACCATGGCATCGGTTCAAAATCCGGGCGGTGTAATTGTTTTGGAAATGAACCAACATGATTATTCGGTTACACAAATTGGCAATATCATAGAAGGAAATGAAGCCAAAATTTTAAGTCTGCATGTTTCGTCACAGCCCGATAGCACCAGGATTGAAGTAACCATTAAAGTAAACCGTGAGAACTTGGGTCCCATTATTCAAACTTTTAACCGTTACAATTATTCGGTAAAAGCCATTTTTCAAAACAATGATTTTGATAAGGGATTGGACGATCGATTAAATGAATTTCTTCATTTTCTAAACATCTAAAAATTTTTGAAAAGCAGGCAAATCGATTACAAAGATTCCTGTGATTTATTAAGTGCATCGACAAACTGCTGTGGTGATAAGGCTTCACTAAGTTTAAAATGGCCAATGCGGGTGCGGCATAATTTTGTGAGATGCGCTCCTGAACCCAAGGCCAATCCAAAATCACGCGCAATGCTGCGAATATAGGTACCTTTGCTGCAAACGATTCTAAAATCAACCGAAGGCATATTGATACCCGTAATTTCAAATTCTTTGATCTCAATTTCACGGGCTTTTAATTCTACTTCTTCTCCTTTTCTTGCCAGTTCATACGCGCGTTTACCATTTACAAATACAGCACTAAAAATTGGCGGCACTTGGTTTTGTAATCCAATAAAATTTTTGGCGGCTAGCAGAATATCGTCGTTTGTAATGTGTTCAGTTGGAAATGTAAAGTCAACAGGTTTTTCAAGATCATAACAAGGTGTGGTAGCGCCGAGCAAAAAGGTGCCGGTGTATTCCTTTTCCTGCCCCATTAATTCGTTGATGGTTTTGGTTTTTTTTCCTGTACAAACAATTAACAGTCCTGTTGCCAAAGGATCTAAGGTGCCGGCGTGACCAACTTTGGGTTTTGTTTTAATGTTATCCAACATCAATGATGGATGGTGTTTGATGGCGTGTTTAATTTTGTTTACCACCTGAAAGCTACTCCATGTGTAGGGCTTGTCGATGAGCAGTAATTCGCCAGTATAGAAATTATGGTTCAAATGAAACAGTTTAAAAAACCTGAGAGGCCACTTTTTTAGTGGCTTCGGATGCGCCCATGGTATAAAAATGCAAACAAGGCACATTGGCTTTGATTAAATCTTTGCTTTGTTCGATACACCATTTAATGCCTACTTCTTTTACTTGGGCATCTGTTTTACACTTTTCCAATTCTTCGTAAAAAGGCTGCGGTATATCGATGTGAAATACTTTTGGAAGCGTGGTAATTTGTTTTTTGCTGCTTAATATTTTTAATCCCGGTATTATGGGAACAGTTATACCATTGGCGCGGCATAAATTCACAAATTCGAAATATTTTTGGTTGTCGTAAAACATTTGTGTTACCACGTACTCTGCCCCTGCATCCACCTTGGCTTTCAAGTATTTTAAATCACTGATCATGTTGGGCGCTTCAAAATGCTTTTCGGGATATCCGGCCACACCAATACAAAAGTTTGTAGGGGCTGCATCTTTCATTTCTTCATCTAAATATTGCCCGGCATTCATCCCCGAAATTTGTTTCACCAAATCCAATCCAAAGTGATGCCCGTTTGGCTCCGGCACAAAAGCCGGTTCGGTTTTAATGCTATCGCCACGCAAAGCCAATACATTGTCGATGCCTAAAAATTGTAAATCAATCAAGGCATTTTCTGTTTCTTCTTTGGTAAAACCGCCACAAATAATGTGTGGCACGGCTTCAACATCATATTTGTTCATGATGGCAGCACAAATACCAACTGTACCGGGACGCTTACGAATACTCACTTTTTCGAGGTATCCACCTTCGCGCTTTTTGTAAATGTATTCTTCGCGATGGTACGTTACGTCAACAAAAGCAGGTTTAAACTCCATTAAAGGATCAATGCCGTCGTATATGCTTTGAATGCTTTTGCCTTTTAATGGCGGCAAAATTTCGATTGAAAAAAGTGTGTTTTTACTTTTGCTTAACTTCTGTGTTAATTTCATAGGTGAATTCGATGGTAATAATTGGATTATCGGTTTACCGCCACAATTTGTTTTATTTCAGGCACAGCGCGGCGAATGGTTTCTTCAATGCCAGCACGCATGGTCATCACACTCATATTACAAGTTTTGCAGGCGCCCATTAATTCGAGTTTAAGAATTTGATCCTCGGTAATTTCAACCACCTCCACATTCCCGCCATCAGCCTCCAAATAAGGCCTAATGCTATCCAATGCCGCTTCAACTTTTTGATAAATGGTTTCCATTTTTTTTATTTGGCCAAAGATAGCAGTAAAGCTTCAATTGACAAACGGGCATTTCTATTTTATAATTTGTTTGGCTGTTAAAATTATCGGTAATTTGTTTTATGGAAGACAATAACCTGATTTTTGGAACGCGCGCAGTAATTGAAGCCATTGAGGCCGGTAAAGACATAGAGAAAATTCTTTTGCAAAAAGGCCTATCGAATGAACTGTACCATCAACTGCGACAAGCTTTAAGGGGACAAACCATCCCGTTTCAGTTTGTGCCGCCTGAAAAGATGAAACGCCTTACCGACAAAAATCACCAAGGTGTAATTGCCTACCTCACCGAAATTACCTATTACGAAACCGAGAATTTACTTGATTTGGTGTTCACTTCAGGCAAAACACCGCTTTTACTGATATTGGATAGAATAACTGATGTGCGCAATTTTGGCGCCATTGCCAGAGGTGCTGAATGCGCAGGTGTTGACTTTATCATTATACCAAGCCGTGGTGCTGCCCAAATAAATGGTGATGCCATAAAAACCAGTGCCGGAGCGCTTCACCGCATTAAAGTATGCCGAGAAGACAATTTAAAGCAAACCATTGAATATTTAAAATCGAGCGGCATTCAAATTGTTGCTTGTCACGAAAAAACCGATCATTTGTTATACGATGCCGACTTTAACAAACCAACAGCCATTATCATGGGCAGCGAAGAAAACGGCATTAGTCAAGAGTATGTAAAACGCAGCGACATGCAAGTGAAAATACCGATGGTGGGCCATACCGCATCGCTAAACGTTTCTGTGGCCAGTGGTATTGTTTTGTTTGAAGCAGTGAAACAAAGAATGGGAATAAAATAATTTTTTTATTGCCAGCATAAACCATTAAACAAATTGCTTATGCCAAATACAATTGCACATTTAATTGATAAAATAACTGCCAACAACAAGGAGGTTATTCAGTTATTAAATACTTGTCCCGAGTCAATATTAAATCAAAAACAAAATGCAGCGTGGTCGGTTTTTGACATTATGGAGCATTTGGTTTTAACCGACAAAATGGTGTATATCATGCTCCGCCGACCTTCTAACGATCAATCCACTAGAACAAACATTGTTGGAGAAAATATTTTGTCGGAAAAAATTGTGAAACAACGTAGTCATAAATTAAACGCACCAAGTAGTTTACAGCCCAAAGGAATTTTTACAACAAAAGCCGCTTGTGAAGAAGCTTTTATGGGCATACGCGAAAAATACATTCATGATTTAAACAGCAAACAAATTGTGATTGACCAACGCATTTACAAGCATCCATTTTTAGGAGACATGACCGTGAGCGATTGGTTGTTATTTATTGTATATCACAACCAAAGACATTTGCTGCAAGCACAGGAGCTCATAAAAAGTTTGATTACTTAATCATTTTCAATTTAAGCCCGTCTCTTGATACAAGCAATTGCTTTGTTTTTTGTTCTGTATTAAATGCATCTGCAACAATAAAAACATGAAGTTTTAAGGTTTATTCAAGCATGATAGTGAATCATTTAAAACTATTAGTGTAACCGGTGTGAGTCCTTGCAAAATAAAATTCAATTGTTTGGCACCCTTGCGGGTTAGATCAATGCAGCGTTTTGAGCTTTTTGGTAAACGGTCGTTGATGCGGACGATGATCACACTATCGTTTTTGGTATTGCGGACTTTTACCAATGTGCCATACTTTAAACATTTGTGCGCGGCAGTTAGACTGTCATGCCGAAAAACCTCGCCACTGCTGCAGCGCCGTCCTTCAAACTTTTTGGCATAATACGAGGCAATACCTGTTTGTGAAACAAGAGAATCTGATTGGCTTTTTCCAAAAAAACACATCAAACAAAAAAGGAAGACGTAAGAATGCTTCATTGCCTTAAATTAATAAATTTTATTTTCATGAATTGATTGTTATATTTACTACAAGTACTTTGTTTGTTTCATCCTAATTAATAAGCATTATGAAAAAAATATTCATTAATCTTTCAATATTTTTTATTGTCTTAATTGGCTTAGCAGGATTTGCTTGGGCTTATTTTTGGTGGGCATATGTAGTGGCCCTTCCGGTTATTATGGTTGGTATTGCCGACATCTATCAAAAAAAACATTCCTTAAGGAGAAACTTCCCATTTATTGGCCGTATGCGCTGGTGGGCCGAATGGATGCGCCCAAAAGTGTACCAATATTTTGTTGAATCAGATACCGATGGTGCACCTTATAATCGTTTAAGCAGAACTGTAATTTATCAACGCGCAAAAAAAGTAAACGACAGTATTCCTTTTGGCACGCAATTAAATGTATATGAAACAGGTTATGAATGGTTGAACCATTCCATCAATCCATTGCCATTAGAACATGGCGAACACGATCCACGTGTATTGGTTGGCGGGCCGGATTGTAAACAACCTTATTCGGCCAGTATTTACAATGTGTCGGCCATGAGTTTTGGGTCCTTAAGTCAACACGCCATCATGGCCTTAAATGGCGGTGCTAAATTGGGCAACTTTGCGCACAATACCGGTGAGGGCGGTTTAAGCCCTTATCATTTGGAGCCGGGCGGCGACATCATTTGGCAAATAGGTACCGGTTATTTTGGTTGCAGGCATCAAGACGGCACATTCAATCCCGAAGCATTTAAAGAAAGAGCACATTTGCCCAATGTAAAAATGATTGAAATAAAATTATCGCAAGGGGCAAAACCCGGACACGGCGGTATTTTGCCGGCTGCAAAGGTAACCGATGAAATTGCGAAAATACGTTTGGTAGAAAAAGGAAAAGATGTTTTGTCGCCTTCTTATCACCGAGCCTTTAATTCGCCAATGGGATTATTAAATTTTGTAAAACAATTGCGTGAGTTAAGCGGCGGAAAACCTGTTGGTTTTAAATTGTGTATTGGACAAAAAACCCAGTTTTTGGCCATTTGCAAAGCCATGTTGAAAACAGGCATCATGCCCGATTTTATTACCGTTGATGGTGGCGAAGGCGGAACAGGCGCAGCGCCCGTAGAATTCAGCAATTCAGTAGGCATGCCTTTGCGCGAAGGCTTGGCATTTGTATACGATGCCTTGCATGGATTTGGCATTAAAAAACACATAAAAATCATTGCTTCCGGTAAAGTACATACCGGTTTTGATTTGGTAAAGAATTTTGCCTTGGGTGCTGATATGTGCAACGGTGCACGCGCCATGCTGCTAGCCGTTGGATGTATTCAAGCTTTAGAGTGTAATAAAAATACTTGCCCTACAGGCGTTGCCACACAAAATCCCGAACTATACAAAGGATTAGACGTAGGTGACAAACGTGTGCGTGTGAAAAATTTCCATGATGAAACTGTAAAAGCCGCTGTTGAATTAATGTCTGCTGCAGGCATTAAACACCCGAGTGAATTACACCGCTCACATATTTATAGAAGAGTGAATGCGGCCCAAATTCAAACTTATGCCGAAATGTATCCATACTTATTGAAGGGCTCTTTGTTGGAAGCCCCATATCCTAAAGGATGGGAGTTGGATGTGATGCACAGTACCGAAGAAAGTTTTGACAATGTGGTGAAAATGGCTTGAGTTTAATGGAACGCAGATGACGCGGATTTGTATGATTGATGATGATTAAATTCCATCAGCGCAAATCAGCTAAATCATAAAAATCAGCGTTCTATCAGAAATGGAACGCAGATGACGCAGATTATTATGATAAATAATGATTTGTTCTAATTCGTGAAAATTAGTGGAATTCGTGGCTAATTATTCAGCCTTAATCCACTCTATCCGCGTCATCAGCGTTCTATCACCCTAAAGCTCCTCCTGAATCTCCAACCAGCGCATCGATTTTTCATCCAAGGCATCGCTAATAGTTTTTAATTCATTTGAAATTTTTTGAATTTCCGCAAAGTCGGTGATACCACTTGCCAATTTGTTTTCCAAGTCCAATTTCTGCTTTTCTAATTTTGGGATATCCTTATCCAATTGCTCAAGCTCGTGTTTGATTTTAAAAGATATTTTTTTTGCAGGGGCAACAGGGGTAATTTGTTCCACCGGTTTCTTTTCCTCAACGGGCGCTTCAACAATTAACTCAGGCATGGCTTCATTTTTATGCGTGGCCTTCCATGTACGGTATTCGGTGTAATTGCCGGGAAAATCTTTGATGGCCCCATCACCTTCCAAAACAAAAGTATGATCAACCAAACGGTCAATAAAATAACGGTCGTGCGACACAATCAACACGCAGCCTTTAAACTCCTCTAAAAAATCTTCAAGTGTTTGTAAAGTCACAATGTCTAAATCATTGGTGGGCTCATCCAGAATTAAAAAATTAGGATTCTTCATTAACACCGTGAGCAAAAACAACCTTCTTTTTTCGCCGCCGCTTAAAGTATGCGCGTAGCTAAATTGCACATTGGGCGTAAAATTAAAACGTGTGAGCAATTGTGATGCGGAAAGGCTGGTACCGTTAGCCAATGGAATATGCTCAGCAATATCGCGTACAATTTCAATAATGCGTTTATCTTGATTAATCACCATGCCGCCTTGTGAATAGTACCCAAACACAATGGTATCGCCCAAGGAAACTTTGCCGCTATCAACCTGTTCCTTTCCTTGAATGATGTTTAGCAAGGTGGTTTTACCCGTTCCGTTTTTTCCAACCACACCAATTTTTTCACCGGGAATAAATGTGTAAGTAAAGGCTTCACTCAGGATTTTTTTGTTGGGAAAAGTTTTGGTGATGTTGTGCAATTCTACAATTTTAGAACCCATGCGTTGCATTTTGGTGGTGAGCTCTAATTTCTTTTCAATGCGTTTTTGTTTCGCCTTTTTTTCAATTTCATAAAAAGCATCCACACGCGATTTCGACTTGGTGCCGCGGGCTTTGGGCATTTTGCGCACCCAAACAATCTCCTTGCGGTATAAGTTGCGGGCCTTATCAATTTCAGCACTGGCGATTTGTTCGCGCTCAGCTTTCTTCTCTAAATAATAATCGAAGTTGCCTTTGTATTCGTATAAGTTGTGATTATCAATTTCAATAATGCGATCACAAACCTCATCCAAAAAATAACGGTCGTGGGTAACCAGCAAAATACTTATGGAAGCATCTTGCAAATAATTTTCGAGCCATTCAATCATTTCAATGTCGAGGTGATTGGTAGGCTCATCCATGATAATTAGGGTGGGTTTATTGATTAAGGTAAGCGCCAAGGCCACGCGTTTTTTTTGTCCCCCCGACAAGGTGCTGATAATTTGCGTGGTATCTCGAATTTCTAAGCGTGACAAAATTTCAACAATGTTTTTTTCGTAATGCCATGCATCCAAATGGTTCATTTCGTTTAAGGCATCTTCGAGTTTTGTGGCCACATCATCGCTGTGATTGGTTTCGCTCAATTTAATCACGGCATCGTAATTTCTAATGCAACGCACAAAGGTGTTATCTGCACCATCAATCAATTGTTGAATGCTTAAGGTTTCATCAAAAGCAAAGTTTTGGTCTAAAAATCCAACGGTGGTGTCTTTTCGAAACACCACTTCACCCTCATCGGCAATTTCAATGCCTTTTAATATTTTAAACAAGGTTGTTTTGCCCGAACCGTTTTGTGCCACCAAGGCCACTTTTTCGCCATAGTTAATGCCAAAACTAATTTTGTTAAACAATACTTTGGCGCCGTATGCTTTAGAGAGATTATTGATGGAGAGTAGATTCATGGAATGATTTAATTTTAATAGAATTCATGGAATAGCATTTTTTTCTTGTTTTTTTTAGCAAAGCTATTTCATGGGCGGCAAAGGTAGGTAATCCATCTTTTATTCCACTTATAAATTTGTACCCTACTTATTTATTGTTGTTAATCCTTAAATATTACTTCTGTAGAATCAATTATTTGTTCAGTTTTTTGGGCGCCCTGTCGCGCTTTCCGTTCCAAGTCTGTTTGTCCTTTGCTGTGCTTGTATGTTTGCGGTAGCTTCCTTGCTTTACTCATTGCTGGCTCAAAACCATCTATGGTTTTGCCCCTTCCTCAACCAACAAGCACATTGCAAAGTCCTGCACATCCTTTCCACTTCAATCGCTGGCGCAGCTCTTTGTAATCTGACAATTCGTTTTTCTTCTCATTTCTTAAAATCAAACATTTACTTTTCAGGAAAATTAATGCTATTCAAGACTATTAATTTTTCAATTACACGCAAATATTCATAAGTCGCCGGAATTTTTTGAAGCACGATTATTTAGCCAAACAATTTTTAAATCACTAACAGGCCTAAAATTTTAGGAATTATATGTCACTCCAAACAACATATGTCGAATCAAAAACCGAATATGATCTCTGAACAAGAAAAACTGCGCTTCCACTTAAAGATGTGCCACGCAGAAAGGTTTCGCGCTTTGATGCGTTGATTTAAATTCAATCAAAGACTTAAAACCGCAAAATTAAATCCATAAAAAAACCCCGCTGTTTTAGCGAGGTTCTTCATTCATAAAAAGCAATTTTAATTCACTTTGCTGTAATCTTTGCTTGATGCCACAGCGCCGTTTTCATCCCAAGTGGTCCAAACACCGGTTTTTTCACCATCGTTATAATTCATTTCAAAACGTTTGTTGCCTTTATCATCAAATACCAACCAGGTACCGGTTTTTTTACCCAAGCTGTAAAAAGCAATGGCTGAAATTTTTCCGCTTTCGCTGTAACGAATCCATTTTTGGTCTCTTTGCCCTTTTGTAAAAGTGCCGCTTTCCATTTTTGCGCCTGAAGCATAAAAATAAGTCACTTCACCTTCAATGACTCCTTCTTTAACAGTTAAGTCGGCTTTTAAATTATTGTGGGTAGTTGCAATAACGCCGTTAAATAATTCACCGTCGCTATCAACATATAATCCTTTTTCATTTTGAACCTGAGCGCTTAAGAAGCTTGTACTGAAAGCTGCAATAAGCAAAAAAAACATTTTTTTCATGGTGCTTTGTTTTTAAGGTTTCGAAAATTAAAATGGCCATTATGCCTAAATCATTTTCTTAAAACAAAGGTATTAAATTAAAGATTTGGAAACCTAGGGGTAATAAAAAGTTAACGTTTACTTTACGTTAAGCTTTTGGTTTGCTGCTGTATCCCTTTATTAGAAAGCCTTCTAGAGCTCCTTTAAGGTTAATTCGGCGAAATAGGTTAATTTATTTGAGGAAACCATCAAAGGTTCGAAGCCGATGGTATTAATTTGAACAGTTAAATTTTTATTTGGATCCAATTGCAAATTAAATTCACCATCCAAATCAGCATAAAGTAATTCGCCGGTTTCTACAATTTTAATTTCAGCACCTGCTACCGATTCGCCGTGTTTGTTAATCACCTTGGCCTTAATGGTTCTTAGTGAAGGTTTATCATTACCGGCATTTAAAAATGCAGTGCTAAAAATGAATGCTAAAAAGAGTAGGAATATTTTTGCTTTTTTCACATGGTAAAATTAGAGGGGGAACTTCATTTTCACTTTAAACAAAAGTTATCAAACTGTTAAGAAGTGGGTGGTGTAAGAGTTCTCGCAGAGACGCTAAGGGCGCAAAGAGGAGTTAAATCTAGAATGGTTCGCGCTGAGACGCGAGGAGCGCAGAGGATTTGTAAAGTGTTCGGTTTTGTTTTGCCCCTATGGGTCAAGGGCGAACTTGGGCTTAGTTTTTTTAATACTGTTTGGTCTCTCTGAGACCATAATAAATACCATCCTCTGCGTGCTTTGCGCCTCTGCGCGCTTTTTAAAATAATATCCTCAATGTGCTCTGCGTCTACGCGTGCTCTGCGTCTCTGCGCGCTATAATTCAGTGCTTTTCTCTTCGTGTTTTATTAAAACCTTTCATGCTCCTTTTCTCTGCGAGCTTTGCGTCTCTGCGTGCTTTATTAAAAGAAGTGTAATATATTTGTTTATGCATATTGACATAATTAGCGCCGTACCCGATTTAATGGTGAGTCCTTTTTCACACTCCATTATTAAAAGGGCTGTTGAAAGCAATTTGGTGGAAATCAACTTAATTAATCTAAGGGATTACGCCACCAATAAACAAAAGCAAATTGATGATTACGCCTTTGGCGGAGGCGCCGGCATGGTTTTATTGATAGAACCAATTGCTGCTTGCATCGATGCCCTAAAAAAGAAACGGGTGTACGATGAAATCATTTACATGTCGCCTGATGGAGATATGTTGGATCAAAAAATGTGCAATCAAATGTCCTTGTACAAAAACATTTTAATTTTATGTGGGCATTACAAAGGCATTGATGAAAGAGTGCGTGAGCATTTGATCACCAAAGAAGTGAGCATTGGCAATTATGTTTTAAGCGGAGGCGAATTAGCCGCGGCTGTGATGTGCGATGCGGTGATCCGTTTAATTCCGGGTGTACTCAACGACGAAACCTCTGCCCTTTATGATTCTTATCAGGACAATTTAATCGCCCCGCCTGTGTATTCCCGTCCCGCCACCTTTAACGGTTGGGAGGTGCCACCTGTGCTATTGAGCGGCCACACTGCAAAAATAGAGCAATGGCGCCATGAACAAAGCGTTGAAAGGACCAAAAATAGACGGCCTGAGCTATATCATAAGCAGCCCTAGGCCAAGCTTAATAATTGGTTTAATTCTTTCATTTTCCTAATAAATTTGCGTTATTTGGGCCACTTAATTTAAACGCATATGAAAGTTGGTATTCCAGCGGAAATATTTCCTGAAGAACTAAGGGTGGCGGCCACCCCAAAAACCGTGAAAAGACTTCAGAAGCAAGGTTTTGAAGTGTATATTCAGCGCAATGCCGGTGTTAAGGCAAAATATTCGGACAAAGAATTTGAAGAAGCAGGGGCCAAAATTGTAGGCACCGCAGCCGAAATTTATGGTCAATCGGATATTGTTTTAAAAGTAAAAGAACCGGCTGCCAATGAAATTGAAATGATGCGCGAAGGTTTGGTATTGCTCAGCTATTTGTGGCCTGCTCAAAATCAAGCGCTGCTTCAAAAATTGGCAGATAAAAAAGTAAACGCTGTGGCCATGGATGCCATTCCGCGTATTTCAAGAGCCCAGAAAATGGATGTGTTGTCCTCGATGGCAAACATCGCAGGCTATCGTTCAGTGATTGAAGGCTCCTTTCATTTCGGTCGATTTTTAAATGGTCAAATAACTGCTGCCGGTAAAGTTGAACCGGCTAAGGTGCTTGTGATTGGTGCAGGTGTAGCCGGTTTGGCCGCCATTGGTGCCGCCAATTCACTGGGCGCTGTGGTACGTGCATTTGATACCAGAAAAGAAGTTGCCGAACAAATTGAATCAATGGGTGCGCAATTTTTAACGGTTGAATTAGAAGAAGATGGCGCTACTTCATCGGGTTACTCTAAAGAAATGAGTAAGGAATTTATTGCTGCCGAAATGGCGCTCTTTAAAGCACAAGCCGAAGAAGTAGATATTATCATTACCACAGCGCAAATTCCGGGTAAGCCTGCGCCTAAATTAATTTTAGATTATCACGTGGCTGCCATGAAACCGGGTTCGGTGATTGTAGATTTAGCGGCCTCTAGCGGCGGTAACTGCGTTTTAACCAAACCGGGTGAAGTTTATACAACCGACAATGGTGTTACCATCATTGGTAAATTAAGTCAATTACCTACCCAAGCTTCACAGCTTTACGGCAATAACTTATGTCATTTATTAGATGATATGGGCAAAGCCGATAAATTTAAAATCGACATGGAA
This sequence comes from Sphingobacteriaceae bacterium, assembly GCA_947453445.1. Lineage (GTDB taxonomy): Bacteria > Bacteroidota > Bacteroidia > B-17B0 > Aurantibacillaceae > Aurantibacillus. The sequence continues at coordinate 41,952 of CANGGP010000023.1, forward strand.
GATGCGGTTGTATCGCGCGCCATGGTCACCTATAACGGGAAAATTAATTGGCCGCCACAGCCATTGCCTGTTAGCTCTGCGCCAAAAACAGCAGCACAAGTAAAAGCTGAAGCGCCTAAACCAACTGAAGAAGAATTAGGAAAAAAACAATCGCGCTCAATGGTGATCCGTTTAGCTGTTATTGGTTTGTTCTTATGGATGCTTGGTCAATTTGCACCGGGTGAGTTTATGCAACACTTTACGGTGTTTGTATTGGCGGTGTTTATCGGCTGGCAATTGATTTGGAATGTATCACACTCCTTACACACACCGCTTATGGCTGTTACCAACGCCATTAGTGGTATCATCATTGTTGGGGGCTTGCTGCAAACAAACAGTGATTTCTCGAGTCCAATGACCATTTTGGCATTCATTGCCATTTTAGTGGCCAGCATTAATATTGTAGGCGGATTTGTGGTAACACACCGCATGTTGAAAATGTTTAAAAAATAAGATACTATATGATCGCACAACAAATTCAGACCGCTGCATATTTATTTGCCAGTATTCTGTTCATCTTAAGTTTAGGAAGTTTATCTTCTCAGGAATCGGCCAAACGTGGCGTGTTTTACGGCATCGTTGGGATGATTATTGCCATTATTGCTACTGTATTGGGTGATGGCGTTCAAGGCCATACCTACATTATTACTGCCATTGCCATTGCATCGGTGATTGGTGTGTTATTGGCGCGTCGTGTTGAAATGACCTCCATGCCACAATTGGTTGCCATTCTTCATAGTTTTGTTGGTTTAGCTGCCGTGTTGGTTGGTTTTGGTTCATACCTCGATCCTAAAACCCACAGCCTTGCACCAACCGAACACAGCATCCACTTGGTTGAAGTGTTTATTGGTGTATTTATTGGTGCGCTTACTTTTACGGGCTCCATCATTGCTTGGGGAAAATTAGAAGGCAAGGTGCGCAGCAAACCATTGTTGTATCCGGGTCGTCATTTGGTAAACATTAGCTTGGTACTTATTTCAATTGTATTGGGTGTAATGTTCTCAATGGCTGAAGGAACTGATGGGTTGATTTATTTGTACATCATGACCGCTATTTCATGTTTCATTGGCGTAATGTTGGTAATGGCCATTGGCGGTGCCGATATGCCTGTTGTGGTGTCGATGTTAAACTCCTATTCAGGTTGGGCTGCTTCTGCTGCCGGCTTTATGTTAGGAAACGATTTATTAATTGTAACTGGTGCCTTGGTGGGTAGTTCAGGCGCCATTCTTTCAATCATTATGTGTGAAGCCATGAACCGCTCATTCTTTTCGGTTATTTTTGGCGGATTTGGAAATGCCCCTGCTGCAAGCGGCGATGTCAAGGCAATGGAAGGCGAAGTTACTTCTATCACACACGAAGAAACAGCCACCTTATTAAAAGAAGCCAAATCATTGGTGATTGTACCGGGTTATGGTATGGCCGTTGCAAAAGCGCAATACCCAATTCATGAAATGGTGCAAGTGCTTCGCAAAGCCGGTAAAAAAGTTCGTTTTGCGATTCATCCTGTAGCCGGACGTTTACCGGGACACATGAATGTTTTATTGGCAGAAGCCAATGTACCATATGACATTGTACTTGAAATGGATGAAATCAACGAAGACCTTCCAGATACTGATGTGGTGATGGTAATTGGTGCCAACGACGTGGTTAATCCCGGCGCACAAGATGATCCATCAAGCCCTATTTACGGCATGCCTGTTATTGAAGCCTGGAAAGCCGAAAAAGTAATTGTGATGAAACGCTCAATGTCGGTGGGTTATGCCGGCGTTGAAAATCCTTTGTTCTACAAGCCAAATACCGATATGTTGTATGGTGATGCAAAAGAAAGCGTTGAAAAAATTCTTGGTTTTTTAAGACCTAAAGTTTAATTGTTTTATAAAACGCAAAGCCCCTGTTAAAAATAACAGGGGCTTTTTTTATGTTTCAATTTTTTTATAAATCAATTCAATTTATTTCTTCAACTCAATCTCTTTGATCACGCGGTCTTTTTTAAAAATTACTTTCTTGTTTGCTTTACCAAGTGAATCATAATAGGTCCATACACTATCTTGTTGATCATTCTTATAAAAACCTGAATAACGCAGTTTACCGCTTTCGTAATACACCATATTTGGTCCTTGGCGCAATCCTTTGTCGTAGTGCATTTCACTCCAAGCAATGCCTGTAGGAAAAAAGGACATCCATTGTCCGTGACGTTTTCCTTGACGGTAAAAGCCAACAAATTTCGTAATGCCCGTTGTGTATTTATCCACATAACTGCCGGTATAGCTACTATCGGGCGGTAAAATTAAAAGTGGATTTTTTTTCTTCATCGAATCCCCTTTTCTTTTTTGATCTATTTTAGAAAGGGAATCCAAGGCTTGTTGTTCGGCTTCACTGAGCTGATCGCCTTGGTGTGAACAAGACGAGAAAAAAAACGAAACTAAAAAAGTACTGAGTATTAAGCGTGCTGGTTTCATCTTATTTTTTTCTTTCAATGGCGTAAGTTAATAATCGCTGTAGGCTGTTTCTTGACTCGTTTTCAGGCAACTGCTGTAAAGTTAACAGGGCTTGCGCTTTGTAATCGTGCATGATTTTATTGGCATAAGTGATGCCGCCTTTTTGAATCACAAAATCAATCACCTTTTTTACTTGCTCACTTTCTTCATTGTGGTTTTTAATCAGGTTGATGATTTTTCGTTTTTCATTCCATGTGCTTTGATTTAAGGCATAAATTAAAGGCAAGGTCATTTTCTTTTCTTTAATATCGATGCCCGTTGGTTTACCAATATCGCCTTCACTGCCAAAATCGAACAAATCATCTTTTATCTGAAAGGCAATGCCGGTAAGGGTTCCAAACTGATGCGCCGCTTTAATTAATTTTTCATCTTGGGTTACCGAAGCAACACCGGCAGCGCAACAAGCAGCAATGAGGGTAGCCGTTTTTTTGGTGATGATATCAAAATAAACTTCTTCCGAAATATCTAAACGGCGCGCTTTTTCAATTTGCAACAATTCACCTTCGCTCATTTCGCGAACAGCATTGCTTACAATTTTTAATAAGTGAAAATCATTGTTGTCGAGTGATAAAAGCAATCCTTTCGACAATAAAAAATCGCCAATCAATACAGCGATTTTATTTTTCCATAACGCATTGACGCTAAAAAATCCGCGGCGTTCGTTGCTGTCGTCAACAACATCATCATGCACCAATGTGGCAGTGTGCAGTAATTCAATCAAAGCAGCTGCCCTGTGCGTGCTGTCGTTAATGGCCCCGCACGACTGTGCCGACAAAAAAACAAACATGGGGCGTATTTGTTTTCCTTTGCGTTTTACAATGTATGAGGTAATTTTATCAAGCAGCGGCACCGAACTTTTCATGGCAACTTTGAATTTCTCTTCAAAAATTTCCATGTGGTGCGCAACCGGTAATTTTATTTCATCAACTGCTTTTGACACAAGTTCTAAGTTAAAATTTTATTTTAAAATGGGCGAAACTAATTTGTTTTTATTGGCTAATTGCCCACAAGC
>CANGGP010000024.1 GCA_947453445.1 Sphingobacteriaceae bacterium
ACCATTTCGTTCAATAATCAAAGTACCGGTTCATCAAATGCCTACCAGTGGAGTTTTCAAGGCGGCTCACCGGCCATTTCGAGTAGTTTAAACCCCGTTATCACGTATAGCACACCCGGCACTTATTCGGTAATATTAACCTTAAGTAATTCTATTGGTACAAGTACTTTCTCACAAGTTAACTATATAACAGTTACGCCTACTGTTGCAACTTCTTTGTCAATTGGCATCAGCAATGGCAACAATACTATATGTGCAGGGGCCAATCTTTCTTTCACGGCCAGTTCAATCAATGGCGGTAGTTCACCCACATACCAGTGGATGGTTAATGGTGTAAATTCCGGAACCAATGGTTCCGTTTTTTCAACCAATGCTTTGTCGAACAACGCCACTGTGAATTGTGTTTTAACATCAAATGCCACATGTGCAAACCCGGCCACATTAAACAGTGCTTCACTCACAATTGTGGTTAACTCAACCGTTGCAGCGGCTCTAAACCTTGCCATCACCGGCGGTAATAATCCAATGTGCAGCAACAGCTCCGCAACATTTGTTGCCAGCCCTTTTAATGGCGGTAATAGTCCATCCTATCAATGGAAAAAAAACAACCTAAACGTAGGTACGAATAGTGCAACATACAGTGGCAGCAGTTTTGCAAACAATGATGTAATTACTTGCGATTTAAGCAGTAATGCAAGTTGCGCAAGTTCTACTTTCGCCAGCAGTGCGCCAATTACCATTACGATTAGCACATTGTTAACGCCTTCTGTTAGTTTGGGCTTACAAAATGGTTCTAATCCGGCTTGTGTGGGACAACAAATTACATATACTGCCTTTCCATTTAGTGGCGGTAATGCACCAACTTACTTATGGCTTGTAAATGGCAATACAGTGAATGTTAACAGTAGCCTCTTTACAAGTACCGTCAGCAACGGCTCACAAATTCAATGCGTGTTGCTTAGCAACGCATCTTGCGCAAGTCCTAATACTGCCAGTAGTTCTGTTATTAATATGACCGTGAATCCCATCCCTCCTATTCCTTCTATTTCGCTAACAGGCAGTAATACAATATGCGCCGGTACAACTGCTACGCTTAGTTCTAATGCTACAGGTGCATCTAATTGGTCGAACGGCTCTATAAGTAATTCAATTGTAGTGGGTACAGCCGGAACTTATTCTTTAACACAAACCATTAATGGTTGTTCTTCACCTTTTTCGTCGGCAATTACCATATCTGTTTTGCCTGTAACGCAAGCAAGTTTAGACGTGGTGCCTGATTTATGTAAAGATGATGCAAGCATTGTGCTGAATGGAAGTCCTGCAGGTGGTTTATTTTCAGGTAACGGCGTGAATGGAAACAATTTTAATCCAAATAGCATTACTACAGGTAGCGCACAAATTATCTATCAATTCAACGACACTAACGGTTGTAATGATACAGCAGCAATAGCCATTCGTGTTTCGGCATGCACAAACATTTCCAAAAATATTTTTGAGAAAAGTAATTTTAGTATTTTCCCAAATCCAGCAAATAAAAAAATTAATATTGTTTGTGATGAGGCAGAAATAAATTTTCAATTGTTTGACATGCTTGGAAATCAATTGATGCAAGGGTCTCAAAAAGAAATTGACATTACCGGATTATCCTCAGGCTTGTATTTTATTAAAGTTGAAACACTAGAAACACGCGGACAACAACGTTTGATTATTATAAATGATTAGAAGTACCAGGCTTAGCTTTCTGTTTATTATTATTTTACATTTTTTTGCCGGAAAATTTTTTTCTCAAAATGTATTTGATGCAGCCAGAAAAGGCGATACCCTGGCGGTGTTGGCTTTAATGAAAATAAATCCCGATACCATTCAAAAAACCGATAAGAATGGTTTTTCGCCATTGATATTGGCTTGTTACCATGGCCAAACATTAATGGCCGGATTTTTAATTAGACATCATTCAAAAATTGATTTTGTTTCACCCGAAGGAACAGCGCTCATGGCTGTTGTTTACAAAAACGAACTTGCACTTGCCGAAAAGTTACTGTTGCTTAAAGCCAATCCCGATTTAAGCAATGATTTAGGCACCACCGCATTAATGCTTGCTGTGAGTGGTAATCAAAAAAACATGGTGGAATTATTATTAAAATATCATTGCAATAAAAACATGAAAGACCATGAAGGTAGAACAGCTTTACAAATTTCGAGAGCTACCAAAAATCAAGAAATTATTGACTTATTAGAAAAAGCGCAATAATTTATCATGTTCCTCAACACAAAGAATTTTATTTATTTACTTCAATTAAGTATTGCGGTTGAATAGGTAATATTCTTTTTTTACTTTCTACGCTGTATGTGAATGATAGACAAAAGTGATTCTTCCTATTTATTTCGACAATGAAATTGCTTCCCTTACCACAAAAAGTTTATTCAACTTTAGCAGTACCAAATCATTGCAAACACCAATCACTTTAAATGTTTTTTTAACCGGAAAAGTATTGTATTCGTCAGGCACATCAATATTAAAAGTCATGCCAATTTTTACAATAGGCAAGTCGCTATGATTAAAAAAGAAAGAATTTGTTAATAGAGGCACCAAAATATTTTGGTAATCATTTCCTACAGCTTTTAACACAACCCATTCATTATCGCGTTGATCAACAACGTATGCGTTGTAATTCAGCGCATCTTTTGAGAAAAATATAGTATCGCCATTGACTAATTGATTGCCATTAAAATATTTACTTGTTGCTGCTTGTTTGATGCTCTCTGTGTTTTGTGTGGCATTTACGCTAATGTTCAATTTTCGCAGATAATCCATATGAATTACATTATTGCTGCTATCATTTGCCCTCATTACATCAGCACTCACGGTTGCCTTAATGATTTGTAAGAAAAACCCCAATACATACTTTTTGTTGATGTCGCATGTAAAATTTGCATAATACTCGTTTTTATGGAGTTGCAATTTTGAAAAAAGATTTTTTTTGGCCTCCAATACAAGTTGATCTTGGTCGAATTTCCCCAAACCAAACACCAAGGCAGTTTCTGCTTCACCTACCACCAAGTTCACATACTGGTCTTTGGCACTGAGCAAAGGGCCTGCACTTACATTGCCATTGTGAATGACGATGCAAGAAGATAAAAAGAATATAAGGAGAAAACAACCGAGGATTTTTTTCATGGGCATTTTTATCAAATTTATTAAATAATTTGAACCCTTAACAAATGCTAAATAAAATTAATCTCCTTTAAATAACAAGCCAAGCAACACAATGGCATTACGAATGAAACAAGGGTTTGATATTCTTAAAACTTCAATTTCTATTTTTATTCAACGATTAGTTTCCCGCTTAGTTTTGAATTCCCATTTTCAATTCTATAGATATAAATACCTTTTACAAGTGAATCCATTTTGATTGTATTTAATCCCCCTTCAATTTTAGATTTAAAAACAAGCAGTCCTGAGAGATCATAAACATATATTTCTCCGGTGCAATTGTCCTTTGTATTCATATTTAAATAAAAGAGGCCTTTACCCGGATTTGGGTAAATAAATGGAGCCGCTGATATGGATTGGTTTTCCGGAAGTCCAATGGTATTTTGATTATACACGATAATTTTTTTGAAAACTGAATCCTTACAGGTATTGGCACCGGCAACTAACCTTAGCAAATAAACACCATTCAAGGCATAAACGTGCGGTTGAGGCTGTTGGCTAATTTCATTTGCACTGCCATCACCAAAACGCCAAATATAATTTTGAGCATTCTGCGAAAGGTTAGTCATCACCAAGGCTTCTCCAATTCCGGCATTCAAACTATCCTTGTTTGTAATGAATGCTGCAAGTACAGGCGGTGGTTCAATTACAGCGATTGTTGAAGTAAATAAAGCGCAATAACCATTTTGATCATTGATTGCAACTTTATAAATACCTGCCGCAAGTTGTGATAAGGTATCAGCATAAAATTGAAATGCAGTTTGTTTGATTAACACATTGTTATTGGTGTACCAATTGTATGACCAAGGCCCGGCTCCTTCACCCTTTGCAATAACTTTACCATTTTGCAAATGTGCACACGATACTTGCATTGACTGTGTTTGTCCACGTCCGCTCACATGTAACAAAAATCTTGGGGCTTGTGTAGTGTCGGCTATAAAAAAAGTATAGGAATCATTTGTGGCAAAATTAGTTCTGATGCCTGTAAGCAAATCTTCAAGTACCACACAACTATTTGGATCAAGGTTGTAAATTGAATCACGTTGAATTTTATAAATACCGCTCAAGCCTACCTTTACTTTCACAGGAATGTGCAAGCTTGCACCAATGTTTGGCAAATTATTAATTGACAGGTCGTTTAAACTTGAATCTTGTGTTGCAATAGCCGGTACTGAAGGATTTGAGCTATACATTTTACGTGCATCTAAATCAGCATCAAAGGATTTGTGTGCGTTTGCATTAAACAACAAAATTGTTTCATCGCTATAATTGTTGCCGGTAATTTTCAAATTAAGTGCTTGAATATTTTGGCTTGATGCCGCTTTTAAAAATGTGGCGTTTGTTGCCACTTTAACACTTTCATTACAAGTTAAAACGGGAGAGCCTGCGTTGGCTTGCACCCAAAAGGCTTGAGATGAAGCAATTAAATTTGAACCGCCATTCACGGCAGTTCCTGCAACCCAACTGGCGTATTGTTGTAATACAGGATTCCAAATGTAAACAGCGTTATTCACATTGTTGCGTGTCCATCCGGTCGCACTCCAATCAATGGTTGAGGCATATGGATTACCAAGCAACACAAAACCATCATTGGCCGCACCACCACTTGAAGTATATGAAAGCGAAAATGTTTGAGCAAACTTAGCAGGCGGCCCGCTAACATCAATTGTAACCGGCAAAGGACCGATATATGCCATAAACCCTTTACCGGGAGTTAATGCATCATTTGCACTTGCGGGCGCAACAAAACCATTACCACTACTACCACTTACACTTTCGCTGTATGAATAAACCGAAACAAATGGAAATGTAGGATAATTGGAGCCGGGAAAACCCGAAGTAATAAAATTATCTTGCCAATCATTGATTGTTACTCCCGAAACCGGTGAGGCAATAAAGCGCCAACCGTTAGCGCCGGGTCCCAAATACCGCTGCATGGTAATGTTTCCGCTAATATCACCTTGTATGGGTGCAATTCGTGCAGTGCCATTCGCATCAGAAATGAATGTAAATGTGTATCCGTTTGTGCTAAAAGTACCCGCATTAATACTAAGTGTTCCTTTAATTTTTTCGTTGGCACTTAATGAAACCCCTGCACTATTGTTGATGGTTATATTATTGAAAATTGTTAATGAACTGCCGCTAATTTGTTGGGCACTGCTGCCGGAGAAGTAGGTAACATCACCCAAATCGGTGATGCTGCCATTGTTCATGAAGTTTCCAAACAAAGCAACACTGGCAGTGGGGAATATTTTTAAATTTCCGAAATTGCTCAACTGCTTCTGTGCCAAAGAGAAAAAGTAGCAGAAGAAAAACAAATATGTGAATGATTTTTTCATATAATTCTTTTGAGCTCAATCAATTCTAAGCGAGACTAATCCATGCCCATGCTCACGCCCATGGCAAACAAATTCATTTCAGTAATGGTGAAATCAGCGCCGCTCACTGTATTGGTAATCCATAATTCGAGATAATCGTTCTGATTCATGTCTGTCATTACGTGTATGGCTGTTGAAACAATATCAGTTGATGTACCCATTTTTGTTTGTACTACACCGGTGCTTAATTGAACGCCGTTTTTATAAATGGCAGCTTTAAGATTACTACCGCTTTGTGTTGATTTAACTGAAATGGTACAGGCAATGTGAAACATTTTCATTTTTGTTCCGGTATAAACCAATTTGTTGGATGTACCTCCATTTGAAAACATATAGGAACCGGAACTAAATAAAGTTGTACCTGCCACCCTAGTCCAGGTATTTGCGCTTGGCACATTGGTTAATAAAGTGTTGCTGTTCATTGATAGTTCTCCCATCGGAAATCTACTTAAAGAAATAACTTGACCCGATGGAGGTGTAGATTTAACAATTGAATCATTTTGTGTTACAAATTTAACCCAGTGTGCAGCCGAAGGTGTACCAGCATTAAAATAATAACCTGCTCCCGGCGACAAGCTTGTGTTGGTATTGTATATTAATAGGTAAGAAGCCGGTGATGGTATTGTACTAATATCGGTTAAAGAGGCGAGATTGATTCTTGGTGGTAATATCCCCTTGTTTGTACTTTCTAATTCTAAAATTGAACTTGCATTAATGGTATTTGGATTGTCTCCAATTTTAACCTGCGATTGAATATTCGACAAAGTACTTGCGAATATTCCTAAAATGAGCATTGTCCTTTTCATAATCGAGTATTAACTTGTTGTTAATTATCAATATCAGAAGGGAATGAATCTTAGCTTAAGCTGTAATGTTTACAAAACCATGTGTAATATCTTGTTTTTTGATTTAAGACTTCCGCTCATTTCCTTTGATTTTTTGACTTTAAATTTAATTTCTATTTCCGACCATAAAGGTACAATAGGCAGTATGAGGTAATTCAACATATATAGTCTAAATCTTACATGTGTAATGTTTTATGGAATAAACCAATTACCATTCATTGCCCACAAATTCAAAAACAAGATTAAGTTCAAATTTTATGTAGTTACCATTATCTGGCGCGCTTTAAATCATTGCTCATTTGCAATTGGTATTGGCTTTTTTGTCTAAATTCGACAAGTACATTATGTAAGATTTTTCATTTTATGCTCCACACACGAATTCATAAGGTTTTTTTTGTTTTCACGGCCGCTGTATTTATCGCTTTGATGCTGCCCGAAATGTGTCAGGAAGGGATGTTTATGGATGGTACCATTTATGCGGCTATCGCCAGAAACTTATCAATACACATTGGAGATTTTTGGCACTTAAAATTTTCAGACACCACTTTTCCTGTTTTTAATGATCATCCACCTTTGGCATTTGGATTAGAATCTCTTTTTTTCAAAGCGTTTGGTGAAGCCTTTTATGCAGAAAAATTATATGGCTTTTGCTGCGCCATCATCACTGCCTTTTTAATTATTCGTGTTTGGAAGCACTTGTTTAAAAACCATCATTATGAAAACATGTATTGGCTACCCTTATTGCTATGGATGATCACACCAAAAGTGTTTTGGTCACTTAATAACAACATGTTAGAAAATACCCTTACGGTATTTAGCACTGCAGCCATTTTACTTTTGCTAAAATCTATTCAACAGCCATTATTCAAACAGATACTTTATCTTTTTTTTGCCGGCATAATGCTCATTGCAGCTTTTTTATCGAAAGGTTTTCCCGGACTTTTCCCTTTGGCTTTCTTTTTCTTTTTTTATGTATCTGCCCCGCGTGAATTTCACATTAAACGAATGCTTGCATTAACGGGCATCTTTGTGTGTATGTGTGTTTTGAGTTCGGCACTTTTTCTTTTGTGGCAAGGTCAAGCCATTGAAAGCTTAGGTGCTTATTTAAATATTCAAGTGTTTAATAGCATCAAAGGTGGTGATAGGGTTGGTTCGAGATGGAATTGGCTAAATGATTATTTTCAGCAAATCATTCCAATGTTGGGGATTTTACTACTGGTTGTTTTTAGTAATCGTAAATTTTTCATCGCGCAATGGCGCAATCAAACTGCTATGCGCCAATCAACTTTGTTAATGCTATTAATTGCTCTTTCGGCCTCCTTGCCCTTAATGGTGAGTCCTAAACTTTCGGCCTATTATTTGGTGCCTTGTTTTCCTTTTATGGCCATGGCCTTTGCTATTATCATGGCACCAAACACCGAGGCTTTGATTCAAAAAATTGATGTCGATTCAAAATTTCCGAAACGATTTTTCTATTTTAATGTTTGCCTAATTGCCGCCATTGGTATTTTTTCAATACTACAATTTGGAAATAAGTTTCGCGATGAAGCCTTGTTGCGCGACATTGAAAAGATTCAGGTGTATTTGCCAAATGAAAAAACCATTTCCATTGCTGAGCCCATGTATCAGGATTGGCGTTTGATTGCCTATTTTCAGCGAAAAGCAAAAATAAACATCAACCGCGAACCTCAGCGTAGTAAATATTTACTGATTGAAAAAAATCAAAGTGCAAACGATACCAATTATAAAGCCAGTGCTTTAATCTTAGAAAAATTTACCCTTTTCGAAAGGAACGCAGAAAATAATATTAGAAAAGATGATTAGTCGAATCTAAAATATTCGGCAAGACAGATAAATAAAGAGACACGGAAATTATGCTTGTTTTAATTTGCTAAAAATAGACGAAATAAACGCTTGTTTAAAATTTTACGAGCGCCAAGGACTGAACGAAAGCCCGCAAGCAGCAAAACGCCAAAATTTGTTGACTGAAGCGGCGACCAAAGGAAGCCACTGCAAGTTTACAAATTTGGCGGGTTGCAATTGAGGCTGAAGAGAAGGCCTGTTAAGGCGCCCAAAAACTTGTACAAAGTTTATCGAAGTAAACAAAGAATTACTTTTTAAGCGTCGACTAAATAAACAACAAGTGTGTGCCCAAACCTTTGGCGCGATCGTAAAAACCACCAACAGTCAACACATCATCCATGCCTTCATACAAATCTTCTTTTTTGTAATGAAACATGTCCATTGCCAATTTACAAGCCCATAATTTAACACCCGATGCCGATAATATATCTAAAAATTCATGTACCGGCGGGATGTCGATTTTCTCCATTTCTTTTTTCATCATGCTTGTTGCTAATGATTCCATGCCCGGAATGCCGCCTAATAATGTAGGAATGTGCATGGCAGGATTACCAACAGTAGCCACATGCAGGTGCTCTAATTTTTTGTTGTGCACGGCTTCCAATCCGAAAAATGTAAAAAACATTTCAGCTTCAATACCTTCTGCTCTTGCACCATTGGCCAAAATAAACGCGGCGTATACGTTTTCTAAAGTGGCCTTCGATAAGATGATCATCATCTTTTTAACTTCGCCATTGTACTCGTTCATAACTTAAATTTTAAAATAATTATTAAATACAAGAAGCAGGTTTTGGTATACCGGCAATTTTGGTGGCAGTTTTTAATGGTCCTTGCGGAAACAAAGTATAAAACTCTTTAATGCTTACCACGCCGCTGTTACCAACCTTTCGGATGTTCAAGGCCACTTCTTTTTGATGTTCGCTTTGCAAATAACTAATCACATCCCAATGCCTTGGACTTAATTCTAAATTTGCTTCTTTGGCTAATGCTTCAGCAATGCTTTTATCCCATTGCGAAAAATCGGTGAGGTATCCTTCTTCATTCACGGCTATATTTTTACCGCTTATTTCTTTTAACTGTGACATAATATTATTTTTTAATGGTTAATGTTCTATATTTTCAAAATGTTTGCCTGACTCTTGCATGGTGGTTGATACAAAAGGAATGTGGGTGCCCTTGAGTAACATGTTCCAATAAATCCATTTAAAGGCCAGTTTGCCCATGTGGTTGATGCGACTTTCTTTTAATAAACGCAAAGGACCAATGCCCGGGAAGGGAAATGTGCCTTCAACAGGTTCGTGGGTATAATTAAAATCAATCAATAAGGCTTTGCCGTTTCCGGTTTCAACAAAACAATTTGCATGACCGTCGAATTCTTCTTTTAAAGCTTCGCCTTTCATGTAACGCAAAATGTTTTCGGTTAAAATTTCTGCTTCAAAGTGGGCCACTGATCCTGCTTTAGATGCAGGAATATTGGAAGCATCACCCAACACAAAAACATTTTCAAAATCTTTCGATTGCAAAGTGGCTTTGTTGGTTGGCACATAGTTTAATTCATCGCCCATGCCCGAGCGGCCAATCACATCATCACCTTTATTGGTTGGTACTGTTACCAATAAATCAAAAGGAATTTCTTTGCCGCCATAATCAACAATTACTTTTTTGTCGTTGTCGATGCTTTCAATGGCAAAATCGGTTTCAATGTGGATGTTTTTGTCGTGCAACAAATGATCTAGTGCTTGGGTGGCTTTTGGTTTGGTAAATGCGCCACTCAATGGTGTTACATAAGTTATTTCTACTTTGTCGCGCATTTTTTTGTGTTTAAAAAATGAATCGGCTAAAAATGCAAATTCGAGTGGGGCAACCGGACATTTAATTGGCATTTCGGTGATGTGCACCACCAATTTGCCGCCATCCCAAGTGCGTAACCTGTTGCGCAGTGCCAAAGCCCCTTCATAAGTATAAAAATCAAACACACTATGGTGCCAACATTTTCCTTGCATACCTTGAGTTTCTTCCGGTGCAATGCGAGCGCCGGTGGCCACAATTAAAATGTCGTAGTTTAATTTTTTGCCATCTTCCAACAACACAACATTGTTTTTGGCTTCGATGCGATCGATTTTCGATTTGATTAAGTGAACATTTTTCGGAATAAATTCTTCAATTTCTTTTACAATGTCTTGCGGCTCATAAATATCGAAAGGAAGAAATAAATAACCGGGTTGATAATAGTGTTTTGTTCTTTCATCCACTATGCTGATTTGCCAGGTGTTTTTGTCTAACTCGTGACTTAAATGATTGGCCATCATGGTACCTGCTGTACCTGCACCTAAAATGAGTAATTGTTTCATAAACGTTGGCTTTAAATGCCGACACAAAATTAGCCGCTAAAAACACGGTGCTAACTGACCTGCCTCAGGTTGCGCCTTGATAGGAATCATCGGTAATAACAAGACTTATGTAACATTTGTTACCAAATAAAATAAACAAGAATTGCAAATTGCGATTGTATTAATGTAGCATAAATTAATGCGCTTGCACATAAACAAATTTTACTTGCCAAAACCCATTTTATTTTCTAAGTGAACAATAATAAGCCTGCTCTGATTTCATGAAAAGTTTTTTTAAAGTTTTGTATGATGTTTATTTTACAAAAAATTACTTGGCTTGAATTTCAAAAAAGTAAAAGGAATACATTTCATCACAAGCTAAAATCTTGAATCTGTAATTTGCAATCTGCAATCAAAATTTCCTACCCTCCTGCCCTATAATATTGATAAATTTTGTCAGTAAAAAAGGCTGCCCATTTCTGAACAGCCTTTCATTTCGAAAAGATAAGGTTTGTCTTTTTTTAGTCTTTAATCACACGCATGGTTTTCACTTCACCATTGTTATTCACGCTAAGGATATAAAATCCTTTGGCCAATGAAGCCAAATCAAGACTAATATCTGAAGATGCATGCATGTTGTTGTAAACCATTTCACCTAAGCCATTGGTTAAAGTGATAAGGATTCTTTCGCTGCTTAGACCTTCGATGTGAATATTTACATTACCATTAAACGGATTAGGATAAACATTTACACTTAAGCCTTTATTTAGATTTTGTTGTAAACCGGTACAATTAGAAACCGATTGGGTAAAGGCCGCTGAATTGTTGCAACCATTGGCTGCGGTAGCGTTAACACTGTAAATAGTAGTGATGGTAGGATTCACGGCAATCAGCGATCCGGTGCCATTGTTACTCCAACTGTAGCTTGATGCGCCACTTACAGTAATGTTTGCGGTTTCACCAACACAAATCAAACTTGCATTGCTCACAACAGTAATTGTTGGATTGGCTTTTACCGACACGGTACTAACGGCCGGCACATTGCTTACACAACCATCGGTACTGGTACCACTTACACTATAATTGGTAGTCACACTTGGCGATACCACGCTGCTTCCACCGCTAATGGTATAGGTGTTTGCACCACCAGGCAAAATGCTAAATGATTTTCCTGCACAAATAGCGCCGCTGTTTACGCTAATAACCGGTAAGGCATTTACTGTTACTGAACTAACTGCCGCAATGCTGCTGATACAACCTTCAATACTGGTGCCGCTTACACTGTAATTGGCATTGCTCGAAGGTGAAACAGTATTGCTGCCACTGCTGATGGTATAAGTATTGGCACCTGCGGGGATGATGGTGAATACTTTACCCGCACAAATGACGCCGCTATTTACAGATATACTTGGAATTGCATTAACAGTAAGATTACTTACGGCAATATTGCTGCTTAAACAACCTGCAGTACTGGTACCACTTACACTATAAGAAGAATTACCTGCCGGCGAAACAGTGTTGCTGCCGCCACTAATGGTATAAGTATTTGCACCTGAAGGAATAATTGTAAAAATATCACCGGCGCAAATAGCACCGCTATTCACAGAAACAGTCGGTAAAGCATTCACACTCACCGAACTGATGGCGGTGTTACTGCTTACACATCCCAATAAACTTGTACCGGTAACACTATAGGTGTTGTTGGCATTTGGACTAACGGTTGTGCTGCCGCCACTAATGGTATAAGTATTGGCACCACTTGGCACGATGGTAAAAGTGCTGCCCGAACAAATGGCACCGCTATTTACTGCAACGGTAGGCAATGCAATAACACTTAATTGACTAACAGCAGTGTTGCTGCCAATACAGCCGGCAGTGCTTGTTCCTGTAATACTGTAACTGTTGTTCGATAAAGGACTCACCACGCTGTTGCCACCGCTAATGGTATATGTATTGGCACCACTTGGAATAATGGTGAAGGATTTGCCTGAACAAATACTGCCGCTATTCACTGCAATGGTAGGTGTAATATATACAGTCACCGAACTGGTAGCAGTGTTTGCACCTATACATCCGTTAAGAGCTGTACCAGTAACAGTGTATGAAGTGCTTGCTGAAGGACTCACATTTGAACTGCTTCCTTGAATGGTATAAGTGTTTGCACCCGAAGGTATAATTGAAAATGAATTGCCTGAACAAATACTGCCGCTATTCACCGAAATGGTTGGGGTGGTGTTCACGCTTACTGAACTTGTTGCAGTGTTGGCACTAATACATCCATTGGCAGCGGTACCGGTAACTGTGTAAGTAGTATTTGTAGAAGGGCTCACATTACTGTTACCACCTTGTATGGTATAAGTATTGGCACCCGAAGCGATAATTGAAAATGAATTACCCGAACAAATTGTACCACTGTTAACTGTAATGGTAGGTGTTGTGTTCACAACAACTGAACTGCTTGCGGTATTCACACCGGCACATCCATTGGCCGCTGTGCCAATCACAGTGTAAGTAGTGTTTACTAAAGGACTCACGTTGCTGCTACCACCTTGAATGGTATATGTGGCGGCACCTGAAGGAATAATGGAGAATGTATTACCCGAACAAATATTACCGCTGTTCACAGCAATAGTTGGCGAAGTATTCACGGTAAGACTACTGTTGTTATTTGCAGGCACTGTGCATCCGGTTAAAGTTCCACTTACGCTTATCACAGTATTGCTTACAGCTAATACGCTAATGCTGGCGCTTGTTGCACCGGTACTCCATGAATAGGTATTCACGCCTGAAGCTGATAAGGTCACACTTTGACCTGAACACAAAGTAGCTGAATTTACAACAATGCTTGGCGCAGGTGAAGTGCTTAAACTAACACTAACAGGCGCCGAATTACAACCGGCAGTGCTGGTGCCAAATACTGTAAATACAGTGTTACTATTGGCCACAGGGTTAATATTGCTGGATGTACCGCCATTGCTCCAACTGTAAGCGTTGGCACCGCTTGCTGTTAAAGTGGCTGTGCCACCAACACAATTGGTTACTGATAGTGCCGAAACAGTTGGATTGGCATAAACAATAATATTGGCTACTGCTGTATTTGCGCTTAAACAACCCAATGAGCTGGTGCCTGTTACTGAATAATTGGAAGTGCTTGCAGGTGATACTGTGGTGTTTCCACTACTGTATGTATAAGTGTTTGCGCCTGAAGCAAGCAATGTAAATACTTGTCCTGCACAAATACTGCCGCTGTTTATACTTACAGTCGGCAAGCTGTAAACAGTAAGTGCCACAGTTGATGATTTAACACAACTGTTTGCGTCGGTAACATTTATGGTGTAAATGGTATTGGCAGTTGGATTTACAGTTTGTGAGCTGCTTGAAGCACCCGATACCCATGCATATGAATAGGCCCCGGTACCACCGCTAGCACCCGAAGTAAGGGTGGCGGTTGCACCACTACAAATTGTTGCCGACGATCCGGCCACAGTTAAAGTGATTGCGCTTGGTTGGGTAATGGTAACGGTATTGGAGCTTGTGCAATTGTTTGCATCGGTTACAGTAACTGTTAAAACACCCGAATTTTGATTTACCAAAGCCGATGAAGTTGAACTGCTCGACCACAAATATGTGTAAGCTCCGGTGCCACCGCTAGCTATCACTGAAGCGCCACCGTTGTTTCCGGCATTACAACTCACATTGCTTACGCTTGTTGATGTATTTAATGCCGTAGGTTGTGTAATTGTTACCGAAGCAGTAATTCTACAATTGTTTACATCGGCAATGGTGACTGTTTTTACACCTGCATTTAAACTGCTTGCCACCGAAGCGGTACCCGCAGTTGACCAAAGATATGAATAAGGCGCTGTGCCTCCTGATACTGTAACACTGGCCGAACCGTTAGTGCCGCCATTACACAATACATTCACTGCTGCTGTACCACTACTCATGGTTGCGGCAGGCTGGGTAATGGCAAATGTTTTGGTTAAAACAGGACAAAGATTTGCGTCTATAATATTACATGTATAATTATTGGCTGATAAACTACCGGCAGTAGCTGCACTGCCAACTGATGGCGACCATGAATAAGTATATGGAGAAGTACCTCCTGAAACAGAAACATTCGCCACACCATTGCCCGAGCCAAAACACGATAAATTGGTTTGGCTACTTGAGGCAGCTAAAACTGAGGGCTCAGTAATGGTATAAGTTGAAGCAGTTAATAAATTATTGGCGTCTTTAACGGTTAAAGTATATACACCGGCCGATAATCCCGATAAGCCTGAAGTATTTGCGCCACCGGGGGCCCAAGTATAAGAGTAAGGAGAGGTGCCACCATTTACTGTAGACGACAAAGCTGCATTGGAATTTCCGTTACAAGCTAAAGTAGTAGTTTGAGAAATGTCAACACCATACAACAAAGTAATTAGCACTTTACCATTTCCTAAGGTGTTTAATACACTTAATGAAGTGCTTGTTGCTGTATTAATCAAGTATGAACTTCCACCATAACCGGCTGTATATCCGCCACCGCCGCCGCCGCCGCCATTATAACCGCCGCCGCCGCCGCCGCCGCCTGTGCTACATGAACACGAACCGCCGCCACCGCCAAAACCGCCGTCGCCATGAGGTGCTCCGGGATTACCGCCTGCACCCGGAATACCACCCAACTGACCGGCACCACCATTTAAAAATGATTGTGCCACGGTGTAGTATGAACCACTCCATGTTTGTCCTTGTCCGTTAGAATTATATCCAGCACCAACTCCACCAAAAGTGGAGGGTGAAGCATTAAGCACCGAAGTCGATAAACTGGCATCTTGTCCGCTTAGGTATTGTTGCGCAGCACCGCCACCTCCACCTGCAACAGCCAATAAAGTAGAGCCGTTGGTTACAAATGATCCACCGCCACCACCATCAGAATTTGACGGGGCATATGTAGAACCCATTTGACCTACCAGTATGTTTAATACTGTACCTGCTGAGAATGTAAAATTTCCAGTAATTCTTGCGCCATAACCTGAATAGCTTGATGCGTTACCGCCACTGGCACCATACACATCAATGCGGTAAGGACCAGTTACCGGAACCGTCCATGTTTGAATACCGGCATTCGACGTAACCGCACCATTCAAATTGGTTGATGCATACGCACTGTTAATTTGTCCTTGGCTAGGTCCAACCCTTCCGGTTGCGCCCGCCGAAGTAAAACTATAAGTGATTTGCGCATCCAACTGCCTTGAGCCGAATGCCAAACCCACTGCCGCAATTAAAATTGCTGCTCTTTTTGTTGTAAAAATTGGCTTTTTCATATCCTTGTAAATTTCTTTCGACAAAATTACAGGCAATTGATTTCGACGTTTTGATTAGTGATTTAAGTCACACGATGCTCCACAAGCCAATATACACGGGCACTTATTTGCTTGAATTAAAAAAAGGAGATTTTCTATTTTAATTGCTTTCTTACATATGTAAGGTTTGGCGGAATATGTAAGGTTCTAAAATGTCAAAACAAACCAAACACTTCAATTTTTTTTATTACATCTTAACTTTGGATGTTTTTATCGCAACAATGTATTGTGCCATCTTTCGAATTTGCTTAATGTATAGGTTTTATCTGAATCATAAATCTACAGTCTGAAATCTGTAATTTGAAATCTATAATATGAAATCTGTTATCTTCTTATTCCTTATTATCTTCTTGACTTAAGTAACTGCCTTGCGCATCAAAAATAAAATCGATGTGACCCACTTCTGCTTCGTAAGTAATTTTTCCGGCAGCATCGCTAATTTTAGAAGCTTCTTTAATTTTTTTACCGGGCATGTTCTTGTCTAAGTATGTTTTAACAGCCGGCGGTAATTCGCTAATTTTTATTTCTGTTTCCGTTTCTAAACAATTGCCTTTTTCATCAAAACTTGCACTCATCTCAGCTTTTTCAAAATCAAACTCAGCTTCGTAATTCACGTTTTCTTTTTGCCAATGTTCAACTTTTGTGCCCGGAAATTTTTTGGCAAAGGCTTCCTTTACTGCATTTGGCAATTCCTTCTCAGAAATGCGCTGCGCTGATACAAAACTTGTACAGACTAAAAATGTCAAAAAAATGATGTTGTTTTTCAAAGCTGTTTTAATCAAAGATACAAATTAAGAAACAGTATTAAGAAGCATCACATAAATTCTTACCATGCTAAATCGCGACAATATTTTCGACCAATGCCTGCTTTTAACCCACCACGATTCACAAATTGTCTATTTATTGTTAGAAAAAATCACCGCTGTGCGTAATTTTTGATTATTTTTAAAGTCTCAATTTAAAAAGAGTGATGAACAGACGTCTGAGTATTTTCTTTCTATTCTTATTACTTCAAATAGTTAGCCATGGCCAATCTTGGTTTTTAGAACTGAGTAGCAGGGTTGAATTGCGTACTTGGAAATTAACCACCAAGTCCGAAAAAAATGAAGATGGCATTGGCGGCGCCTTGGTGACCTTATCACAAAACGATAAAACCATTAAACAAATTAATACCGACCCCAATGGTGATTTTATCATTCAAATTCCACCCAATGGCGAATTTATTTTAACCATTTCTTACAAAGATTGTGTTCCTAAAAAAGTAATTATTTCAACCAAAGGTGTGCCGCCTGATGTGGGTGAAGACAATTACCGTCCGAGTTACCCCATGTACGGAGTAATCATGGCAAAACCTTTTCCTGGTGTTGATTATTCAAGCATTAAACAACCCATCGTAAAAGTACAATACTTTCCTAACGGTCGTGTGTTTGACAAAGATGAAAGTTACACCGACCATATGTTTGCGGTGCTTAAAAAAATTGCCGATGCTGAAAATACTTTGATTGAAAAATTTTGTTCAACCAATCGAGATGGCGACAAAGCCTTAGCAAAACCCGATTGTCCAAAGGCAAAAGAATTATACAATCAGGCCATCGCATTAATTCCCGGTGAAAATTATCCGGTTGAACAATTAAAAAAAGTGGGCGATTGTTTAAATGCCAAAGAAGCCGAAGAGAAAGCAAAAGCGGAGGCAGAAGCAAAGGCGAAAGCTGCGGCAGAAGCAAAGGCTAAGGCCGAACAAGAAGCATTGGCAAAAAAAGAAGCAGAAACGAAAGCGAAGGCTGAGGCCGAAGCAAAGGCCAAGGCGGAAGCAGAGGCCAAGGCCAAGGTTGAGGCAGAAAATAAAGCAAAAGCTGAACAAGAAGCATTGGCGAAGAAAGACGCGGAGGCAAAAGCAAAAGCTGAAACAGAGGCAAAGGCCAAGGCGGATGCAGAGACAAAGGCCAAGGTTGAAGCTGAGAATAAAGCAAAAGCTGAACAAGAAGCATTGGCAAAGAAAGAGAGTGAAGCGAAGGCTAAGGCGGAGGCTGAGAATAAGTCAAAAGCGGAGGCGGAAGCGAAAGCCAAGGCGGAAGCTGAGAATAAAGCAAAAGCTGAACAAGAAGCATTGGCGAAGAAAAACAGCGAAGCGAAGGCTAAGGCGGAGGCTGAGAATAAGTCGAAAGCGGAGGCCGAAGCGAAGGCGAAAGCTGAACAAGAAGCATTGGCGAAGAAACAAGGTGAAGAGGCAAAAGCCAAGACTGAAGCCGAAAATAAGGCAAAAGCGGAAGCAGAAGCAAAGGCAAAAGCAGAACAAGAAGCATTAGCAAAGAAAGAGGCAGAAGCTAAAGCAAAAGCTGAGACCAAAGTTGCACCTGAAGTAAAAGTAGATCCTAAAGTAGAAGCAGAAGCAAAGGCCAAAGCAGAGGCTGACGCGAAAGCATTGGCGGAAAAAGCTGCTGCTGATAAAGCTGCTGCTGATAAGGCACTGGCTGACAAGGCCGCCGCCGACAAAGCTTTAGCAGACAAAGCTGCCGCTGAAAGAGCGGCTGCAAAAATTGCCAAAGAAAAAGAATTAGCAGATAAAGCCGCTGCCGCTAAGCAGGCAAAAGAAAAGGCTGCTGCCGACAAAGCATTGGCAGATAAGGCTGCAAAAGAAAAAGCATTGGCAGATAAAGCGGCACCAACGCCTACTCAAGCTGTAGCCATGAACACACCTACAAGCAAACCTGAAGAAACCAAAACAACCACCACTGTTACACCTTATGTGCAACCACCGGATGGTGTGATAAAAGGTACATACGCCCCTGAATCAGGCGAAGTACAAGTAAATGCCAAAAAAGTTGAAGTGGCAGTGCCGCAAACCGTTATTGGCGGCAGTAAATACAAGGAATTAATTAAGCGTGGTGACGAACTCATGAAAATGAAACGATATGCCGAAGCCAAGCCTGTATTTGAAGATGCCCTCAAAGCAAAACCGGATGACGCTTACGCCAAATCAAAATTGGAAGCCATTGCCAAACTTTTAACACCGTAATATTATTGATGTTTTTGTATGTTCAAAACCAAAATGAATTAAATCATCTATTGGTGTACATCCAATAAAAATACCTTATTTTTGGAGCTATTTCTTGAAAGAATAATTAAGAATCTGATAACGCTATATTACTTTGAAACCAACCGACATTAAAGACCCGGAATATTTCCATAAAGTGGTCGATTGCCAATACGCTTGTCCGGCACACACCCCCGTTCCTGAATACATTCGCTTAATTGCACAAGGAAAATACACCGAAGCCTATATGATCAATTGGGATTCGAATGTGTTTCCCGGTGTGTTGGGCCGAACCTGCGACCGACCCTGCGAACCGGCTTGTCGCCGCGGACGTGTTGAAGCCGAACCGGTGGCCATTTGCCGCTTAAAACGTGTGGCAGCCGACAACAAGGATGATGTTAAAAAACACATGCCCCAAGGTCCGTTTAAAGCCAATGGCAAAAAGGTGGCCTTAATTGGCGGCGGTCCTGCTGCACTTACAGTGGCGCGCGATTTAGCCCCGGGTGGATATGAAATTCATTTATACGACGATCAAAAAAAAGGCGGCGGATTTATGCGCAGCCAAATTCCTTCTTTCCGTTTACCTGAATCAGTGCTCGATGAAGAAGTAAATTTTGTACTCGATTTAGGCATCCACAGTCACTTTAATTCATATGTAAAAAGTATGAAAGAAGTTCTCGACAAAGGTTATGATGCTGTGTTTGTTGGTACCGGCGCGCCTAAAGGCCGCGATTTGGTTTTACCCGGTCGCGAAGAAGGCAAAGCCAATATTCACATCGGTATTAATTGGTTGAGTTCTGTGGCTTTTGAACACACCAAATCAATTGGCAAAAAAGTAATTGTATTGGGTGGTGGAAATACTGCCATGGATTGTTGTCGCACTGCCCGTCGTTTAGGCGGCGAAGATGTAAAAGTTTTAGTGCGTTCGCCTTTTGCTGAAATGAAAGCTTCGCCTTGGGAAAAAGAAGATGCAGCGCATGAAGACATTCCAATTCTCGACAACCACGTTCCAAAAACATTTGTGATTGAAAACGGCAAACTCGCCGGCATGACTTTCGAAAAAGTGAAAGCCGTTTATGATGATAAAGGCAAACGCCAATTAGTTCCAACGGGTGAAGCCGATGTGTTTTATGCTGCAGATGATGTGTTGATTGCTGTTGGTCAAGAAAATTCATTCCCATGGATTGAACGCGATTTAGGCATCGACTTCGACCAATGGGGAATGCCGGTGGTTGATAAAACCACACATGCTTCTTCGCATGCCAAAGTATTTTTTGGTGGTGATGCAGCGTGGGGACCAAAAAATGTAATTACTGCTGTAGCACATGGCCATCAGGCTGCCATATCAATTGATTTATATTGCAAGGAACAAGACCTTCACCAACGTCCTTCACCATTCGTGAATTTGGTAAGTCAAAAAATGGGTATCCACGAATGGAGTTACGACAACCATGTGGTAAATGATTTGCGTTATGCTGTGCCGCAAGCAGAAAAAAAATTAACCCTAAGCAACCGCAAAAAAGAAGTAGAGTTGGGTTTTAGTTTACCAACAGGTTTTAAGGAAGCTGAACGTTGTTTAAATTGTGATGTTCAAACGGTGTTTACCGAAAACAAATGTATTGAGTGTGATGCTTGCGTGGATATTTGTCCTACCGCCTGTATCACCTTTACCGATAATCAAGAAAACGAAAACGATTTAAGAAAGAGTTTAAAAGTACAGGCAAAAAATACAAGTCAGGATTTATATGTTTCTGATGTATTACCAACCAAACGTGTCATGGTAAAAGATGAAAATGTTTGTTTGCATTGCGGACTGTGCGCTGAGCGCTGCCCAACTGCAGCTTGGGATATGCAAAAATTCTTTTATAACACTAAAAAAGCAGGAAAGTAAATGTCAACTTCTAAAATCAACAACTTTGTTGTCAGGTTTGCGAATGTAAATGGAACAGGTTCGGCAAGCGCCAATTTTTTATTTACGAAAGCAATTTTCAGGATGGGAATTCCTGTTACACCAAAAAATATATTCCCCTCTAACATACAAGGTTTACCAACATGGTACGAAGTGCGTGTAAGTGAAAAAGGTTATTTGGGTCGCCGCAGTGGCGTGGATTTATTGGTAGCAGTGAATCCGCAAAGCATGGCCGAAGATGTAAAATCGGTACGACGCGGTGGTTATTTAATGTATGATTCTACCAAAAAATTGCATGATGAATTCATTCGCGAAGACATTCATTATTTGGGCATTCCACTCATGCAAATGTGTAATGAAAATTACAGCGATGCACGTCAACGTCAATTGTTTAAAAACATCATTTACGTAGGGGCTTTATCTGCACTTTTACAAATTGAATTCAAAGAGCTCGAAGGCTTACTGGCAGAGCAATTTGAAGGCAAGGAAAAATTAATCCCGGCCAATATCAAAGCCTTAAACTTGGGTATTGATTATGTAAAAAACAACTTCGAATTTCCTTTAGATATTCGCGTAGAGCGCAGAAATTTAGTAGGCGATAAAATTATGGTGGATGGCAACTCGGCTTGCGGTTTGGGTGCTGTTTACGCAGGTGCCTCAGTAGTGGCCTGGTATCCTATCACCCCTTCTACTTCGGTGGTTGAATCGTTTATGCACTACGCTGAAGAATTTAGAACCGACAAAGTAACGGGCAAAAAAAATGTAGCCATTGTGCAAGCCGAAGATGAATTGGCTGCCATTGGCATGGTGATTGGTGCCAATTGGAATGGTGCCCGCTCTTTTACCGCCACCAGCGGTCCGGGTTTATCGCTCATGAACGAATTTTTGGGCTTGGCTTATTTTGCCGAAGTACCTGCCGTTTTAATTGATGTGCAACGTACAGGGCCTTCAACCGGTATGCCAACGCGCACCCAGCAATCAGATATTTTAGAAGCCGCTTACGCGTCGCATGGCGACACAAAACATGTGTTGTTAATTCCGGCTACACCAAAAGAATGTTTCGACATGACAGCCGATGCTTTTGATTTGGCAGAAGGTTTACAAACACCGGTGATGATTATGACCGATTTAGATTTGGGCATGAATGATCACATGAGCGAACCCATGACATGGGATAAAAACCGCAAGTACAATAGAGGAAAAGTATTGGATGCCGCTGCCCTCGAAAAGATGGAAAAATTTGGTCGTTACTTAGATGTTGACGGTGATGGCATTCCTTATCGCACCATTCCGGGTACACATCCAAGCAAAGGCTCTTATTTTACACGCGGCACCTCGCGCGATGAGTATGCTGCTTATACCGAAGACAGTGGCATATACAAAGCCAACATGGAGCGTTTGCTGAAAAAATTTGAAACGGCAAAAAACATGGTGCCTGCTCCGCAAATGTACCAAAGCGAAAACCGTTATGATACCGGTATTATTTTTTACGGTACTTCAACTTTTTCGGCTGAAGAAGCTTTGGATATTTTAAAAGAAAACGACATCCACGTGGACGCCATGCGCATCAGAGCATTTCCGTTTAATGATACTGTGGAAGAATTTATCAATTCCCACAAAAAAATATATTTAATTGAACAAAACCGCGATGCGCAAATGAAGAGTTTGTTAACCATCGAGTTGCAAGTGAATCCGGCCAAAATTAAATCCGTTTTAAATTTCGACGGTATGCCAATTACAGCTGAAAGCATTTTGCGCCAAGTGTCAAATAAATTTAAATCAGACCAACACATTCCAAAAACAAAAAAAGTATCATGACCTATATTCGTCCAAAATTTCGTCATCCGGAACTGCCTAAAAATAAATTGGGATACTCCATCAACTATTACGAAGGCGCTTTATCAACGCTTTGTGCGGGTTGCGGACATGATTCCATCAGTGCTTCGGTGGTACAAGCCGCTTTTGAATTAAATATTGAGCCGCATAAATTGGCCAAATTATCGGGCATTGGCTGTTCTTCAAAAACACCGGCTTATTTTTTAAGTAATTCACATGGCTTTAATTCGGTGCATGGCCGTATGCCTTCGGTGGCTACAGGCGCCAATTTAGCGAATAAAGATTTGATTTATTTTGGCGTGTCGGGCGACGGTGATTCGGCATCTATTGGTATGGGACAATTTATTCACGCCATTCGCCGCAACCTCAACATGGTTTATATTGTGATGAACAACGGTTGTTATGGTTTAACCAAAGGACAAGATTCTGCGACTGCTGATCATGGTTCGAAAAATAAATCAGGACATTTAAATGTATACGAATCGATTGATCTTGCCAGCTTAGCCATTGAAATGGGTGCAAGTTTTGTGGCGCAAAGTTTTTCGGGCGATAAAAAACAATTGGTGCCTTTGATTAAATCGGCCATGAACCACCATGGTTTTGCCTTTATCAATGTAATTTCGCCTTGTGTAACTTTTAATAATAATTTGGGTTCAACCAAATCATACGATTACGTTCGTCAACATGTGGAAGCAACTTCTACCATTGACTTTGTGCCTGAAATGACTGAGATTACAACATCTTACAGTGAAGGTGATTCGCAACAAGTAAAAATGCACGATGGCTCTTACATCAATTTACATAAATTAGATACCAATTGGAATCCATTGGATCGTCATTCGGCCATGAATGCAGTTTTAAATGCCAAGCTAAAAAATGAAATTTTAACCGGCTTGCTTTACATTGAAAACGACAGCACCGATTTACACCAATTGCTTGAAACGGTTGATACCCCATTAAATAAATTAACCGAACTTGAACTTTGTCCGGGTGCCGACGCCCTTGTTGACATTAACAAAGGACTGCGATAGCCGGAAACAGTAAATAAAACGTGATAGCATTTAAACCTCGATTTAAAACCCTCATGCAACAAATTATTTTGTTGTTTGTGGTTTACGAGATTTGCCGATTGTTTTTTTATGTGTTTAACCACAGTTCCTTTCAGGAAATTTCATTTTTCGAACTTTTTTCTCTTTTTATTTACGGTTTGCGTTTTGATGCCTTTAGCATTTGTGCGCTCAGCAGTTTGTACATTTTGTTGTATGTATTGCCTTTTTCATTTGTGCAATCAGGCCTTTATCAAAAAATATTGGCCTTTTTATTTTTGGTGCCAAACACTTTAGGTATTTTGCTCAACTTCATCGATTTTGCCTATTTCCCATTTAACCACAACCGTAGCAATTACAATGTGATTCGTTTTGTGTTTAATGGTGAAACCGAGTTTTCAAAATTACTTCCTGAATTTATTTCAGAATTTTGGTACATTATTTTGTTATTTTTTGTGATTGAATATTTTTTCATTCGATGCTATTTTAAAATCAATAAGAAAGAGATCTACCAAAAACAAAACATCAATTTTAAAAATATTGCCCAAGCCATCGGCATTTTTGTTTTGCTAATTGCTTTAACGGTATTGGGCATTAGAGGGGGTTTACAAAGGGCGCCCATTGTGATTTTAGATGCGGCAGCTTACACAGCACCAAACAATATTCCATTGGTGGTGAACACCCCGTTTTTTATTTTAAAAACAGCCGAATTATCTGCCATTGAACCATTGGCCTTAATGTCTGAAAATGAAGCAGAAAAATTGGTGAATCCAATTCATCTACCGGAGCAGCAAACAGAGGCTTTTAAACCCATGAATGTATGCGTGTTGATTCTTGAAAGTTTTTCGAAAGAATTTACAAAAATTGGTAACCGCAAATCTTTTACGCCGTTTTTAGACAGTTTAATGGATGTTTCGATTTTGTTTAAGAATGGTATTGCCAACGGTAAAACTTCTTTAGAAGGCATTCCTTCGGTGGTAGCCTCCATGCCTTCGTACATGGTGAATCCATACATTAACTCGATGTACAGCAATAACAATATTCAATCATTGGCCAATGTATTGAAAACCAAAAATTATTCTTCTGCCTTTTACCATGGCGGCACCAATGGCACCATGAACTTTAATGTATTTGCAAAAGCCGCAGGATACGACAGATATTTTGGTCGCAGCGAGTACAATAACGACAATGATTATGATGGGCAGTGGGGTATTTGGGATGAACCTTTTTTACAAAGGTGTATTGAAGAAATCAATGTGCAAAAAAAACCATTCTTCTCAACCATTTTTACTTTAAGCTCTCACAACCCTTACAAGGTGCCTGAAAAATACAATGGCAAATTTCCAAAAGGCATTTACGAAATCAATGCAGCCATTGGTTATACCGATTATTCGTTGCGCAAATTTTTTGCATCGGCGCAAAAACAAGACTGGTATAAAAACACGCTCTTTGTTATTTCGCCCGATCACACAGCTTCTTCGGAAGACAATTTTTACAAACACCAGTTTGGTCAATTCACCATTCCAATATTATTTTACCAAGCCGGTATGCAGCCTCGGGTGATCGAAAAAACAGTACAACAAATCGACATCATGCCAAGCATTTTAAAATATTTAAATTACAATGAAGCTTATTATTCTTTGGGGCATAATATGTTCGACAGCATTGCCAAACCCTGTGTGTATTTTTTAAATCCGGTTTACTATTGTGTTTACGATAGCACAGTTTACACCATGAACAATTACCGCTTCAACGCAAAATACAATTATCGCCTCGACAGCGGACTGATTCGACCACTGCCCGTTGAAAGCCGCGACAAATCGATTGAAACATATTGCAGGGCTTTGGTACAACGTTACAACAACGATTTAATCAAAGATAAAATACAGGTAAAAAATCCTTAGTACATTTTTCAACCACCACAATTCAATGCAAATAAAAAAGCCTCCTTGTTTAAAGGAGGCTTTGTCAATTTTAGAAATGAATGCTTAGTTCAACAAAGATTTAACAGTGATGTTAAATGTAATTTTGTGTTCACCTTGCTTCGGATGTTGGGCGCCGCCTTTATCGCAATGTCCGTGGTGTTCGTTATGATTTCCACAATTTCCATGTCCGTCGTGGTGTTTATCTTTGTCGTGATGATCGCAATTGCCGCCATTATCGGCGTGTTGCGGATGGGTAATGGTCACCACATCGGTGCCGGTAAAACTAGGGTCGGGTGTATAAACAAAAGTACTGCTATTACTGCTGTCGACAATGGCGATGCTTGATTTTGCAGCGGCATTGGTAACACTCACATTGGCAGCATTGGCTGGTGTTGCCAAATTAAATTTGTAAACTTGATTGGCATTGATGCTAACGTTTACCGTTTCTTCGGTATTACTTACATCTTGTGGATTATTTGCGGCAAATTTTTTGCACGAGCTCAATCCTATAAGAGCCAAGGCAACAAAGCCCATTAAAATTGTTTTTTTCATATTCTTTTTTGTTGCAGATAATTGCAGGATAAAATTAAGCTTAAAAAAAACATGCCTACATTAAATGAGGTTAAATAGCCCATTTAACAGGTATTGGCTTATTGCCACTTTGGCTTGGGTTATTCAACAACATTAAGGCCGGCAAAAGATTATATTTGTTTGTGATGAAAATATCGAATTCAATAATTAAAGTCATTAGCGCCTTGTTTATCTGTTCACTTGCTTTATGCAGCGGCTGCAAAGCCAAACAAAAAAACACTAGCACTGAAAAAATGAGCATTTGTTTACAAGAAAAAATGGAGGCATTTAAAAAAACAGTTTGTGCCAAAGGTGCTTCAATAAAACAATACCAATTTCAAAATGCCATTGTGTATGCATTTATACCCGGCAACTGTGGGGCAGATTTAAGCAGCGATATCGTGAATACTTCTTGCGAAACCATTGGTTTTTTGGGCGGCATCATGGGTAATTCAAAAATTAATGGTGAAGAATTTTCAAATGCCAATTGGTTAAAAACCATTTGGACAATAGATGCTGAAAAATAAGATAGGTAGCTTAAGCAGAGGCCATGGCTTTCAAAGCATTTACCAGTACATCTAATTCTGAGAGGGTAGTGTAAACATTGGGTGTAATTCTGCAGCCTTGCACACCTTTTCCATCAATGGCCACTGTATAAATATTATACTTTTTGAATAGGGTTTCTGCCATGAGGGCAGGCTTCATGTTAACGATGCCAACATTGGCAATGGCACAAGCGCGGCCTTCTTCTTCAGGTGTATTTAAAACAATGTTCTTTACCTGACGCACCTGTTTGGTCCAGTATGTTTGCAAATACTTTAATCTTTGCATTTTTCTTTCAGCGCCTAATTTTTGGTAATAGGCAATGGCATTGCTGATGGCTAAATCGGTGTGAACGGGTATGGTTCCGGTGTGGTTTAATCGGGCAATATCATCCTCTTTTTTTTCCGTTTCGGCAAGTAAAGGCCAAATGCCTGAAATATTTTCTTTTTTTACATACAAGATGCCTGCACCCAAAGGCGTACTAAGCCACTTGTGTAATGAACAGGCATAATAATCGCAGTTTAAATCCTTGATTTTAAAAATCAGATGTGCAAAAGCGTGGGCGCCATCCACCATCACCTTCACCCCTTTGGCATGGGCCATATCACATATTTTTTTTACCGGTAGTATTTGACCGGTTATGTTAATCATGTGGCAAATCATAATTAATTTTGTTTTACTGCTGATGGCATTTTCGTATAAGGCCACAATTTCTTCATCCGACTTTGGGTGCAATGGTATTGAAATCATTTTGTTTACCATGCCTTGGCGTTTACTTACCTGCTGAAACATATCGAGCATGGCTCCGTAATCTTGTTCGGCCATAATGGCTTCATCGCCAGCTTGCCAATGCGTGCCGGCAATCACCATGTCGAGCGACTCAGTGGTGTTTCTTGTAATGATTAGCTCCTCCTTCGAACAGCCTGCCAATTCAGCCAGTTGGGCAGCTGCTTTTTGTTTATTGTCGAATTGCACAGTGCGCATGTAAAAGGCCCCTTGCAGATTGATATTTTTAATATGGTTGATATAAGCATCCAATACTTCGGTGGGTTGAATGCAATAATAACCGTTTTCGAGGTTGATGTAATCCGATTTAAGCTGATAGCCTTGACGTATTCCCCACCAAAAACTTTCATCCGAAGCCAAATCTTCAGGAACCAGGTGATTAGCAGCTTCCAAGGCCTTTTCAAGTTTCGGAAAACTGATGCCTGCGCTTAAGGCCATTAAGGCAGAATTTTTAAGAAAAGTTCTTTTATCCATTTTAAAAAGATTGAACAATGATGATGACAATGTTATTTATTTTTTTGAAAATACCTTTAGAATTAATTGTCTTTTGAAATGTTAAAATCGCAGCCGATGCACCGAATTTAGCATTTGTAAAAATATCGGTACAGTAAAGCTCAAAAAAGTGGATTTTTACCTAAAATTATTGCGACATCATTCTTTTTTTTCTACCTTACCTGCTCATTAAAAACTAAAAAATATGAACAAAACTTACAAAACAATGTTCGCGTTTATCATGCTACTCGGTTTGATAACGTTTAATGCCGGTGCCCAAGCACTTTCCGGCACTGTCACGATTAATAGTGCCGGTACCGGCTCAACAAACTATACATCGTTCACAGCTTTTGCCACAGCTATCAACTCAGTCGGCATCAGCGGACCATTGGTAGTAAATGTTGTAGCCAATTCAGGTCCTTACAACGAACAACCTACTTTTAATCAAATTAGCGGTGCTAATGCCAGTGCCACCATTACCATCAACGGTAACGGTAACTTATTGACATTTAACTCTTCAAGTTCAACCCAACCATGGACATTAAACATGGCCGGTGCTGATTATTTTTATTTTAACAACTTAAACTTGCAAGGGCAAGGTGCAACGTACGCAATTGTTTGCGCCATGAATGCAGGTGCTGATAACAATGTGTTCAGTGCTTGTACATTCTCTGCTCCTGCCAACGGTACTTCATCTTACCAAGTGCCTTTGTGTTTTAGTCCAAACGCACTTTCAGCAACAACAGGTGGTAACTCAGGAAACAACAACACTTTTACAGGTTGTCAATTTTACAGTGGCTATTATTGTATTTGGGGTGGTGGTTTCACAACTGCGCCTTATCAATCAGGTAATAAAATTATAGGCTGTTCAATTCAAGATTATTATTATTATGGTATGTACTGGTATTATCAAACATATTCTACCATTACAAATAACATCTGTGAAAGACCAACTAGAACAACTTTAACAACTTCTTTCTATGGTATTATGATTTATTATAACCAAGGTACTTTGTGTGAAGGTAACATTGTACAAAAACCTTACGAAACTGCACCAACCACTGCCGGAACTTGTTATTGCTTTTATTGGTATGCCCCTATTACACCGCAACCAATTCCTAAAAACACTTACAGAAATAACGTTGTAAGAAACATCAGAACAACCGGACAAATTTATGGTGCCTATTGTTATTATGCTTCAGGCGATATTTACCACAACACTTTCTCATTCGACGAAACAGCTTCAACAGGCGGCGGGGTTTATGGTTTGTATTTTGGTGGTTCAACTTCTTATACAGATTTTGAAATTAAAAACAACAATATTTCAATTACAAAAGGTGGTGCCGGTGCAAAATACGGCATGTATGCAGCAGCAATGTATGCCGGCATCAACATCAATGGAAACAACATTTATGTAAACAGTGCAGGTGGTGGTAACAATCACGGTTACTTAAGTACTTTAGGAACTGCCGCAACTTTTACTGCATGGCAAGCTTACAATGTGGATCAAGTTGGTTCAAACATCAATCCTACATTCGTAAACATCCTTACCGATTTACATCCAACCAATAATGCCATGGATAACATTGGTATGCCTTTGGGTGTTGTATTTGATCAAACAGCGGCCATTAGAAATCAAACTACACCTGACATGGGTGCTTATGAATTTAATACGCCAAATTGTGCCAGTACCCCTTCAGTTAACTCTGTAGTTGGTGCCAACTATGTGTTATGTCCTGGTCAAAGCGCCAATTTAGCGATTGGAAATTTAAACTCTTTATCACCAATTGGTATCACTTACCAATGGCAATATTCAACAGTATCAGGTGTTGGTCCATGGACAAGCATTCCGGGTGCTAACGGTTTAACCTATGCTACACCAAGTACCTATAGCAATACTTATTATAGTGTAGTGATTACTTGTACCAATGCAAGTGGTAGCACAGTACCGGTAACTACTTTAAACATTGCCACTCCAACACAAAGTACTGTACCTTATTTTGAAAGTTTCGAAGGCATTGGTTTGAATAACCGTTTACCGAATTGTTCATGGTATTCACCTGCCTTGGGTGGTGCTGCAAAAAGTAGTACATCGGCTGCAACCGGAAACAGAATTGCCCGCACTGGTAGCGCATTCGGCTATTTTGATTTGGGTTCAGGTACCGGTGCAAATTATTATTATACCAATGGTATTACATTAAATGCGGGTATCACTTACTCAGTTTCTACTTGGTTCCAAACCGATTTTACAGGAGCAACCAATTGGTCTGATTTATCTATTTTATTAGGTACCAGTCAAAGTACAACCGGTTTAGTAAGCTTGGCTTCTACCAACGGTCCTGCCGTTAGTGCCATTTACAAATCATTATCGGGCACATTTAGCGTGGCAACAACAGGTGTATATTATGTTGCAGTGCGCGGTACTGCCGGTGCAGGTACAGCCCAATATTTAACTTGGGATGATTTGGCCATTACCATTCCTTGTACATCAAACTTCAACACCCCTAACTTAACTGCATCTACCAACCAAGGCACCATTTGTGCAGGTTCACAGGCTGTAATTAATGCATCAGGTGCGAATACTTATGTTTGGAGCAACGGCGCAACAGGCTCATCTGTTTCAGTTAGTCCTATTACACAAACAACTTATTCAGTTGTTGGCACCAGCTCTTTAAGCGGTTGTACCAATACTGTAACACAAGTTATTTTTGTGAACCCTGCTCCTTCAATTGCTTTGTTTGCAAATCCGCCAATTGTATGTTCAGGTGCACCAACCAATTTAATGACATCTGTAATTGGATCAGGTAATGTAAACTTTGCTTGGAGCAATCAAATGACAGGTGCTAACATTGTTGTAACACCAACTGCAAATACTTCTTATACAGTAATTGCAACAGGTCAAAATGGTTGTAGCATTAATTCTGCCATTTCGGTGTCAGTTAATCCTTTACCATCTATTAACGTGGCGGTGAGCAATGCAGCCATTTGTTTGGCTGATAACTTAATGTTAACTGCCAGTGGTGCTGCCAATTACCAATGGGTATCAAGCACATCCAATGTTGTATTGGTTGGTTCAACCGTTAATACCAACATCAATACTTTAGGTGCTACAGTATTTACTGTAACCGGTACCGATGTAAAAGGTTGTCAAAGCTACACCACCACTAACATTACCGTAAATGCTTGTACAGGATTAAATGAATTAAGCAAAAACAGCGAAATCAGCATTTATCCAAATCCAAACACCGGTATCTTTACTGTTGCTTTTGTTAGCGCAGGTCAACACCAAGTAAATGTTGTTGATGTTACAGGTCGCTTAATCAACAGCACCAGCACTGAATCACAAAAAGCAGAAATCAACATCAGCAACATGGCTGCAGGTGTTTATTATGTTAAGGTGAGCAGCGGTGATGTTAACAGCACTTACAAAATTGTAAAACAATAATTAATTTCTTTTCTTTAAAGCCTTGTGTGAAAGCACAAGGCTTTTTTTTTGTCTAAAAATTTATCCGTTTATATCATGCAAGCAATGGCACATCTTCGCGATCAATTTTACCTCGATCAAAACATTACCTTTTTAAATTTTGGTTCATTTGGTGCTTGCCCTAAACCTATTTTTGAAGATTATCAAAAATGGCAAATTGAATTAGAAAGGGAACCGGTGCAGTTTATCACTGTAAACGGCTTAAAGTACTTGCAAAATTCGCGAGAAGCACTGGCCCAATACCTCAGTTGCGATGCTGATGATTTGGTGTATTGCAACAATCCCTCTTTTGCCGTTAACACCATTGCCCGCAGCATTGGTTTAAAAGCCGGCGATGAAGTATTGAGCACAAACATCGAATATGGCGCTTGCGACAAAGTTTGGCAATATTACTGCGAACAACAAGGTGCCAAATACATTCGTCAAAAAATTAATTTACCGCTCACTAATAAAAACCAATTTATTGACGATTTTTTCAAAGGTTTAAGTGCCAAAACAAAACTCATTTTTATTAGTCATATTACCAGTAGCACAGCCCTAATTTTACCGGTGCAAGAAATATGTGATATTGCCAAAAGCAAAGGCATCCTCACTTTTGTTGATGGTGCGCATGCGCCGGCACAGGTTGAATTAAACCTCAGTTCACTGAATGCAGATTTTTACACCGGCGCTTGTCATAAATGGATGATGACACCCAAAGGCTGTTCATTTTTGTATGTGAATCGCCAATTGCAAGCCTCTATCGATCCGCTCGTGATTAGTTGGGGATACAAAAGCGCTTTTCCTTCACATTCCCTTTTTCTTGATTACCACCAAATGCAAGGCACCCGCGATTTCTCGGCCTTTTTAACGGTACCTAAAGCTTTGGCCTTTATGAAAGAAAACAATTGGCAATCAGTGTCGGCCGCCTGCAAACAATTGGTTCGACAAAATGCTGAACGCTTTTGTGCACTATTCAACACCAAAGCGCTGGCCCCAATTACAGAAGAATTTATCGGTCAAATGTTCAGCCTTCCAATTCAATGCGAAGAACCTGAAAAACTTCAAAGGCTTTTGTTTGAAAAATACCACATCGAAATACCGGTGATGCGCATGGATGCACAAGTGTTTATCCGCTATTCGATCAACGCATTTAACAGCCAAGAAGATTTAGATATTTTGTACAAAGCGCTTGAGGAGATAAAATCGCAAACAAATTTATTTGGTGTGAATTAATTCATTTGTGCAAAGCATCAAATCTAAAAACAAAATTTTAGGATTCGCGTTACGTTCGATGTAATAATAATTGCTGTTAAATTCATGCACCAAACGCTCATAATTTTTTTGATTAATAAAAGGCGCAAACTTTTCAAGAAACACCTTTTCTTGACCACTTAAGCGCACCAATGATTTGTTGCCGTAATTATACATCAAACAATCTCGAAAAACTTCCAAAGCATATTGTAAAAACTGCTTTTGTTTTTCCCTGCCCCTACTTGCATTTTCATCTACCCATTGCAAAGCTTTTCCGCAATCGAATCGCAAAGCCAAACGCATAAAATTTTGAAAATCATTTAAAAAGGAAATATTCTCATCGTTGTGTAACAACAATTGTATGGCTTCTCCATAATTGCCATTGGCCAACACTGCTGTTTGTTTAGCCACATCGGCATTCACTTGATAATTGGCCATTAATGCCGCACTTATTTCTTCTTCACTACATTGGTGAAAATGTATTTGTTGTACACGTGATAAAATGGTCGACAACAATTGCTCTGTATTTGAACTCACCAAAATAAAAATAGTTTGATCAGGTGGTTCCTCTAAAATTTTCAGTAGTTTATTAGCCGCATCCACATGCATTTTTTCAGGCTGCCATATAATCACCACTTTGTATGAACCTTCGTAACTCGTATAACTTAGTTTACGAAGTATGTCGTTGGCCTCCTCAACCGGAATAATGGGCTGTTTGTTCTCTGCACTAATATTGCCAAACCAGTCGTTTAAACCCATGTAAGGCTGATCCAAAAAAAACAATCTGAAATCTTTCGACAAATCATCACTGCTTTTTACTTCCTTGCTTTTTGCGATTGGAAAAACCAAATGCAAATCGGGATGAATGAGCTTGCTGATGCGTTGACAAGCCGAACAAGTTGTACAAGGACCGCTTTCAGTTTTTTGATTACAAAATAAATGTTGCACAAAAGCCATTGCCATGGGCAAATGTCCACAACCATCTTTACCGCTAAACAACAAAGCATGCGGCACCTTTTTGCTGTTCACCATTTTTTGAAGTCTTTGCTTCACCTCCGCTTGTCCTATGATGTCGTTATACTTCAATTATTTGGTGTTATATTGATTCATGCACCTTTGTAAACCGATGAATGCAAATGCTTTTACTGCCTCTGCAGCCAATGCCACGCGCTCATTCAAGGTTTTTAATTCTTCTTCATTCCATTTGCCCAACACATAATTGATTTGGGCGCCTTTATTAAATTCGTTGTGAATGCCAAAGCGTAATCGTGGATATTGATTGCTGTTCAAGACCTCTTGTATATTTTTTAAACCATTGTGGCCGCCGTCGCTGCCCTTAGGACCAATCCTAATTTTCCCAAAAGGTAAAGCCAATTCATCTACCAGTACCATGGTATTATCGATGCTGATTTTTTCGGCTTGCATCCAATAATTTAATGCCTTGCCGCTTAAATTCATATAGGTACTTGGTTTAATCAACAAGAGCAATTTGCCTTTGTGCTTCAACTCAGCCACATCGGCATAACGATCGGTTTTAAACTTAATGCCGGCTTCTTGTGCCAAGTAATTTACAATCTTAAAACCAATGTTATGCCGGGTTTCGGCATATTCCTCTCCTATATTTCCCAATCCAACGATTAAAAATTTACTCATGAAATAAGGTGCTTACAAAGGCGAAAATTGTTCAATCAAATTTATGATTTATTCTTGTATAATTTGTGTTTGATGTTGTATCGAATACAATCCCAATATTCCTTGGTGTAACTCACAAATATTTCTTCACCGGCCTTGATATCGCGGGTGGCCACAATAAAACAGCGATCGTCAAAAATATCATACACTGCATTGTTTTTTAAACCCTTCACCTTGCTTAATCCTTCTGCATCATTTGCAAAACGGGCTTTATAACGCGGCGTTGAAAAGGCATCAATACAACGTTTGTTGCTGATAAAAAACAAATACCCGTCTTTGTCTTCCTTCACACGTTTGGTGTATTCTTTCCAATCAATAATTTCACCTTTGTATTCAATAATTTTACTGTCTTTTTTGATTGCCTTATTGGTGAACAATCCCTTGCCTGCGTTTGGTAACAACGAGGTTTTTACAATTAATGCCATAGTGGCGACAAAAATAATTTTTTATCCGATTTAAAGTCCAAAATTCAAAAAATGTTGGTAAGTATTCTGTACCTGCATAACCTCAAATATCAAGCCTGGATGAATAAAATCTGTTTTTAGAGGGTCAATCAAAAAATGGTGTCATTTGATTACAAATACCCTTTGGCAATTTGTTTAAAGGCTTCGTTGGTTTTTGCTTCTTCAACGGGTATACAGCAGATGTCATCTTCGGTAATCACCAACAATTTGTGACAATATTTAAGTAATAAATCCAAATCGTGCGAACTGATTAAAATACATTTTTGTGCTTCTTCACACAATCGCTTGAGCATGATTAACAAGTCGTGTTTGGCCGCGTAATCTAAAAAGGCAGTAGGTTCATCCAATAAAATTACATCGGTTTGCTGCGCCAAGGCTTTGGCAATTACTGTGCGTTGAAAATAACCGTCGCTCAATTCCTCCAAAAAACGGTGTTGATGATGCTGTAATCCACACAGTTTAATAGCCTCTTCAACCACCTTCATTTGTTCGGCATTTAATTGGTTGAGGGCATTGGTATAAGGCATCATGCCTGCTTGCACCACGTCGATGACAGTTAAATTAAAACCACCAAATTTTTCAGTTAAAACCACTGCCACCTTTTTGGCCAAAACTTCATAAGCATCGTCATTAACCGCAATGCCATCGATCAAAATTTCTCCCTTTAACAAGGGTAATAAACCGGCTATGCTTTTTAAGAGGGTTGATTTGCCCACACCGTTTAAGCCAACAATGCCAACCAATTGCGAAGCATCAAAGGCCAAATTCAAATCTTTGAGCACTTGCACAATTTGCCCTGATTTTTTATACCCTAGCTGTACATCCGATATTTTTATGCGCTGCTTCATGCCTTTACCATTGTTTGTTTTTAAACATCAAATAAATCACCAGCGGCGCGCCAATAAATGTGGTAATCATGTTAATGGGCAAGGCCATGTGTTTAATCAAGGAATGGGCAAAAGCATCGGCAAACAATAATAAAATAGGACCCAAGAACAAACAAGCTGCCAAATGCACCTGTTGTTTTGATACCTGAAACAACATGCGCGACAAGATGGGCACGGCAATCCCCACAAAGGCGATTGGTCCGCAATATGCTGTGATAATGCCCGTTAAGGACGAAGAAATTAAAATAAGCCAAAACCTTTTTTGTTTCACCGACACGCCCAAGTTTTGCGCGTACAGCTGACCCAATAAGAAGGCATTTAATGGTTTAATAAAAAATAGCAATAAGCCCAATACGATTAGTGTGCTGCCGGCCAACAATGGAATGTCTTGTAAATTGGTGGTACTCATAGAACCCATGCTCCATAACACAAAATTTTTCAAACTTTCGGGTTCAGCAAAATACTCTATAACGGTTTGCAGGGCGCCGCATATTTGCGATATCATTAAACCGATTAAAAGTAAAATCACATTTTTCTTAACACGCACCGCAATGCTTAAAATTAAGATGGTCATGGCAAAACTGCCCACAATCGATGACAATACGGTATAGGCCTTGGCCCAAAAAAAGCCCGGTAAAAAATGTAATCCCGAGCCTGCCATTACCGACAGTGCCACTGCCAATGAGGCGCCCGAACTAATGCCAAGCACATAAGGTCCGGCCAAAGGATTTCTAAAAATAACCTGCAAAATTAAGCCCGAAACCGAAAGAGCCGCCCCGGCCAATATGGCGGTGATTGTTTTTGGTAAACGTATTTGGTAAAAAATAAAATCAGCGCTTAAATCCGAAAAGTTCAATGACTCAGAGCCGCCAAAAAATAAACTCATGTAAATTCCAATACAAAAAAGCAAAAACAAGAGTATAAATTTTGCAGCATTCGACATTTTCACAAGCTAATTTAAGTGTTTATAATAATAAAAACTTGTGTTTTCTTTACTTTTTAATTCGGGATGAAATACTTGAATTAAATCGTTTAGAATGCGGTCGGGAAACAACAATCCGTCTTCCCAATAATTGCTGTAACCATACGCATTTAAATGTAAATTGTTGTTGTAAACCTTTTTGTTTTTAAAGGCTTTAAAATTGGCATAACGGTTTTCGGCTTGCAGCATATCGGCGCATGTTTTATAATTCGATGGATTGATCCAATAATCGGCATCCTTTGCCTTTACATACACTTGTTCAAAGCTCAAGGGAATACTCCCTACAGATGAATTATCCTGCCACAAATAATTCGCGCCGGCATCCTTTAACAAGGTGGCCATAAAACTGGTCCCACCGGGCATGTACCACACATCCCCAAATTTAGCTTCGGTAAATACAGCCGGTTTAGTCTTTGCTGTTGCCGCCAAATTTTTTAATCGCAGGTATTTAATTTGTGTGCTGTCGAACAAAACATTGGCCAATGAATCTTTATTTAAAAAAGCGGCGATTAATTTTATCCATTCGGCCCGCGCTAAAGGATTTTCTTCCAAATGGTCGACGATGATGCAGTTTGGAATTTTACTTAACTGCAATTTTTTGTCAATATCCTTTTCGCCTTCACCCATGCCAAACGAAAAAATAATTTGGGGTTGAATGCGCAAGGTTTTTTCGAGGTCAATTTGCGGACTCAAAGCCAATTCGGCCAATGCAGCGTTTTGGTGTTTTTTAATGATGTTGGGATTGCCTATATAATGCATGTCATCGACCGCAATTAATGCTGCGAGCGACGACAGGGCATCCAACATATTGGCATACAAACTGCCCAATGCGGCCACTTTGTTTACCGGTGTTTTCACAATTGTAAATGCTTTGTGCTTCATGGCCAAACCATTGGTGTCATTGGCCAACAAAAACCTGGCCGTTGTATCGTGGTTGCGGCGATTGCCAAAAAGGTAAATACATTTATGCGTTTTATATTGTTTTAAGGAAAAACGTTTGGCGTATAACAAATCATCTTTTGATTCTATCGGCCCCTGTTTTTGCGACGGCGCATTGTTTTGTTGACAGGCACATGACAAAATAACCAATAATAGATATGTAAAGAATTTATGCAACATTGAATACTATTTCAAATATGCTGCCTTGGGGTTCATTGGCCAAAAGGCGAATGCGACCACTGTGTTTGTTTACAATGTTTTGTACAATGTACAAACCCAAACCGGTGCCTTTTGTTTGTCGGGTTTCTTCATTGCCAATACGGTAAAAACGCTCAAAAACTTTTTCTCTGTCGGCTACGGCAATCCCAAAACCGTTATCGATTACTTGAAGACGAATAAGCCGATTTTCGGCCGACAATTGTAAGTTTATTTTTTTGTCGCTGCCACTGTATTTAATGGCATTGTCGATTAAATTGGTAACGATTGAAGGAAAGGTTTGCACATCAACGGCATAAAACACATCCTTTTGAATATTTAAATGCAATTGACCATTTTGTAATTCCTTTTTGTAATAACGTTCGGCAAGCGCAGTTAATAAATCACTAATGTTTTCGGTGCCGGCATTAAAACGATAATCAGTACTATCCATTCTGCTGGCCAGTAGCACATTGTCGATGAGTTTATTTAAACGCTCATTTTCTTGTAAAGCCGATTGAATAATGTCGTTTTGTACTTCGGTGCTCAGTTTTTGTTTTAACAAGGTTTGTAATTGCAACTTGGTTGCCGAAATGGGCGTTTTTAATTCGTGCGTGATGCTCAAGAAAAAATTTTGTTGTTGGTTTTTTAGATCTGCTTCTTTATCAATGGCTTTTTTTACCTTGTACATGCCAAACAACAAAAGCAATAAAAAAACGGTGCCTTCGCACACAATCATAATTGTTTGTGTTTGGTGGCGCTGATGCAAGGCATCTACTTTATCTTTTAATTCTAATTCGCGACTAATCGACAACTCGAGTAATTTTTGTTGTTCGTTCATGATGTTGGTGCTTTGGCGCACCAAAAGCACTTCCCACCAAATAAACTGCATTAAAATATAGCCGAATAAAATGGTTAATATGGCGCCCGATCGCGAATTAATTTTCATTTGAAATGGATGAAGGCAAGTTAATCATTTGTTCAATATCTGCCAGCAATTCAGATGCTCTATCGATGCTATGAACATCTTCAACTGTGAGGTGTAATTTTTCGTGTTGTTCTTTTAAAGTGCAAAGTCGCGGGTATTTTTGAGCGTAGGCTAAAACGGCCATAAACATTGGACTGCCAAAATAATCGCTTTGTTTTTTGCTTAAAAAATAGGCTTTCATTTTTCTGTTTTTCAGAATCAATTTTTCAAAGCCCAGGTGCATGGCCTTCCAACGCATGCGCACCACATTAATCAATTCTATGGCTTCCTTTGGTACCGGACCAAAACGATCGCGTAAACTTGCTTCAAATTTAATTAGGTCTTCTTCTTTGGTGATGTTATCCAATTCGCGGTACAGCAACAAACGTTCAGTTAAACTTCCCACATAGGCATCCGGAATCAACAATTGTAAATCGGTTTCAATTACGGTTTCTTTTACAAATTGGCGTGAGAAAACAGTTTTGTCAGTTTCTTCATCGCCGCCTACTGCTGCTTGATACCAATCTTCTTCTTTTAATTCTTCAATGGCTTCGTTTAATATTTTCATATAGGTATCAAAGCCCATATCATTGATAAAACCACTTTGTTCGCCGCCCAATAAATTACCGGCACCTCGAATATCCAAATCGCGCATGGCAATTTGAAAACCGCTGCCTAAATCACTGAAATCAACAATGGCCTTTAAACGTTTGCGGGCTTCACCGGTAAGCATAATGGATGAAGGGGCCAACAAATAACAAAAAGCTTTTTTATTACTTCGGCCTACCCTGCCCCGCATTTGGTGTAAATCGCTTAAACCAAAATTTTGCGCATCGTTAATAATGATCGTGTTTGCGTTGCTAATGTCTAAACCACTTTCAATAATGGTGGTGGCGACCAAAATATCGTAATCACCTTCCATAAAACCAAGCATAACGTCTTCGAGCTTGTCGCCATCCATTTGGCCGTGACCAATGGCAATGCGCGCATCGGGCACCAAGCGTTGAATGATGCCGGTCATTTCGGTGATACTTTGCACTTTGTTGTGTACAAAAAACACTTGGCCGCCGCGGTTCATTTCATATGTAATGGCATCGCGAATCAACACCTCATCAAAAGTGTGCAATTCGGTAAGTACGGGATAACGGTTTGGCGGTGGCGTTGAAATTACCGATAAATCGCGGGCACCCATTAAACTAAATTGTAAAGTGCGCGGAATCGGCGTTGCCGTTAATGTTAATGTATCAATGTTGGCTTTAAATGTTTTGAGTTTGTCTTTTACACCTACACCAAATTTTTGTTCTTCATCGATGATGAGTAA
The DNA here is from genome assembly GCA_947453445.1 of Sphingobacteriaceae bacterium. GTDB lineage: Bacteria > Bacteroidota > Bacteroidia > B-17B0 > Aurantibacillaceae > Aurantibacillus. The sequence goes on from CANGGP010000024.1 coordinate 40,284, forward strand.
ACCTAAATCTTTAAAATGAAGGTCTTTGCTTACCAAGCGGTGTGTGCCAATCATGATGTCGATTTTGCCTTCGGCCAGGCGTTTAAAAATATCTTTTTGTTCTTTGGCGCTTCTAAAACGGTTTATGTAATCAACAGTGCAAGGCAAATCTTTTAAGCGTTCTTTAAATGTTTGAAAATGTTGGTAGGCCAAAATGGTGGTGGGCACCAAAACCGCCACTTGTTTTCCGTCGCACACAGCTTTAAAAGCCGCACGCACGGCAATTTCAGTTTTACCAAAACCTACATCACCGCATACCAAACGGTCCATGGGATGTGGTTTTTCCATGTCCTTTTTCACATCATTGGTCACTTTTATTTGATCGGGTGTATCCTCGTAAATAAACGAAGCTTCCAATTCGTACTGCATGTAATTGTCTTTGGGAAAAGCATGACCCGGTTTGGCTTTGCGCTCGGCATACAATTTAATTAAATCGTAAGCCAACAATTTTACATTGCGTTTGGTTTTATTTTTTAATGTTTGCCAGGTGCTGCTGCCCAGTTTATCGATGCGTGGCACTTGCCCTTCTTTGCCGCTGAATTTGCTGATGCGGTGCAAACTGTGAATACTCACATAAAGCACATCATTGTCTTTAAACAACAACTTTACACTCTCTTGTTCTTGCCCGTTGATGTTGAGTTTTTGTAAACCGGCAAAGCGTCCAATTCCGTGATCGATATGGGTGACATAATCACCCGGATTTAAAGTGAGTAGCTCTTTAATGGTAAAAGCTTCGGCACTTTTATTTTTTAATTCTTTTAGTCGAAAGCGGTGGTAACGCTCAAACACTTGGTGGTCGGTGTAAATGGCCACTTTTAAATCATCATCAATAAAACCTTCGTGAATGTTGAGCGAATGGTGTTCAATTAATGTGTCGTAAGTACGGTGTTCTTTGGCCAGCAAATCATTAAAAATTGAAATTAAACGATCGGCTTGGCGCTGGTTATCGGTTAAAAAATAATTGCGGTAAGCTTTGGTTTTGTTTTCTTTTAGATTGGCAACCAGCAGATCAAAATTTTTATTAAAACTTGGTTGCGGTTTTTGGTTAAATTCTACTGCCGTGGCTGAAAAGGAAGTCTGCACGCCATATTCAAGGGTTTTGAAAGCCTTTATTTGAAGCAACAATTCTTCACCCGAGGCAAATAAAGTAGTAGGTGTTAATTGATTGATTTCGCCCGACAAAGTCTCAAATGCTTTGATGGCTACTTTCATTTTTTTGTCGAGCACATCCAAACAATATTTGGCATCTTCAAAACAGAGTATGGTGTTTTCCGCATCAAAATAATCAAGCAGGGTTACTTTTTGTTCGGTAAAAAGTGCTGAATTAATATTTGGTAAAATGGTCACAAAATCAAAAGTGGCATTTGATAATTGACTTGTGGGATCAAAGGTTTTAATGGCTTCTACATCGTTTCCAAACAATTCGATGCGGTAAGGGTATTCGTTGGCGAAAGAATAAATATCAATAATGCCACCGCGAATGCTGAACTGACCGGGTTCGTAAACAAAATCAACCCTTTCGAAGTGGTAAGAAATTAAAAACTCAGAGATAAAATCGATGGATAATTTTTCGCCTTTTTTGATGCGTAAAATGGTTTGCAGCAATTGTTTTTTAAGACTTACCTTTTCGCTTAATGCTTGCGGGTATGTTACCAATACGCCTTTAAAATGTTCTTTCGATAAGCGGTTTAAAACTTCGGTGCGTTCTTGAATATTTGCATTCGTAGTTTTTTCTTCTTGATAAGGTTGCCTGTAACTTTCAGGAAAGAACAATACGTTGTTGTCGCCCATTAAGGCATCAATATCATTGTACAGATAAGCGGCTTTTTCTTTATCGGAAGCCACCAGCAAAATATTTTTTTGATGTTGTGTGCTGATACTTTTGATGATAAAGGACAAAGAAGATCCGTTCAAACCCCTTAACCAAAGGTTTTTGTTAAAATCGAGTAATTGAACTTTCGCTTCGAAAATACTCTCTAATGGGGACTCGTGAAGCATTGGCGCCGGCAAAGGTAATATATTCTTCAAATTGATGGGTACGGAATGAATATTCCTGAAAAAAGATAAGATTCGTGCAAAATTAAGCCATTTAGGTTGGAGGCTTTCAAAAAAAGGGGGCATCAAAACCTTTGGCATGCAGCATGCATCAAGGCATTGGGGGCAATGTAGCCAAATGCGCCGTATTTTGTTTATTCTGCCGCATTTAACATCTATAAGGTTGTATTATTAATTGTGGTTCTATATATTTGTTAACACATTAGTAATAATTTAGAAACTATCAACATGAAAAAAAATCTACTTGCTTTTAGCGTAGTATTATTGGCGGCTTTCGCCAATGCACAAACGCCTCGTCTTTGTTTGTATGAGGAATTTACGGGTGAAACCTGTCCTCCTTGTGCTTCAACCAATCCGGGCTTGAACAATTTATTATTGTCAGCAACCAATGCCACCAAAATTGTGGCGATTAAATGGCAAGTGCCTATTCCTTCTGCGCCTAGCAACACATGGTCATTATACAAAACCAATCAAGCTGAAATTGACTGGAGATACCGTTCAACTGCGAGTGGTGGATATGGTTACAATCCAGCCGTAACATATGCGCCTTTCGGTAAAATTGACGGTCAAAGTCAAGCTGTTTTCGGCGCAACCGGCAGCAGCGTTGATCACCCGGCTAACTTAACCAATGCCATGATTGCCACTGCGCAATCTTTTACCTCAGCTTTCTCGGTGACGATGAACCGCGCTTGGGATGTTTCAGGTGCGATTAATTTAACTGTAAACATTCAAGCCACTGCGCCTTTTACTGCTTCTGGAAATTTAATTTTCCGTACGGTAATGGTTGAGCGTTTAATCAACTTCTCGGTTCAACCGGGCACCAATGGTGAAAAAGATTTTTATGATGCGGCGATTAAATCATACGGTACTTCACAAACCACAGGTTTACAAACCGGTGTGTCGATGGCACCTACTTGGACAGTTGGTCAATCACAAACTTTTACTTTAAGCTGTATGCCGCCAACTTACGTTCGTAAGAAAAGCGAAATTGCTTTTGTAGGCTTTATTCAAGATGATGGCAA
>CANGGP010000025.1 GCA_947453445.1 Sphingobacteriaceae bacterium
TTATCGTTCATGAAAGATTTTGAATACGAATCACATTTGTTAGGTATTCCGGTAAGAACAAGACACAATGAGGTAGCGCCTGCGCAATTTGAATGTGCACCTGTATTTGAAGAAATTAATATTGCAGTTGATCACAATCAGTTATTAATGGATGTGATGGAAAAAGTAGCCATTCGTCATAACTTCCGTGTGTTGTTGCATGAAAAACCTTATGCCGGTGTGAATGGTAGCGGTAAACACAATAACTGGAGTTTGGCAACCAATACCGGTAAAAATTTATTGTCGCCGGGAAAAACACCAAAAACCAATTTGCAATTTTTGACATTTTTCATCAACACCGTTAAAGCGGTGCATGAACATGCCGATTTATTGAGAGCAAGTATTGCTTCGGCAAATAACGATCATCGCTTGGGTGCAAACGAAGCGCCTCCAGCCATTATGAGTGTATTTGTTGGCGAACAATTAAATAAAATCTTAGATGAAATAGAAAAGAGTGTAGGGGATAAGAAATTAAGTCCTGAAGAAAAAACAGCACTTAAACTTAGCATCGGAAAAATTCCTGATATTTTATTAGACAATACCGATCGTAACAGAACATCACCATTTGCCTTTACAGGCAATAAATTTGAATTCAGAGCGGTTGGTTCATCGGCCAATTGCGCCGGTGCCATGACCGTGTTGAACGCCATCATGACAGATCAATTGATTGAATTTAAAAAAGATGTTGATGGTTTGATGTCGAGCAAAAACATGGAAAAGGATGATGCCATTTTACATGTTTTAAAGAAATACATTACAGATTCGAAAAAAATTCGTTTTGAAGGCAATGGTTACGGTGATGAATGGAAGGCTGAAGCTAAAAAACGTGGCTTGAACAATATTCCTACAACGCCAGGTGCATTGGATTTTTTCATCAGTAAAAAATCATTGGCCTTGTTCGAAAAACTGCACATTTTAACGCACCGCGAACAAGAAGCACGTTATGAAATTTATTTGGAAACATACACCAAAAAAATTCAGATTGAATCACGCATTATTGCTGACATGGTGAATAATCAAATTATTCCTGCAGCAATTACCTATCAAAAAGTGTTGATTGACAATGTAAACGGATTAAAAAATATTTTAGCTGATAAGGATTATAAAGCGGCTGCCGATATGCAGTTGTCATTGATTAAAGAAATCAGTGAGCGTGTTAGTATTGTTGGTAAAAGCGCTGAAGCCATGCGTGAAGCCAGAAAATCGGCAAATAACATTGTTGGTGGACGCAAACAAGCAGAAGCATATTGCGAAAAGGTTAAGCCGTTTTTTGAGCAAATCAGATACCACGTTGATAAATTGGAATACATAATTGACGACGCTACTTGGCCTTTGCCAAAGTACCGTGAAATGTTGTATTTAAGATAATTCGGGTTTTTGTACTTCGTTTTTGCTGATTTTGTTGTTAATTTGATGCCATATTGATGGCAGCGCCTTATCACATTATCAGCAAAAACCATGGTATTCTTTATAAGGATAAAGGATCCAAATTTTTTGCATTTTGTTTTTTTGTAGCGAGCGAACAAGACATTAAGCTGCATTTACTGGCCTTAAAAAAGGAACACCCTTCGGCTACTCACCATTGTTATGCTTGGGTTTTGGGGAGCGATAAACAAATAACGCGCGCCAACGACGACGGTGAACCCGGCAACACTGCAGGTAAACCCATTTTGGCGCAAATTCAATCGAAAGGCTTGATTAATTGTTTGGTGGTGGTGGTGCGTTATTTTGGCGGTACCCTTTTGGGAGTTAATGGATTGATTAACGCCTACAAATCGGCAGCCGCTGAAGTGCTAGCTGCAGCAGAGATACAAGAGTTTTACCCCTTAAAGGTTTTTAAAATTGAATGTGATGCAACGCAGTTAAGCAAAGTGATGCGCAGCTTAAAACAATTGGATGCAAAAATTTTGTCACAGGATTTTAATGCGGCTTATGAAATACAATTTCAATTGAAGGCAGCGAATGAAAACGCCTTAACTGAAGCATTAAAAGAAAATTACAGTGTTAAGTTAATTGAATTAAATTCCAAGGAATGAAAAAGATGAAAACAAAAAGTGATTACGAATTATTAAAATCAATGTGTGCCATACACGCCCCAAGTGGTAATGAAGTGGCCATGAAAGATTTTGTTTTGGATTATATTAAAACACATGTGAAGTCGTGGAAACACCAGCCTAAAATTTATGCGGGTAAGGATTTTCAAGACAATATTATTTTGGTCTTTGGGAAGCCCCGAACAGCTGTGTTTGCGCATATGGACAGCATAGGCTTTACAGTTCGGTACGGCAATCAATTGGTGAAAATTGGCGGTCCGGTTTTAAAAGAAGGCACCAAATTAATTGGATTAAAAGATGAAAAATGGCACGATGCCAGTTTGCACATCGCCTTGAACAAGGATAAAAGTTTAAAGGGGTTGGAATATGTTTCAGATGTATTGTTTGATACCGGTACAGAATTAACGTATAAACCAAATTGGCGTGAGGACAAAGACTTTGTGCAGTGTTGTTATATGGATAATCGTTTGGGTGTATACAATGCTTTGCGATTGGCCGAAACCATGAAGGATGGGGCCTTGGTATTTAGTACTTGGGAGGAGCATGGCGGCGGCAGTGTTGCTTATTTGCAAAAATTCTTGGCCGAAAAGTATGGCATACGACAAGGTTTAATTTCAGATATATCATGGATTTCGGACGGGGTGCATTTTGGTAAAGGGCCTGTGATTAGTATGCGTGACAGTTTAATTCCTCGAAAAAGTTTTATACGGCGCATTATTGATATTGCCAAAAAACATGCTTGTGCTTATCAGTTGGAAGTGGAAGGTAGTGGCGGCAGCGATGCCAAAGAACTGCAAATGGCGGCATTTCCATGGGATTGGTGTTTTATTGGTGCGGCGGAAGAAAACGTTCACACACCGGATGAAAAAGTGCATAAAAAAGACATTGAAAACATGATTGCCTTGTACAAGGTTTTATTAAAAGCACTTTGATTGCGTTGTGCCTTTTACGTTTCGTGACGGTTACAAAGAAATTAAAATAAAGGGCATTTCGTAATGTTAAGGTTTGGGATGCGCCAGGGATTGAAATAGAGGCAGGCGATGGCCTTGCGTAATGCCTGTTAGGCGAGGAGGCTCAGCAACAGCGTAATGAGACCCCGCAGCCTTACAGGCAAAGCTAAGGACGAGCCTGCCGGCATGAAAAGCCCGGGCCCGAAGCGCAAAATATCGGCAGTGTTTTTGGTTTTGCGCGAAGGGCGGCGCCCAAAAAAAATTTTTGATAAAATTGTTCAAAGTACAATCATTAATGATTGTGTTGGATGCTGCAAACTTAAAAGTGATAGTCTTTATTTTTGCGATTGAAATCCATTTCCGTAAAATTTTTGTTGACTTCAATTTCGGTGAAATCGTAGGTTTCAAACATTTCTTTTTCATCAAAAATGCTGATGCTTATTGGCAGCATTGTTTTTTCGTCGATGTACACCACGGCCCTTTTGAGGAAGAGGTTGGGGACTTTTAAAATGCTTCCGCTTTTGAGATAAGAAAAGTCGTTGATTAAATTGTTTTTGTAACGGATGATGTGCTCATTGACAATTAATTTGCCTGCAATTAAACTAACGGTTTCTTTATTGCCGACTGTATAATTGATATAACGGAATTGGTTATTGTTGTATTCAAGCAAGTAACATGAGCGGTTATTTTTGATGCATTTGCCATGCAAGGTAAAGTTTGCGAGTCCTTCGGGATCTTTGCTAATAATAAGCGCCAGGGCTTTAATGATAAAATCGAAACCCAGTTCGTGGATGCTGTAGTGTTGGTTTTTGCGCATGATGTTACCGGTGGGATCTAACTTGATGGAAACAAAAGCGAGGGTAGGTGATTTTACGAGGGCTTTATCGGCATCGGTTTGACTGTTGTATAAAATTTCGAGTTTTTTTGCCGGGTTCACCAAATACACTTTGCGAGGTTTGCATTGTAATTTAACTTCAGAATGAACCGTGTGAAATTCGTTTAAGCCCCTTTCGACAGCGGTGACTTTGTATTGCACGCTGCGCATGTTTTTAACCGAATCGAATAATTGGTGAATAATTTTTGTGAGTTTAGGATCGGCAGGTGTTGGGGCCGGAAAGAGGGACAATAAAATCGGGAAAAGAAAAAATATGGTATATGTTTTCACTTGTTATAGTGACAGTAAAATTAGCGAATTGTTTTTGTTATTTTTGATAACAAATACTAAAGATGAATATATTGGGAGTTATACCTGCGCGATATGCCTCTACGCGCTTTCCGGGAAAGCCTTTGGCAATGATACAAGGCAAGAGCATGTTGCAACGCGTGTATGAGCAAGCAGCACTTTCAAAATTAAAAACTTTGGTGGTGGCAACAGATGATGCGCGTATTTTTGACCATGTAACAGCCTTTGGCGGTAAGGCCATTTTAACGGAAGTAAATCATCCGAGCGGTACCGACCGTTGTTTTGAGGCCATGAAGAAAACGGCCGGTGAGTTTGATTATGTGTTGAACATACAGGGTGATGAGCCATTTTTGAATCCTATTCAGATCAATGAGTTGGTGGATGTTTGTAACGGACAGGTTGAATTGGCCACACAAATGATTCGCTGTGAATCGGAGTCGGTGTTGTTCGACAGTGGTGAAGTGAAAATAGTACTGAATGAAAAAAACGAGGCCATTTATTTTAGTCGTAGTGTGATTCCTTTTTTAAAAAACAAGGCACTCAGTACTTGGCATATGCATCACGACTATTACAGGCACGTGGGCATGTATGTTTATCGCAGTGATATTTTAGAAAAGATTAGTGCTTTAAAACCATCAAAATTAGAAATGGCTGAATCGCTTGAGCAATTGCGATGGTTGGAGGCCGGTTATAAAATTAAATGTGTGATTACAGCTTACGATAGTCATTGTGTTGACACCCCTGAAGACATTGAAAAAGTTTTGAAACTGATGAAATTGGTATAAAGTACATGTCTTTGCATCCTTCTGATATTTCCATTTTGGATTACACTTATGAATTGCCGCCGGATCGTATAGCGAATTTTCCGGATCAAAAACGCGACGGTTCTAAATTGCTTTTGTATAAGGATTCGCAAATTATTGAAAGTAAGTTTCATTCAATTGTTGAACATTTACCCAATGATACAGTGTTGGTTTTTAATGATACCAAGGTGATAACGGCCAGGATAAAATTTAAAAACCAACAAGGGCAAGGTATTGAAGTATTTTGTTTGGGTCCGGCACAAAACATGAAGCCTCAGCAAGCCTTAAACAGCAAGGGGAAAGTGAATTGGCTATGTATGGTTGGGCATGTAAAAAAATGGAAGGAAGAAGCATTAAGTTTGCAAAAGGGCGACTTGCAATTAAATGTGAAATTGCTGGCAAAACATGAAGGTGATTATGAGGTGTTGTTTAACTGGTCGAATGAGCAAATACCTTTTTATGAGATACTTGAAATATTTGGGGAGTTGCCCATTCCGCCTTATTTAAAGAGGGAGAGCACTGAAACAGACGCTTTGCGTTATCAAACGGTTTATGCCGAACACAAAGGATCGGTGGCTGCGCCAACGGCGGGATTACATTTTACGGCAGAAAAGCTTGATGAACTAAAAAAGGCAGGTACTGATTGTTTGCGTTTAACATTGCATGTAGGTGCAGGCACCTTTAAGCCTGTGAAAGCCGCGAAAATGGAAGGACATTCGATGCATGCCGAATGGATGCATTTAAAAATTGAAGCTATTGAAGCGATTCAAAAGGTACTAATGAAGCGCATTGTTTGTGTGGGAACAACCAGTTTAAGAGCCTTGGAAAGTTTGTATTGGATGGGATTAAAAGCCCATTATCACAGAGGGATAACTTTGGAGTCTTTGGAAATAAGTCAGTGGGATGTTTATGATTTGGCTCTTTCGCCAATTACGCCGGCGGAAAGTTTGCAGGCTTTATTGAATTGGATGCTTGCGAGGGGAATGGCTGATTTGCATTGCAAAACACAAATTATGATTGCACCCCCTTATCAATTAAAGATGGCGAAGGGATTGTTCACCAATTTTCATCAACCGCAAAGTACTTTGCTGTTACTTGTAGCGGCGGTGATTGGCGATGATTGGCGAAAAGTTTATGCCTATGCCTTGGCGCATGATTTTAGATTTTTGAGTTATGGAGATTCGTCTTTACTGTTAAAATAGTCTAGAGAATTTAATCCAATGTTAAAGTGCCTTTTTTTTTGTTTATTTTTGAAATAATAATAACCTAAATCTTATGAGAAAAATTTACTCTTTTATTGCAAGTTTTGCAGCTGTTTTTACTTTAAATGCGCAGTTAACGCAGGCCAACCATGCGCCTAATGTAGGTGACAGTTACCAAATGTATCAATGTGATTCAACCAATATTAATCCCGGCAGCGGCGGTGCAGGTGCTACATGGAATTTTTCGACCATTAATACCCACAGTAGCGTGGTGCAAAATTACAGTGCTTCGGCTGTATCGAACATTTCTTTTCCCAATGCCTCGGTTTCGGTAAGTTCAAATACTGCAAATGTTGCTTATTATAATGCAGATGCAAGTGCGATGCGTTATTATGGCGGTACCATTACAGTGGGCACCAATGTGGTGGCATTGGTTTATACATTGGCGGCCATACAAGCAGTTTACCCAATGACTTTAAATACCGGTACCACCAATGTTATTGGCGGTTCGCTCAGTTCTTCGGGGCTTCCGGCAACTTTTACAGGCACATCATCGGTGATGCTTGACGGTACAGGCACCTTGACCTTGCCCGGTGCAAATGCAACTTTTAACTCGGCCAGCCGTGTTGTAAACAGTCAAACCATTAGTTTTAATGCCGGTTTTTTAAGCGGCACTGTGATTCAGGTGAATTATGATTATTATGTAACGGGTATTAAAGCCCCTGCATTTAGCATTTCGAGTTCAACCTTAAACGCATCAATTGGCGGTGTTACTACACAGCAAACTGTTTTTAGAAATAAAAATGCTACTGTAACAAATACCACCACTGTAGGTTTAGATGATAACAAAGTGTTGGTGTCGCAAATTTCTGTTTATCCAAATCCTTGTAACAATGCCATCAATTTTAAATCGAATGTTTTAAACAACGCTTCATTGCAGGTATTGGATTTAACAGGTAAGGTGATTGAAAACATTGAAGTTAGAAGTGATAAATTAAATTTATCGACTTCCAATTATGCCAACGGATTGTATTTTTATAAAATTCAAAATGCTGCCGGTGAAAATATTCAAAGCGGAAAATTTACAGTAAGTCATTAAGAAAAATGCACATGAACATTGAAGAGAGAATTAATGCCGATATAAAAGCGGCGATGTTAGCGAAGAATGCAGCCAAGCTCGAAGCCTTGCGTGCCATTAAATCGGTTGTTTTGTTGCTTAAAACTTCAGCCGAAGGTTTAACGGATGATTCGTCGAATAAGGCTTTGCAAAAGGAAGTGAAGAAACGTAAGGAAACTGCTGAAATTTATGTGGGTCAAAACCGACAGGATTTAGCAGATTCAGAATTGTTTCAGGCGGCGATTATTGAAGAGTATCTTCCAAAACAAATGGGTGAAGATGAAGTGAAGCAGGAGCTTGCTAAAATCATTGCGTCGGTTGGTGCTACCGGTGCTGCTGATTTGGGCAAGGTAATGGGAGCAGCCTCTAAATTTTTTGCCGGTAAGGCCGATAATAAAATGGTTTCGAGTTTAGTGAAACAAATGTTAGGATAATAAATGAATCATTTAAAATGAGGCCATCAGTATTTTGATGGCCTTTTTTATTTGAGCACAAATTTGATGGGTAATTGAAAATATACTTTTACGGCTTCGCCTTTTACTTTGGCCGGGGTTTTAAAATTGGGCAGCATACTTACAACGCGCAATGCTTCTTCATCTAAACCAAAACCTTTTTTATTCAATAAGTTCACTTGTTCGATTTTTCCGGATTCATCAACCACAAAATTTACATATACTGTTCCGCCTCTGCCTTCTTCAGCTGCTTCTGAAGGATATCGCAAATTTTTAGAAATAAAACGGTAGAGGGCACTTAATCCACCTTCAAATTCGGGTGGTGTATCCACATCAATGTCTTTTTGAATTTTCTTTTGTTCAATTTTCACAAGACCCTTGCCGTCTTTACCTTTTGTTCCTTCGGTGCCATCACTGATTTCGTTTCCGGCACTGTTTGCAGTAACACTTTTTGATTCAGTGCTTATTTTTAGCACGCTTGCTTCGGTTGTATTGTTTGGTATGGTATCCTTTACCACCACATTATTGGTGATGCTTTTTTTAGGATCGGGATTGACTTTAGAAGGAATAACTTTCTTGTCGTTTTGTTTGAGTTCCTCTATTGTTTTCTGCTCATAGGTGATGGTGTATATTTTTTCGATATTTTTTACCTGACCTCCATGCTCAGGCGTATTGGTATCAATGTGATTGCTATAATAATAGGCAATTGACATAATGCCACCTATGCCCAATGCAGTGATAAACAAAGAGAAGAAGAGAGTGTAGCCGTAATCGGCACGTAACACATAAGCGCCATAATTTTTATTGCGGTTGGCAAAGATGAGTTCATTGACTTTTTGCTGATTATTGATGAAGTAACTCATAACAAAAGGTTTTAAGTGAATAAATAAAAAATAAAACTGAGTTAATCGCGATTCTGAAATAAAGGTAATGGCAGATGGGCTGAATAAAAACAAACGGCTTAAATGTGGCAAGGGAATGTGTTTAAGTGGACTTAAAGGCAATAAAATTGGTGCTTGAGATTTTAAAATTAATTCGATAAATGGCTAATTAAAGTCAATTGTTGAATGATTTTCCTTTTTTATATTAATTGTATATTTACATCAAGTATATGCAAAACATTATTGATAAAGTAAGTAGAGAAGCCTTACAAAGTGAGTTAAACCACGAGCGTTTTGTGCGTAAAACCAACAATGGAAATAATGAGATTTATATCATTACCAATCACGACTCGCCAAATGTAATGCGTGAGATTGGGCGTTTGCGTGAAGTGACCTTCAGGCATGCGGGTGGCGGTACAGGTAAAGAAATTGATATTGATGAATTTGATACTTCTGCACATCCTTATCAGCAATTGTTGGTTTGGCAACCTGAGGACAAAGAGATTGTGGGCGCATACCGTTTTATTTTGTGCAAGGATGCAGAATTTGTTGGCGGTAAGGTACATTTGGCCACCACAGAATTGTTTGATTTTAGTCCGCAGTTTTATAGCGAATACCTGCCATATACCATTGAACTAGGGCGTTCGTTTATTCAACCTTTGTATCAGCCGGGTGAAAACATGCGCAAGGGTTTATTTAGTTTGGATAATTTATGGGATGGTTTGGGCGCCATTTTGGTTGATAATCCTTCACAAAAGCATTTTTACGGCAAGGTAACCATGTACACCGATTTTAATCGTGAAGCACGTGATCTTATTTTGACCTTTATGAAACATTATTTTCCTGATCCTGATCATTTGGTAACTCCCATTCATGGGGTAAATATTGAAACCAATGTATCTGAATTTTTGAGTCAATTAAAAGGCTTGGCTTACAAAGATGGGCATGCCTTATTAAACAAACATGTTAGAGCTTTGGGTGAAAATATTCCACCATTGGTGAATGCATACATGAATTTAAGTCCTACCATGAAAAGTTTTGGTACTGCCACCAATCCTACTTTTGGTGATGTTGAAGAAACCGGCATTTTGGTGACCATGGCCGATATTTACGAAAGTAAAAAAGAGCGCCACGTAAAAACGTATACACCAAAGAGCAATAAAAAATAATTCATGCAAATAAAAAAAGCCAGCTTTAAACAAAGTGCCTCAAGCATATTTGGTTGTCCAAAAACCAACATGCAAGAGTATGCCTTTATTGGCAGAAGTAATGTGGGTAAATCCTCATTGATAAACATGTTGTGTAACAACAACAAGTTGGCTAAAACATCAGCTACACCCGGAAAAACCCAACTGATCAATCATTTTTTAATTAATGAACATTGGTTTTTGGTTGATTTACCCGGGTATGGTTTCGCTAAAACAGGCAAGGATCAAAAGGTGAAAATTGAAACCATCATTTTTGACTACTGTAAAAAGCGAGATCAATTGGTGTGTTTGTTTATTTTAATTGACAGTCGATTAGAACTACAAAAAATTGATTTGGAATTTATGTTGTGGTGTGGAGAGAATGAAATTCCTTTCAGTATTATTTATACCAAGGCTGATAAAAATTCGAAAAGTCAATTGGAAAAAAACATCAAACAAATTGAAAGCGAAATTTTAAAACACTGGGAAGATTTACCCAATAGTTTTATTTCTTCATCAGAGAAAAAAACGGGCAAGGAAGAGATTTTAGATTTTATAGATTTTAATATCAAAGCCCAAAATTCATTAAAGGCTTAATTTCATTGTATGGCAAGTGATTGGGATATATTGCAGGAAAAACTAAAACTTCGTTTTGATGGAGAGATGGATGTTGATGCCATATTGTTTACCATTGGTTTGCAAGAGTTGGCAAAACCATATCGTAAATACAAAAAGGATGAAAAGTTGGAAATCATGCACATTGCCATCTGTACCTTGTTAGAGCCTTATGGTTTTTATGAATTTGTAGGAAAAGATGAAGAAGACTGGCCGCATTGGCAATTAAAGGAAAATCTACCTTTTTTAGATGCCAAACAACAAAACAAATTTATCATTGATTCAATCATCGATTATTTTAAGCGCGAAGAGTATATCTAATCGCCATTATTTCTATTTTAAAACTGTAATTTTTTTTTATTTTTTAAAGACAAAACCCTGTCATAATGATTTAGGGGTGGTTTTACAAACCCTATTGTTTGGTTGAATTAATTGGCAAAAACGCCAAATCCAATCCCATAAAATCCTTATCTTCGTTGGCTTCATTAGCATTTGAGTATGGAATATAATTTTATCGAAATAGAAAAAAAGTGGCAAAAAATTTGGGCAGAAAGAAAAACATTTTCAGCGGGGATTCAGGCCGCAAACGTGTCGTCTGAAAAGCCAAAATATTATGTGCTAGATATGTTTCCATACCCTAGCGGTGCAGGTTTACACGTGGGTCATCCTTTGGGTTATATTGCCTCTGATATTATGGCAAGATACAAACGCCATAAGGGCTTTAATGTTTTACACCCCATGGGTTATGATAGCTTTGGTTTACCGGCAGAGCAGTATGCCATTCAAACAGGGCAGCATCCTAAAATTACAACTGAGCAAAATATTGCGCGTTACCGCGAACAGTTAGATAATATTGGCTTTAGTTTTGATTGGGATCGCGAAGTGAGAACCTCTGACCCTGATTATTACAAATGGACACAATGGATTTTTATACAAATATTTAATGCTTGGTATAACATCACAAGCGATAAAGCTGAGCCAATTGATGGTTTGATAGCCGAATTCGAAAAAAACGGAAATGCTTTGGTGCAAGCTGTTTGTGATGAAAACACAAAAAAATTTACCGCAGATGAATGGAAAGCATATTCAGAAAAAGAAAAGTCGGATGTGTTGATGCAATACCGTTTGGCCTATTTGGGCGAAGCTTATGTGAATTGGTGCCCGGCATTGGGAACTGTTTTGGCCAATGATGAAGTGAAAGATGGCGTGAGTGAACGTGGCGGATTTCCGGTGGAGCGAAAATTAATGAAACAATGGAGTATGCGTATCACTGCATATGCGCAGCGTTTGTTAGATGGATTAGATACCATTGATTGGAGTGAAAGTTTGAAAGAGTCGCAAAGGTATTGGATTGGCAGAAGTGTGGGTAGCAGCTTAGTTTTTCAAGTAAAAGATTCAGACGCTAAAGTTGAAGTTTTCACTACTCGTCCGGATACCATTTTTGGTGTTTCGTTTGTGACTTTGGCGCCGGAGCATGAATTGGTAGAGAAAATTACAAAGGTTGAACAGAAAAACGAAGTTGAGGCCTATGTATTAAAATCAAAAGCTCGGAGTGAAAGAGAAAGGCAAGCGGAGGTAAACAAAGTGTCAGGGGTATTCACCGGCTCGTATGTTGAACATCCTTTTACGGGAAAATTGATTCCGATTTGGATTGGTGATTATGTTTTGGCAGGATATGGAACAGGGGCTGTAATGGCTGTGCCGGGTCATGATTCGAGGGATTATGCTTTTGCAAAATATTTTAATTTACCCATTTTAGAAGTGGTTGCAGGCGGTGATTTAAGTTTATCGTCGTATGATGCCAAAGAAGGGAAATTGGTGAATTCGGATTTTTTGAATGGTTTGGAAGTGAAGGAAGCGATGAAGAAAATTATTTCTGAAATCGAAAACAGGCAGTTGGGTAAAGGAAAAGTAAATTACCGATTGAGGGATGCGGTGTTTGGCCGACAAAGATATTGGGGCGAGCCCATCCCTATTTATTATAAAAATGGGGTGTCATGCGCATTGGCAGAAAATGAATTGCCATTGGTATTGCCTGAAGTGGATAAGTTTTTGCCGACTGAAGACGGTGAGCCACCATTGGCGAGGGCAGCAGCATCATGGAAAAAAGACGGCTTATACGATTATGAACACACCACCATGCCTGGCTGGGCAGGATCGTCGTGGTATTATTTGCGCTACATGGATGCAAATAACGGTAATGAGTTTGCCGCAAAAGAATTGATTAACTATTGGCAACAAGTTGATTTATACATTGGGGGAAGTGAGCATGCAACCGGGCATTTGTTATATGTACGCTTTTGGACCAAGTTTTTAAAAGATTTGGGTTATCTGCATTTTGAAGAGCCGGTTAAAAAATTAATCAATCAAGGCATGATTCAAGGAACTTCCGCCTTAATTTACCGTGTTATCGACAGCAATAAAATTGTATCTGCAGGTTTAAAACAAAAATATGAAACAAGCGAAATACACATTGATGTGAATTTGGTTGAAAATAATGCGGTGAATATTGAAGGTTTGAAAAAGTGGCGAGACGATTTCGTGAATTCAGAATTTGAATTAGAAAATGGTAAATTGATTTGTGGAACAGCAGTTGAGAAAATGTCGAAACGCTGGTACAATGTCGTTACACCTGATTTAATTTGTGAAAAATTTGGTGCCGATACTTTGCGTTTGTATGAAATGTTTTTAGGTCCATTAGAACAAAGTAAACCATGGAACACGAATGGCATCACAGGTGTTAGCGGATTTTTAAAGAAACTTTGGCGTTTGTACACCAATGTTAGTGAGGAAGCGCCGACTAAAGCAGAGTTAAAGTCATTGCACAAAACAATTAAAAAAATTACCGAAGACATTGAACGTTTTTCATTTAATACATCGGTGAGTAATTTTATGATATGCGTGAATGAATTAAGCGATTTGAAGTGCAATAAAAAAGCTTTGTTAGAGCCCTTATTGGTATTGCTTTCACCTTATGCACCGCACATTGCCGAAGAACTATGGCAACAACTTGGTCATACGAGCAGCATTGCGTATGCTGAATTTCCTATTTGCAATGAAAGTTACTTGGTAGAAGATAATTTTATGTATCCGGTTTCATTCAACGGAAAAATGAAATTTAATATTGAATTGGCTGCAAAATTAAGTGTGCAAGAGATTGAGGCCGCGGTGATGGGTCGTGAAGATGTTCAGAAGCATCTCAATGGTGCGGTGCCAAAGAAAATAATTATTGTTCCGAAAAAAATTGTAAACATTGTGGTTTAAAAATGTATAGAGAAATATAGTGTATAATAAAATACTAAATATTGGTGTTGATGATGCGCAAGACATGTATCAGAAAAAGGAGACAAATTTTCTGAATTTGTTTTCGCTGATTATTGTATTTAGTGTAGTACTATATTTGATAAAACTATTCTTAACGGGAGAAATACAAATTGTTAGATCAGAAATTGGATTGTTCTCTTTTTCATTATTGGTTTTGTATTTTAATGCCCGAAAGTCCCATCTGGCCGCATTGTATACATTTATTCTTGGTTTGAATTTTACCATGATTTTTGTGAATCTCTCATTCAACATTTCAACTGGTCATTATTTATATTATTTCCCAATATTAATTTGTACAGCCTTATTGCATAATCCAATTAAGCCTGTTATGCGCACTGTCACCATGTTTAGCGTTGTTGGTTTATGTATCGTAATAACGTTTATTTTAACCGGACGTGTGCATTTTGAGGCTGAAACCACCATGGAGCAAAATCACCATTTGTTGATTTACAATGTTTACAATGCTTCTATTTTAACGATTATTTTAATGGCCTTTATTATTCGAATGATTAACCAACAGCATGTGGATTTTTCGAGTTTGGTAGACCAAATTAGTAAGGATAGGGTAACGATTCAAAATTCATTACAGGAAAAGGAAGTTTTATTGGCGGAGGTGCAACATAGGGTGAAGAACAATTTATCGGTCATTATTGGTTTATTTAATTTGCAACTGGATAAGGCTGAAAATGAGACTTTCAAAAATTTATTGAATGAAGCTAAAAATAGGGTGATGAGTATCGCCATGGTTCATCAAAAAATTTACAAGAAGGAAGATCTTTCAAAAATTAATTTAAGTAATTATATAAGTGATTTGGTGCAAGAAATTGTAAAAAGCCATTCTTTGCAAGAATCAATTCATGTTTATGAAGATTTAAACAACATTGATGCAGGGGTAACGATGGCGGTGCCGATAGGATTAATAGTAAATGAAGTGATCACAAATTCATTGAAGCATGCTTTTAAAGATGGCTCAAAATCAGGTGTCTTAAAAGTTAGTTTATCCTTTCTATTTGATAAATTGGTTTTAAAAATTCAGGATAACGGCGGAGGTTTTCCTAAGAATTACGATGCCTATAATAAAAACATTGGTATCACCATCATTAATTCATTAAGTGATCAATTGGATGGCGTAGTAACTTATAGAAATGAAGATGGGGCGGTTGTAGAATTAAGTATTCCCTTTGTTTAGCCTATCATAAGCTTTTCATTCAATTTCTTCAGGCACATTAATGATTTCTTTTTCCGAGATGAAAGTTTGGTATTCCTTTTTTAGCCAGGCAATGGCTTTTTCGCGTTCAGAGAAAAGTTTTGTTTTAATAAACGGTTTGTGAATTTTGAGATAAAAGTTGGCAATAATTCTTTGTCCTAAGCTTCTGAAAAGAAGTGCCTTTGCAATATTGTTGCCCTTAAAAGATTCGCTTGCAACCAATTCTCTGGCTTTTACCGAAAAATTAATTAATTCTTCAGCCTGCACCAAAACAGTATAAGGTTCAGAACCAACTATGGATCGATTGGCTGCTTTTAATTCATGCATATCTATGTCTTCAATGATAAAGCCCCCTTTAAATGTGTTTTCAAGGATTCCTTTTTCGATCAAACGACTAATGGTTTTGTGCGTATTTGCGGTTGTTTGCGTTGTTCTTAATTTTGACATGAATGTAGCAAGAATTAAAGTCAAAAAAAAATGCAGCCCTGTTCAGGCTGCATTTTAAAGTCAATGTTAAACATTAGTCAACATTATCGTGTAAAAAAGAGTTGTTTGGTCGGATTTCAATTTTTTTATTTTCACCCTCACTCAATGTATATCTTGAAACACTCGACTCGGTACTAGGTGTTTTATTTTCAAGGACAATGTTTTTTCTTTCAAAGGCAGTTTGTTTTTCTAGCGCTGCTAAGCCTTCAGGGCTTTTCATTTTAAGTGTAATTTCTTTTAGCTTACGAATACGTTCTTGCGCAAGACGAATTTGTTCTTCGCGACTCATTGATTCTTGCATGAAACTGTTTTGCTCTGCCGAAATTTCTTCAGCTTGTTGTGGCGCTTCGTCAACATTGCTAAAAGTAAATTCTGTTGAAGCACTTTCCATTTCAATTTGATCGTTTACTTGCTCATCTTGCGGAACAGATTTTATTTCAAAATTAAATTCTTCAATAATGTTCTCTTCAATTTTTGATTCAATGATTGGCGTTTCAATGTTTTGAATTTCAACTTCAGGTGTTTCTATTTTTGTAAAAACGAAAGGTTCGTTTTTTTGAATTTCGTCAACAATATTTGTTTGTTGGGCAATTGGTGCAGGACTTGCCTCGATTGGTTTTTCGTCGAGGTTTACAATTTTACGCTCTTTAAATACCGGTGCTTCGAAGCCTGTGCTTTGTTTTGAGTGAAATCCGGTAGCAATAATGGTTACGCTTACATTGTCACCCAAAGAAGCATCGGTGCCGTAACCTGTAATTAATTCGGCTGTACCGCCTGCAGCTTCTTGTATGAAATCAGTAATTTCTCCAAATTCATCCATGTCGATATCGTCGCTACCACTCATGATGTTGAGTAAAACGTGGCGTGCACCGCTAATATCGTTATCGTTTAACAATGGCGAATTTAGAGCTTGTTCAACAGCGGTCAAGGCACGTTTTTCGCCACTGGCGATTGCAGAACCCATAATAGCAACACCACTTTCTTTCATCACTGTTTTTACATCGTTGAAATCAACATTGATGTGCATGTGTAAACTAATAATTTCAGCGATACTTTTTGCAGCCCCGGTTAATACATCATCGGCGTGTTCAAAAGCTTCACTCATTTTTAAGTTGCCATAGATTTCGCGCAATTTATCGTTGCCGATAACCAAAAGTGTATCGACATACTTTTTCATTTCTTCCAAACCTGCCTCGGCTTGCGCGCGGCGTTTTTTGCCTTCAAATGCAAATGGAATTGTAACAATACCAACCGTTAGTATACCCATTTCACGCGCAATGCTTGCAATTACCGGTGCAGCGCCTGTTCCGGTACCACCGCCTAAACCTGCAGTGATAAATACCATTTGGGTATCTTCAGTGAAATAACTTTTAATTTCATCAATTGTTTCTAATGCGGCATCACGACCAACGCTAGGAATAGAGCCTGCGCCTAATCCTCTGGTAGATTTTGCACCCAATTGAATTTTATGTGGCACAGGTGATTTTTCCAATGCCTGTTTATCGGTATTGCAAATGATGAAATCGACTCCTTTGATTCCTTGACGGTACATGTGATTTACGGCATTGCTGCCACCGCCTCCAACACCAATTACTTTAATAATTGAGTTTTCTTCTTTTGGTAATTCAAATTGCATCATGGTATTTAATTTTTAATGTTTAATTCTTATTCTTTTAATTATGGGTGCTTTTTTGATTTTTATTATTCAATGTCGTCGCTCATCCAATCTTTGGTGCGTTCGATAATGCTGGTAAAAAAGCTGCCAACTTTACGTTGTGAATGCCCAACTACTTTTTTGCTTTCTTTAATTTTTTCTTCAATTTTTTCTTGCTCAATTTCAACCTTAACGTTGTTTTTGCCGCGTTTTAATTCGCGCTCGTATTTCTCGATGCCTTTCATCACAAGTCCAACGCCTGTGGCATATAAAGGATTTTTTAATTCGTCGTCGGTGCCTGCTAAATGCTCGTTCGGTGTGCCAATTCTACAATCGAGGCCTGTGGTTAACATCACCAATTGAGGCAAGTGTTTTAATAATGATCCGCCGCCTGTAACAACAATACCGGCTGATAATTTTCTTTCGTAACCGCTGCTTTTAATTTCGAATAAAACAAATTCGAGAATTTCTTCCATGCGGGCTTGTATAATTTGGGCTAAAAACTTCACCGAAATTTCTTTGTGTGGGCGCCCTCTTAAACCCGGAATTGAAATAATTTCATTTTCTTGGTTTTCTTGCGATAAAGCGGAGCCAAACTTCACTTTTAATTGCTCTGCTTGGGTGCGAATAATGCCACAACCTTCTTTGATATCATCTGTAATGATGTTACCACCGAAAGGAATTACGGCTGTATGACGGATGATGCCATCATAAAAAATGGCTACATCGGTTGTACCCCCGCCTATGTCTACCAAAACAACACCGGCTTCTTTTTCCTCATCGCTTAATACTGCATCTGAACTGGCCAATGGCTCTAAGTGTAAATCAACAGTTTGTAAACCTGCGCGGTCAACACATTTAAAAATATTTTTTACTGCGCTAACTTGGCCGGTTATAATGTGAAAATTTCCTTCTAAACGAATGCCTGCATGACCAATAGGATTTTTGATGCCGGATTCGCTGTCGATGATATACTCTTGGGGAATCACATGAATGATTTCTTCACCCGGGCTCATCACCAAACGGTGCATGTTATCAATTAAATTATCAATGTCTTTTTGCGAAACTTCATCTTCTAGGCTTTGACGGGTAATCATGCCGCGGTGTTGCATGCTTTTGATGTGTTGCCCGGCGATACCCACAATTACTTCACCAATATCAACATTGGCTTTATCGGCAGCAATGGCTACGGCTGTTTTAATGGAAGCAACAGTTTGTTCGATGTTCACCACTACACCTCTGTTTACCCCCAAAGATTCAGTTTTGCCGATGCCTAAAATTTCAACTTTTCCAAATTCGTTTCTTCTACCTACCATCGCAGCAATTTTGGTGGTTCCAATATCTAAACCAACAACAAGTTCTGATGCTAAATTTGGATTGCCTTGATTTGTTTTATTTTCCATATGTCCTACTTAATTTTAGTGCACACCACTAAGTTTTTATATTTTAAGTTAATGATCGCGTATTTTGTCCAAGCGTCAGATTTATTTAATCCTTCGGTGTAAAATAATTTTAGTTTATTAAATTTTTCATTCAAGTTTTGGGCATCCCCAAAAACGATTCGATGATTACCAATTGCAGGGAACAGTTCAATTTCTTTGTCTTTGTTGATATAAATTTGTTGAATTAAAGTCGTTAAACTAGAATCTTTATTGATATAAGTCGCCACATCCAATATATCATCCAACAAACTTACTTCGCTAAAAAGTTTATTTTTTTTAATTTGATTCACCGTAAATTGAAAACGACGGGCGTATGGTTCAAAAATTTCGCCATTGGCAACCAAAACGCGTGCGGTATAGTTATCATTCAAAGGCATTGGTTTGCTTTGTGAATCTATATAATAGCTTTCCCCGTCTTTGTTAATGATTCGCACCACCGGTGTACGCTGCGTTACATCCACTTTTATATTACCAAGTAAATCGTAAGAAACTTCGGCATTTTCAATCACCGGATGAGCATTGAGTGCTTTTTCGAGCATGGGCACGTCAATGTTTTTGTATTCGTTTGATACAATTAAATCCCTTCTTTCATCGAAATAAGCGTGAATGTCTCTTTCAGTTAAAAAGTAGTTTTCATCGTTGTTGTGGATGCTTACATTTAATTTTTTAGCAACAATGTGTTTTTCACGTTTTGAGACAAAGCCCAAACACACTGTTAAACCTGCAATTACAATAATCCAAAGAACGCTAACGAAAAATTTTCTATAATTTATTTTTTTCAAAATTTTATTTGTACTTCAAAACAACTTGTTCAATTGATTCAACGATTGAATCGATATCGCCTGCTCCCATGGTTAAAACGACTTCTCTTTTATTTTCAGCGATATCGTGTATTAAATCTTGTTTGCCCATTAGTTTTTTTATTCCCGAGTTTACTTTTTTCAACAGCCACGAGGAGGTGATGCCTTCAATGGCTTTTTCTCTGGCTGGATAAATTTCGAGTAAAATGCACTCATCCAACAAACTCAAGCTGTCGGCAAAATCATCGGCAAAATCACGGGTTCTACTGAACAAGTGGGGTTGAAAAATGCCGGTAATTTTTTTATCCGGAAAAATCTTTTTTACAGAAGAAATAAAAGCTTTTAATTCTTCGGGGTGATGCGCATAGTCATCAATGTAAATGGCTTTTTCATTTTTAACCCGGTATTCAAACCGACGTTTAACACCACTAAAAGAACGTAAGGCCTCCTTTATGACATCACCTTTTATTCCTAATTGCTGTGCAATGGCAACGGCAGCAATCGAATTTTCAACATTGTGCATGCCCGGTAATCCAAGATTGACGCGGGAGATACACTCAACGGGACTTTTGATGTCGTAAATAAATTGTGTGTTTTCAATGGTAATTGATTGCGCACAATATTCAGTATCTAAATTTAAAGAGTAGATGAGCCTTTTGCGTGTCAGGCTCAATTCGTTATCAACATTTTTCTTAACAATTAAAGTGCCGTTTTCTTTCAATTTTTCGGTGAATAAAAAGTAACTTTCTTTCACTTCATTCGCATTTCCATAAATGTCGAGATGATCGGCATCAACACTTGTTACCAATGCAATTTGAGGTTCAAGGGTTAAAAATGAACGGTCGTATTCGTCGGCTTCTACCACCACATAAGTATTTTCATCATCAATATTGCCTAAGAGAAGGTTGGTATTATAATTTTTTGAAATGCCACCCATAAATGAGAAACAATTGATGCCTGCGCTTTTAAGCAGGTGTGTTACCAATGTTGTGGTGGTGGTTTTTCCGTGGGTACCGGCAATGGCAATGGTTTTAAATTGTTTGGTAATGGCACCGAGAACTTGCGAACGTTTTAAGATGCTGTAGTTTTGTGTGTTCAAATAAATCCATTCGAGGTGTTCTTTAGGGATGGCGGGGGTATAAACAATCAGTACTTCTTCAGGCGCACAGGCTTTTAAAATGGATTTTAAGCGATCAACATTTTCGTCGTAATAACATGTAATGCTTTCTGCTTCAAGTTGCTTACAAAGGGGAGAAGCTGTTTTGTCGTAACCAAGCACATTTTTACCATAGTGCTTAAAGTATCTTGCAAGGGCGCTCATGCCGATGCCGCCAATGCCAAGGAAATAATATAGCTTGTAATTAAGGATTTTCATTCAATGGGTAATTTGCCAATTTGAGTACTTCTTTTGCAATGGTGTTGGCCGAATTTTGAAAGGCCATTGTACTGATGTTTTTACTTAATTGTTGTTTTTTTTCATCATTGCCAATCAGCGCAATAAGTGAATCGACCAAGGTTTGATGGGCTTCAGTATCCTTCACCAAAATGGCCGCATCTTTATCCACCAAGGCCATCGCGTTTTTTGTTTGGTGATCTTCGGCTACATTTGGTGAGGGCACCAATATGCAGGGCAAAGCCAAATTGCATAATTCAGAAACACTGCTGGCGCCGGCCCTTGATATCACTATATCGGCGGCTGAATAGGCCAAATCCATTCGTGTAATAAATTCAAAAGCCAACAAGCCTGTGGCACCCGAATTTTTACATTGCTCAAAAGCTTTGGTGTAATATGTTTTACCGGTTTGCCAAATTAATTGAAAATCATTTTGATTAATTTTATTCAAGCCGCCACCAATGGCTTCATTGATTGTTCTGGCACCCAAACTTCCGCCAATCACCAAAATGGTTTTTTTGTTTTTATCTAAATGAAAGAATTCAAAAGCTTCCTCTCGTTTGCCTTTTAAATTTCCCAAATCTTGACGAACAGGATTACCTGTAAGAATTATTTTTTCGGCAGGAAAAAATCTTTCCATGCCATGGTAAGCCACACAAATTTTATTTGCTTTTTTAGCCAATATTTTGTTGGTGATGCCGGCATAAGAATTTTGTTCTTGAATTATAGCCGGAATACCTTTCGAAGTTGCAGCGCGAAGCAATGGGCCGCTGGCGTAACCACCCGTTCCCACCACCACATCGGGTTGAAAGCTCTTAAGAATTTTACGTGTTTTTAAAAGACTTTGTATGATTAAAAAAGGAAGTTTAAAATTGCTAAGGGTGAATCGTCTTTGTAAGCCTGCAATAGGAACGCCAATAATTTCATAACCCGCATTGGGCACTTTTTCCATTTCCATTTTGCCCAAGGCGCCAACAAAAAGTATTTGCGCGTGCGGCACCAATTTTTTTATTTCGTTGGCAATCGCTACTGCGGGAAAAATGTGACCACCTGTGCCACCGCCGCTCATTATGACTTTAAGCTGTTTCAAGTTTTTCTTCTCCTTTATCTTCTATGCTTCTGCTTACACTGAGTATCACACCCAATGCAATCATTGTAAATAAAATGGAGGTACCACCCATGCTAATTAAAGGCAAGGGTTGACCGGTAACCGGAAATAAATTCACCGCAACAGCCATATTCACCAAGGCTTGAAATACCAAGCTGAGCGATAAGCCAATGGCCACCAAACCACCAAAAGGTTTATCGTTGTCGCGTAAAATTTTAATGCCGCGGTATAAAAGTATCATGTATAGAAAGAGAATTAAAAAACCAATTACCAAACCGTACTCTTCTATAATGATGGCATAAATAAAATCAGATGAAGCTTGTGGTAAAAACGCCCGCTGTGTGCTGTTACCGGGACCTTTGCCGATTATACCACCCGTTGCAATCGCAATTTTGGCTTGTTCACTTTGATAATTGCTTTTGCTGTCGGCCTTCGAAAAGTTGTCGATTCGCGATTTCCATGTTAATCCTCTGCCACCCGGAATTGTTTCGGGAGATAACCAAACCCAAGAGAAAAACATAGTGCCAACCAAAATACAAATACCGAATATTTTTAAAATGATTTTAATTGGAATACCACCTACAAACATTAATAAAAGGCAATTAAAAAATAAAATGGCAGCTGTAGAAAAATTGGCGGGAAGAATCAAAACACAAACCAATCCAATTGGCACCAGCAAATGTTTGAAGACAGATTTAAAGTCGACGAGTTCATTGCCTTTTAAAGCGATAATTCTGGCGCAATAAATCAACAACATCAATTTGGCGATATCGGATGATTGAAAAGTAAGCCCCAAGCCGGGTATTTCAATCCATCTGGAAGCCTCGCCGGCACTTACTCCTTTTAATAAAGTATAGATTAATAAAGGAATAGAGAGGATAAATCCAATTTGTGCAATTTTGCTAAACAAGGTGTATTTGATGCGATGAAACAAATAAGCCAGCGAAAATCCAATCACAATCAGAAGCAAATGTTTAAACAAATACCACTCGGTATTGCCTTGTTTAAACTTATGCGCCAATGTAACAACGGCACTATACACCACCAAAAGTGATAACAGCGATAATAGGAACATGATGGCCCATATCACCCGATCTCCTTTTAAGTAGTTGAATAATTTCATCTGGATTTGTTTAGATTTAATTGAATTATAATGATCTCACGGCAGCTTTAAATTGCATGCCACGGTCTTCATAACTTTTAAATAAATCGAAACTTGCACAGGCAGGCGATAACAACACCACGTCGCCTTTTTTACCAATTTTATAAGATGTAGCTACTGCGTCGGCAGCATTGTCGGTTTCTACAATAAGTTCAACAACATCTTTAAAAGCATTGATGATTTTTTTATTGTCTTTACCTAAACAGATAATGGCTTTTACATTTTGTTTTACCAAGTCGTGTAATTCGTTGTAGTCATTGCCTTTATCTTGACCACCGCAAACCCAAATAACAGGCTTCACCATGCTTTCAAGTGCATACCAGGTAGAGTTAACGTTGGTTGCTTTTGAATCGTTGATGAATTCGATGCCGTTAACTGTTGCTACAAATTCTAAACGGTGTTCGGCGTTTCTAAAGTCTTCTAAACTTTCGCGGATGATGTCTTTTCGCACATCAACGATTTTGGCTACGAGTGACGCGGCCATGCTGTTGTAAACGTTGTGTTTACCTTGCAATGCTAGTTTTTCAATTGTCATAATTAAGGGTGGTTGGTTTGGTTTATAATTAAGGGTTATTTGGTTATTGGTTAAAAATGCGCCCTCGCCATCAATCGGTTTTTTGATGCTAAAAGGCACAAGGGTAGAAACTACTTTGTGTTTTTGCATGAAGTTGGTTAGTACTTCATCGTCGGCGCAATACACAAAGTAGCTCTCTTTGCTTTGGTTTTGAATGATTCTGAATTTTGACGCTACATAATTTTCAAATTTATATTCATAACGATCCAAGTGATCGGGTGTAATGTTTAATAGTACGGCGATGTCGGCTTTAAAATCATACATATCGTCGAGTTGAAAGCTGCTCAGTTCAAGTACATAATAATCGAAGTTTTCCTTCGCTACTTGCATCGCAAAGCTCTTACCAACGTTGCCTCCTAATCCCACATTGTATCCTGCTTTTTTAAGGATGTGATAAGTTAATAGGGTGGTAGTGGTTTTGCCATTTGATCCTGTTATGCAAATTTTCTTGGCATTGGTATATCTGCCTGCGAATTCAATTTCAGAAATAACCGGAATGGATTTTGCCAAAGCACTTTTTATAATGTCGGCTTTATCGGGTATACCGGGACTTTTAATAATTTCTTTTGCGTTGAGTATTTGATCTGATGTGTGTTTGCCTTCTTCAAAGGCAATGTTTTCTTCAATTAATTGTGTTTTGTACTTTTCTTTGATTGGCGATTGATCGCTTACGAATACGTCATAGCCTTTCTGCTTAGCCAGCACTGCACTGCCTATTCCGCTTTCTCCGGCTCCCAATATGACGATTCGATTATTCAACTATCTTAATTTTAATGTAATGACGGTTAGTGCTGCTAATGCAATGCCCACAATAAAAAAGCGCATCACAATTTTTGATTCATGGAATCCGCTTTTTTGATAATGGTGGTGCAATGGCGCCATTTTTAATAAACGGTGTTCACGTGCATACTCAATGCCGTGTTTGTGTTTTTGATACTTGAAATAGTACACTTGTAAAATCACCGATAAATTTTCGACCACAAATACGCCGCATAAAATGGGAATCAAAAGTTCTTTACGGATGGCGATGGCGTATACTGCAATAATACCGCCAATGGCCAAGCTACCCGTATCACCCATAAATACTTGAGCCGGATACGCGTTGTACCATAAAAAGCCAATACAACCACCAATGAAGGCGGCAATAAATACCACCAACTCGCCCGAATTAGGGATGTACATGATGTTTAAGTAATCGGCAAAAACAGTATTACCTGAAACGTATGCCAAGATGCCTAACACAGCACCAATAATGGCACTGGTGCCTGCAGCCAAGCCGTCAATACCATCGGTAATGTTAGCGCCGTTAGAAACAGCCGTTACAATTAAAATAACAATTGGGATAAAAATAATCCAACCATATTTCAAACAATCATCACATGCCCAAGAAATCCATTTACCATAATCCAATTCATTGTTTTTCATGAATGGGATAGTGGTTTTTAATGTTTTTGTTGGCGTTGCCGCATATTTAGGTGCATGAATTTTCTTTTCTGCCATCGATGAAATATTTCCCAATTCACTCGATGTTGATTCAATGCGTTCTTTAATGACAACGTCCGGGTGAAAGTATAATACACTCCCAACAATTAAGCCTATACCAACTTGACCCAAAACTTTGAATTTTCCTTTTAATCCTTCTTTGTCTTTTTTAAATACTTTGATGTAATCATCCAAAAAACCAATCCCGCCCAACCACAGCGTTGAAATCAACATCAAGATGATGTACACGTTATGAATTTTAGCAAATAACAAGGTTGGAATGATGATGGCTGCAATGATAATCAAGCCGCCCATAGTAGGAGTTCCGGATTTTTGTGTTTGCCCTTCTAATCCTAGTTCACGAATGGTTTCACCAATTTGTTTTTTGCGAATAAATTCAATGATGCGTTTGCCAAAAATCAACGAAATGATCAATGAAAAAATCAAAGCCATTGCTGCACGGAATGAAATGTAGTGAAATACACCTGCTCCGGGGAAATTGAACATCCTATCTAAATAGTCGAAAAGATAATACAGCATTATATGTTTAAATTATTGATGGTTTGTTTTAAAATTTCTAAATCGTCGAAATCGTGTTTAATACCTTTTATCTCTTGATACTTTTCATGGCCTTTGCCTGCTATTAATATGATGTCGCCGGGATTACTTAGAGAACATGCGGTTTTGATGGCTTCTTTTCGATCTGTAACGCGTAGTGTTTTTTTTGTATCAACAGGCGTAATGCCCTTTTCCATTTGGTTCAAAATTTCTTCCGGATCTTCACTTCTTGGATTGTCGGAGGTGAAAATGACTTTATGGCTATACTCACAAGCAATGGCAGCCATAATTGGACGTTTGCCGGCATCACGATCACCACCACATCCAACCAAGGTAATAATTTGTTCATTGCCGCTTCTTAATTCTTGAATGGTTTGCAAAACATTTTTTAAGGCATCAGGTGTGTGGGCGTAGTCAACAATTCCGATTCTACCTCCGGGTGATTTTACTTGTTGGAAACGTCCGTCAACCGCATTCAAATTACTTAGTGAAGTAAGCACATTCGTTTTATCCTGTTTTAATAAAATAGCGGTGCTATATACTGCCAGTACATTGTAAGCATTGAAATTACCGATAAGCTTTACCCACAATTCTTGGTTATCGATGTTAAGCAATAAGCCTGTGAGATGGTTTTCAATGATGCGACATTTATAATCGGCCAAACTTTGCAAGGCATATGTATACCGTTTGGCCTTTGTGTTTTGCAACATGATTAATCCGTTGCGGTCATCTTTGTTAATGAGTGCAAATGCATCGGACGATAAACCGTCAAAAAATCTTTTTTTGGCTTTGATGTACTCGTCGAAGGTTTTATGATAATCTAAATGATCGTGTGTAATGTTTGAGAAAACGGCGCCTGTAAAGTGAATGCCTGCAATTCGGTTTTGTACAACCGCATGCGAACTTACTTCCATAAAGGCAAATTCACATTCTTGCTTCACCATGTTGTCAAGCAGTTCATTTAGTGCAATAGCATCGGGAGTTGTATGGGTGGCCGGTACAATGGTGTTGTTGATTTTATTTTGAACCGTTGATAACAAACCAACTGAATATCCCATCGACTTAAATAAATTAAAAAGCAGAGTAACGGTTGTTGTTTTGCCGTTCGTTCCTGTAACGCCTACCAATTTTAGTTTCTCAGAAGGATTGTCAAAAAAGTTACAAGCCATTATGCCCATAGAGTATGACGAATCTGCTACTTTTATGTAAGTGATTGCATCTACTTTGTTTTTTGGCATCTGCTCACATAAAATGGCAATGGCACCCATCTCAATGGCTTTGTCGATGTAAAGATGACCATCTTGCGTGGTGCCCTTTGTGGCAATAAACAAAGAATCTTTTTTCACTTTACGTGAATCGAATGTCATCGAAGAAATGGCAATATGGGTTAAGCCAATTACTTCTTCCAATCGAACTTTATACAATATGTCGCTTAATAGTTTCAATTTTAGCTGAGTGTTAGTACAATTTTATTACCGCGATTAAATTTTTGTCCTGCTTCAATGCTTTGTTTCTTCACTGAACCAATACCTAATAATTTTACATTTACACCATTGTTTTCTAATATGAACAAGGCGTCTTTGGCCGACATGCCAAATAAATCGGGCATGATGCCTTTTTTTAGTTGTTTTTCGATTTGAACCGGCACCATGTTAATTTTTAAAGAATCTCGACGTGATATACGAACGTAACTGTCGGTATTTTCGATGTTCATTGGAATTTGATACAATGATGAAATCTGATTTAATTCATCTGCTCTACCGGTAATAACGCCGGGTGATTTACTCAAGAAAATATTTTTGTTATTTACCGGTTCTAAAAAGTCAACACTGCTTGAATAAACTTTTTCGGCAATTTCTTTAAAAACCGGTGCTGCAATTAATCCGCCGTAATAATTTCCTTTGGTTGGAGAATTGATAATAACAATACATGAATACAAAGGCTTGTCGGCCGGGAAGTAACCCACAAACGAACCTTGGTAGGTGGTACCGCCTTTTTTATAATCACCGTTTTTAGCAATTTGTGCTGTTCCTGTTTTACCGCCAACTTTAAATGCTGTAATGTTTAAACCTTTGCCACTGCCATTTTCAACAACACCTTCCATCAATCGTTTGGCTTTAATAACGGTCGACTCTTTTACAATTCTTTCATCCAACACTTCGGTGTCAAATTTTCTGATGATAATACCATTGCGTCTTATTTCTCTCACAAATTTTGGCTTCACCAAACGACCATTATTGGCAATGGCGTTGTAAAGCGATAGGGTTTGTAATGGTGTTACTAAACTTTCGTATCCAATGCTAATCCAAGGCAAGCTGGTACCATACCAATCTTTATCCTTTACTTGTTTAATGCGTGGAATACCTTCACCAGGAATCGATAATCCCAATTGACGATTTAAATGAAAGCGGTTTAAATAATTGATATAGGTTTGCGGATTTTTTGAAAAATATTTGGTCACCAATTTACTGGTGCCCACATTTGAAGATGTTTCAAATACCCTTTGTGCAGTGATGATTGGTGTTTCGGGTGCGTGAGAATCGGGCATGCGACGATTAAAATAAAAACACTCGCCATTGCCTACTAAAACTTTTTCATTTAAGTCCAAGTTGTATTCTTCTATTAAAGATAGGAAGGAAGCCAATTTAAAAGTTGAACCGGGTTCGGTTGGATAACCCAAAGCATAGTTTAATGATTCGTTGTATGTGCTGGTATCGTTATTGCTTTTTGTTAAGTTGGCAATGGCTTTTATTTCGCCTGTTTTTACTTCCATTAAAATGGCGCAACCAAAAGCTGCCCCGTTGCGAATAAGTGACCGAAGCAATGCTTGTTCAGCCACATCTTGAATGTTGATATCGATAGTGGTATATAAATCGCTGCCATCTTTTGGTTCAACTTCATTTTCGTCATTGATTGGGCGCCATACATCACCGGCAATTTTTTGCATCAATCGTTTTCCGCTAATGCCCATCAACACAGTGTCGAAGGCACCTTCTAAACCAACAGGTTTAATGCCCGGCCGGGCAAGACCAATGGTACGACCTGCTAACATTTGAAAAGGACGTTCGCGGCGATTGGTTTGTAGGGTCACCAAACCTCCTTTTTTGCCTTTTCTAAAAATGGGAAATTTCTTTAAGCTTTGAAGTTCTTTATAGGAAACATTTCTTCTCAGCACAACATAACGGTCGTTTTGTTTGCGTGCTTTGTTTAATAGTTTTAAATAATCTCTTTCACTTTTGTCGCCAAACAATTTGTGCAATGAATAAGCCAATGAGTCGCGGTTGTGTTTATAAACTTCTTCGGTTATTCCCGGCGCGTTAATATCAACAGCAATTTCATAATATGGTAAGGAAGTGGCTAGTAAAGCGCCATTGGCATCAAAAATATTGCCACGCACAGCCTCCATGTCTTCCACTTTGGTAGTAAAGGCTTCTGCTTTTTCTTTCCACTTATCGCCTTCCACAAATTGAATCACACAAATTCTATACAAAATAGAAAGTGCAAACAAACACAAGCCTATGTAAATAAGGTAGGTGCGTGAGAGTATGCTTTTTTTATTTTCCAATTTATTTTTGTGTATGGTATAATTGTGAACTGTCTACTGCTATTTTAATGGGTGGTACAACCGGTTCTCTTAAACCAAGTGTTAAGGCTGATTTAGCAATTTCACTTTGTTTACTCGCGAACATTAATTCACTTTTGGTTGAAATGTATTCTGATCTTAATTCTTTTAATTCGTTTGTGATTTTATTGAACTCACGTATTTTATCGTCAGCATAATAACCGTTAGCGATGTAAAAGATTGCGATAACGGCTAGGAAAATAATGAAGGGAAGGTGTTTGATGTTTTTTTCATTGGTTAAAAACGTACCGCTAAAAACGGTTGATAAACCTTTGGCTAAAACGCCTTTCTTTCTTGGTTTCGAGGGCTTATTGTCCGGAGGCGACAATGTCTCCTGAACAATTTCTTCTTGTTCAATGAATGGTTCTTCTTTTGGTATTTCTCTGTACTTGTTTGCCAATTTTTGTTTTATAATTTTTCCGCAACACGCAATTTGGCGCTCCGGGCTCTTGTATTGTTTTTTATTTCATTTTCATCGGGAACAATCGGTTTCCCGGTTAAGTTTTTAAATATTTTTTTTGAAGTGCCGTATATAATGTCTTTTGTTTCTATGCCTTCGGTATTACCCGTTTTGATTAAATTCTTTACCAATCGGTCTTCCAAGCTGTGGTATGAAATAACCACCAACCTTGAGCCTGCATCCATCACCTCTACGCACTGACTAAGGCATTCTTTGAGTGCATCCATTTCTTGATTTACTTCTATGCGAAGTGCTTGAAACACTTTTGCCAAATATTTGTGTTCTTCAAATTTTGGCGTGCAATGTCCAATGGCGAGCTTTAAATCATTGGTTGTGTTGATGGGTGCATTTGTTCGGTAATTGCAAATTTCGTTAGCGAGTTTAAAAGCATTATGCACCTCACCATATTCTTTGAACAATTTAAAAAGGGCATTGCTTTCGTATTCGTTCACAATCTTTTTGGCCGTTAAGGGGTTTTGTTGATTCATCCGCATATCGAGTTCTGAATCAAAACGAATCGAGAATCCGCGTGAGGCTTCGTCGAATTGATGCGAGGATACACCCAAGTCGCCCAAAATACCATCGACTTTCTGAATGCCGTAAACACGTAAAAAATTTTTCAGGTAACGGAAGTTTTGTGGAATCAAGGTAAAGCGGGGATCCTTTAAACTGTTTTTTTGCGCATCGGCATCTTGGTCAAATGCAAACAATTTTCCTTTTTCATTTAGCTTTTCTAAAATCAAAGCTGAATGTCCACCACCACCAAAAGTTAAATCAACATATACGCCATCCGGTTTTTGGATTAAATAATCAATACAGGCTTGTAAAAGAACGGAGGTGTGATAAGCATTATTCATCTACACCGTCATTAAAATTGATTCCACCCAATACATCTTGTGCCAATTGTTCTATATCTATATCTTGGTTGAGGAACTCTTCATATAGTTTCTTATCCCACAATTCGATGACGTTGTTGCTGCCTAAAACTTTTAAATCAGCACTGATGCCTGCGTAATCACTTAATGATTTTGGCAATAAAATACGTCCCGAATTATCTGCCTCAACATTTGTTGCGCCGCCCGTAAATTTTCTCACAAACACATCGTTCGCTTTTATGAGTCGGTTCAACTTGCTTAATTTTTTGTTCAAGCGATCCCATTCTTGTATTGGGTATAAAACCAAACATTTTTGGTGCAGATTTCGGTTAATCACAAAGCCTTTTTCAAAAAGCGATTCCAGCTGCTTCCGGAGGTCAACCGGAAACATGAAACGCCCTTTTGCGTCTACTTTACAATCGTATTCTCCTATAAGGCTTGTCATTGCTTGATTTGGTAAGGCTCGAGCAAAAATAAGTATATTTTTACCACTTTTTACCACTTACTCCCCCTTTTTACCACTTTTGTTGAAAAAATGGGCGCTATTAACAAGGTTAATAACTTGTTAATTAGGCAAATAGAAAATGGGCTTAGCTCTGTAAGCTAGAATTAGCATGTGTTTTGCGAATTATTTTTCCAGACGAATCCTTTCTTTGGAAATCTGTTTATGAAAAGGATATTAACAATTTGACTTAAGGTCAAAAACGCATCTAGTTCCTAAGTGCTTTTCGTGCTTTGACTTGTTGATTTTTTATGCTTTTGAAATTTTAATGGGCTTCTAACAATTTTTTTGCTTCAATGCTATCCATATCGTCTTTGTTAATTGTGGCCAAGCGGTATTGGTGACTCACTTCAATATAAATAAAATCAAATTCGTTCACCACCTTGCCAATGAGTCGGTAGCAACCCGGACCGGTAAATGGAAAGCTTCGGGCAGAAGGGGGGAAGTGCACGGTATCGATCCAATAACCTTTGATGTCTAAAAAAGTACCGAAGTACATTTTTTCACCTGAGGAAGTGTTCGTGCGTTTGGTGTTCACCAGGTAGCCAATGATTTCAACGGTTTTGCCTTCCATTTTTTTAAGATCACTGCTCAACAAACTGTTGTTTATTTTGTCTTTTAATAATTTAAAAGGTGAGCAGAGCGAAAATCCCAAGAGTTCAATTTCATCCAAAGCATCATCGAGCCAAGTGTTTTCGAGTTTTGGTAAAGTATAACGTTCAGGTTCTACGTCAAACAATTCTTCGTTTTCGTTTTTTTGTTTGATGGGATTAATCAACATGTGTGCTTCCCACATCAAGGCCCTTTTGTTAGGATGCAAACTGTTAAAGGCGCCAACACGAATTAATAAACGCAGTTGTTCAATCGAGATGTTTGTACGTTTGATGAAGTTGTATAAATCGCTGTACAAACCGTTTTGTTCACGTTCGCGAATGATATCAACCACCACTTGCTGTTCGAGATCCGACACCATGTTTAATCCCAAATAAATGCTCTTACCTTTTACTTCGCACAATTCGGTACTTGTATTAACACATGGCGCAATGATAAGCGCGCCGTGCATGCGTGCTTCATGAATGTATAATTCTTTTCGGTAAAAGCCACCCCCATTATTTAAGGTGGCCACCATATACTCAATGGGGTGGTATGCTTTAAGGTATAAGGCTTGATAACTTTCAACCGCATAACTGGCTGAATGTCCTTTCGAAAAAGCAAAATTGGCAAAGCTTTCTATTTGTATCCAAATATTATTCACGGTATCGAAGGGATAATTTTTAGCCAAACAATTATTGAAGAATCTTTCTTTTACTTTATTAAACTCGTTGCGTTTTTTAAACTTCCAACTCATGCCGCGCCTTAAGTAATCTGCATCCGCAAGCGAAAGCCCCGCAAACAAATGCGCTATTTTAATCACATCTTCTTGATACACCATTACACCATAGGTTTCGGCCAACATGTTGTACAAATCAGGAAGTTCTGCTTTGGCTTTTTCACGTCTTTCTTTGTTGCGGTATCTTAAAATATACTCACGCATCATGCCGCTTTTTGCTACGCCTGGCCTGATAATTGAACTGGCTGCCACCAAACGCAAATAATCATCTGCTTCTAATTTCGACAGCAACATGCGCATGGCAGGCGATTCAACATAAAAACAACCAATGCATTTGCCCACGCGCAACAGTTTTTTTATTTCTTCATCGTGCTTAAATTTTGGAATGTCATGTATATCAATGCTGATGTTTTTATTTTTTTGAACGAGCTCAACGGCATCTTTAATTTTTCCTAAACCACGCTGACTTAAAATGTCGAATTTAAATAAACCAATGTCTTCAGCTTCCAACATACTAAACTGTGTGGTGGGATAACCCTTGGGCGGCATAAAGGTGGCACTAAAGGTGCTGATGGGTTCTTCCGAAATTAAAATGCCACTCGAATGGATGCTCAAATGACTAGGAAAACCTGCTATCATGGCACTGTATTTTAAAACCAATTGTCCTATACTGTCGGCATCTTTGGGATTATTTACTTTTTGTAAACGGTCAATTTCGCCGGCCGGCAAACCAAACACTTTGCCCAGTTCGCGAATCACGGCGTCGTGCTGAAAGGTTGAGTACGTTGCCAATAGCGCAGTGCGATGATAACCAAAACGCTTAAAAATATATTGCGTGATGTCGTCGCGATCGGTCCACGAAAAATCAATATCAAAATCGGGGGCATTGCTTCGGTGCTCATTGATAAATCGTTCAAAATACAAATCAAGGTCAATGGGATCAACATCGGTGATGCGTAACAAATAAGCCACCATGCTGTTGGCGCCGCTGCCTCTGCCAACATAAAAATAATTTTTGGAGGAAGCGTATTGTGTAATGTCCCAGTTAATGAGGTAATAAGAAGCAAACTGTTTTTCTTCAATAATTTTGAGTTCTTTTTCAATGCGCGCATATACTTCTGCGGCAGGTTCGGGAAAGCGGTAAGACAAACCTTCCATGCACAACTTCCGCAACAAAGCCATGTCGCTGCTTAAACTATCGGTATAGAATTTTAAATTTTTATTACTCAGTTTTCCAAATTCAAAATTTACTTTGCAATGGTTTAATATGTGTTCGGTGTTTTTAATTATCTGCGGGTAGTCTGAAAAAGCACGGTACAAACCTTCTTTATCGGGCGCAATTTCATCTGCATCGCCTTGTTCTTCGGGCGGCAGTTTGCTTAGCACCACATTTTTGTCAATGGCCCGCAACAAACGGTGGGCATTGTGTTCGCTTTTATTTTGAAAACTTACACCTTGCAACACCACCATTTTTGAAACCTTGTTTTTGTGAATAGAGAAGGGAAGTTTCGAAACATCTTTTTGACTTATTCCGATAAATTCATGTGCCTGCAATTTTTGGTTTTTATACTCCGCAAAGGGATAAACCACAAAGGCGTTTTTAAATGCAGGTGCCGTGGTATCAAAATCTTTTTTCTGATGCAGGTGATGTGTTAAGTGTTCGTTTAATTCCTGAAAGCCGACATTATTTTTGGCGATGCCAATATACATTTGGCGGATGCCGTTGCGGAAATCAATGCCGGGAATTACTTTCGGTTGTTTGTTTTCGGTTAGTCGCAGGGCATCAAGTACCGCAGATGTGTTGTTGATGTCGGACAATACAAAGACCTCGTAGTTTTTTTTTACCAAGTCGTTTAGCAAATCTCGGGTTGAAAGTGTGCCGTAACAAAAGCTGTAATAAGTATGGCAATTGAGTAACATTGTTTTTTTGTTCGACCCCTTTTAAGTTTTTTTATCTGTTTTGCCTCTCTGAGGCAAGTACTTTATCCTTATTTCTTTTTAAAACTGTTTTGCCTCTCTGAGGCAAAGGTTAAATTAATCTAGTGCTTGTTTGCATTTGTAAAATTTTAAATCTGCATTTTTATTTTTCGCCCGGCTCCGGAGGAGCCGAACAGATTTAAAATGCAATGGACTTAAAACGCTGTCTCCATAAAATCAAACAGATGCTCTTCTTTGTATTCAATTCCTTGCTCTTGCAAAAAATCGTAATACTCTTTTTTAAATGTATTTGTCTTATGATGCTCTTCTTGGTTATCGATGTAGTTGATTACCTTTCCAATTTCCCTTTTCGAAACGCTAAATGCGCCAAATCCACTTTGCCAATAAAAACATCCTTTGATTATTTTTTGCGAATTGATGTATTTAGATGAGTGTTCTTTTATTTCTTTAACCAAATCAGATAGTTTAATAGAGGGTTTACAATTGATCAAAAGATGCACATGGTCGGGCATGCCATTTATTGCAATTAATTTTTGTTTTTGATTCGTAACAACACCTGTTATATATTTATATAATTCATTTTTAATTTTTGGTATGATGAATGATTCTCTGTTACGCACAGCAAATACGATGTGATAATATATTTGTGAATAGGTGTCTGCCATTTTTTATGTGTTAAGGGTTTTTAATAATTATTTATCTGTTTTGCCTCTCTGAGGCAATTCTTATATCCTTATTTCTTTTTAAAACTGTTTTGCCTCTCTGAGGCAAAGCTTTAATTGAACTAGTGCTTGTTTGCATTTGTAAAATTTTAAATCTGCGTTTTTGTTTTTTGCCCGGCTCCGGAGGAGCCGAACAGATTTAAAACCGGCCTGCCAAAAAATCCTTGCCCCGGAGGGGCAAAACACAAACAGATTTAATTTATACATCAAACGCGATGTCATCATACGAACTTGTTTCATCCCTCTGTAACTTTTGTTTGACTTTTTCACCTTCTTTCTTAATGCCGTTAAATAAATTTGCATCACGCTTATTCAAATCCAAGCCCGCTGCACGCATCACCGCCTCCTCACCAAAACGTTTGCGCAGTTTATCCATGGCAGAATACAACTGCACCTTTTCACTGGTGTCGTCAAATAAATCAAATTGATAAGTGCCCTGAATTAAATGACTGAAGCGAATGCCAATCAAACGAATCATCATGCGCTTTTGAAATAATTTATCAAACAAATCTTTTACCTTGTCCAATAACACACTGTCTAATGCCGTATAGGCAATCCGGGCCTGCATGGTATAAGTATTAAAATCCGAATAGCGAATTTTTACGGTAACACACGACGTTAATTTT
Organism: Sphingobacteriaceae bacterium; assembly: GCA_947453445.1. Classification (GTDB taxonomy): domain Bacteria; phylum Bacteroidota; class Bacteroidia; order B-17B0; family Aurantibacillaceae; genus Aurantibacillus. Next base: position 35,749 of record CANGGP010000025.1, read on the forward strand.
TCTTCACTCCGCAACTGAAATCCCAATTTTTCTGTCATGCTCACCAACACCCTTTTTAAATGGTAAATATCAATGGTGTCTTTTTCAAAGGTGCATTCGGTTGAAATAGATTTGCGCTCATTGTAAGGTTCAACTGGCGAATTGTCAATACCATTGGCCTTGCGCCATATCACCGGCCCGTTTTCACCCAGCACCTGTTGCATCACTTTAATGGGCATCTCTTGAACAGTTTTTACTTTTTCAATGCCCATGCCCCGCAGCAATTGATAGGTTTTTTCGCCAACCATCGGAATTTTTTTAATCGACAAAGGCGCTAAATAATTTTTTTCGGTACCATAAGGAATTTCTTGCTGACCATTGGGCTTTATTTCTCCCGTTCCAATTTTTGCCACCGTTTTGTTACACGACAAAGCAAAAGAAATCGGCAAATGGGTTTCCTTCATTATTTTTTCGCGAATTTCAGTGGCCAACTTGTAACAGCCAAAATACTTGTCCATCCCCGTCATGTCTACATAAAACTCATCAATCGATGCCTTTTCATACAAAGGCACACGCTCTTTAATGATTTCAGTTACATCGTTCGAAAATTTACTGTATTGCTCATGGTCACCACGCACAATAACGGCATGTGGACATAACAAGCGCGCCATTCGCATGGGCATGGCCGAATGTATCCCAAAACTGCGGGCTTCATAACTGCACGATGCCACAACACCCCTGTCGCTGCTGCCACCCACCAAAACCGGTAAACCAATTAATTTCGGATTGATCAGTCTTTCTACCGACACAAAAAAACTGTCTAAATCCATGTGCATTATTTGTCGGTTCATCTTTTTTGAAAGTATATCGTTTTCTTTTTGTTTTATTTTTTTTGGGCGCCTGTCGGTGCAGACTACTTTGTTTTTGTAAAAGTCTGCACCGCCACTGGGCTCTCACTAGTCGCTCTCCGCTTTTCAAAAATGTTAAGGCGAGCGGAGGAGCTCCAGCAGGCCGTTCGATCCCTGGCGCAGAAATCGGCACGGCAGTTCGGATTGTAAAAAATTAAACTCATACGCGTATTTTAATGTTTCTGTTTTTTCGTATAAATATTTTTTTTGGGCGCCTGTCGGTGCAGACAGTTTTGTTTTTGTAAAAGTCTGCACCGCCACCGGGCTCTCACTAGTCGCTCTCCGCTTTTCAAAAATGTTAAGGCGAGCGGAGGAGCTCCAACAGGCCGTTCGATCCCTGGCGCAGAAATCGGCACGGCAATACGGATTGTAAAAAATTAAAATCATACGCGTATTTTTAATGTTTCTGTTTTTTTGTATAAATATTTTTTTGGGCGCCTGTCGGTGCAGACAGCTGTTATTTTGAATTAAAACCTATTGCTTTTCTTTCTTTTACAGGTGAAGTGATGAATTGCTTAAGGACTTTAAAAATAATTTCTATATCCGCTTCATGTTTTTTGCTTTTTTGACTTTGAACAGAAAGAGTTTTTTCTAATTCATTTATTTTTAAAAGCAAATCGTTTTGGCTCATCATAAACTCACGCATCCGGGTAAAAATCCTGATAATTTGGATATTTACTTCTATGGCTGTTTCACTATTTAAAACGCTTGAAAGCATTGCAACACCTTGTTCGGTAAAGACGTTCGGCATTTTTCTAAGACCTAATTTTTCCTTATTGGAAGTCGCATTTTGCGACTTCCAGTTTTCTAACTCTCTCGCTGTTAATTGAAACATAAAGTCGCTTGGAAAGCGTTTTTCATTACGTTTCACTTGTTCATTGAGTCGTTTAGTTGCAACACCATACATACTTGCTAAATCTCTCCCGATAGCCATCGGGACCAACATTACTTTTTTACCCCGAATCAGGTAAATTTTGCGCATCACGCCTTCGTCTGTAATATTTAAATTTTTGTTCATGCCATTTTGCTTTACATATTATTAGCCAAAATCCTGAACTAAGTTACTACGTATTATGGAAGTGTATTGCTACAAATTGTAGTTAAATACAAAAGTATTTTTTGTTGTGTTTGGGCGCAAGCCATGAAGCAAAAAGCAGCAGGTTAATGAGTTAATTTTGCTTCATGGGTCGGGCTCCTGCGGGCTGCGGCTTCACGCTGAAAAAGCGTGAGAGCTAACCCTTCGTATCCCTTGCGCAGCATTTTAAACATGAAATCTTCTTATATTTCAAGGTGCCCTGAGATTTTGACAAAAAGGAACCAAACATTGTTAAAGGAGAAAAACAATTCTGATTGAATATTACGTAAGAATAAAATTTTATAAATTATTCCGTAATCATTAATCCCCTAACTTAGTGATTCAAAAACAATCAGTATGTCGCAACATAAAATAGCTTTAGTAACCGGCGCAAGTCGCGGATTAGGCAAAGAAATGGCCATTGCCTTGGCCAAAAAAAACATTGATGTAATCATCACCTATGTGAGTAAACCCGAAGAAGCAGCCAACACCGTAAAATCGGTTGAAGCTTATGGCTGTAAGGCAGCGGCACTGCATTTAGATTTAAAAAACTTCAATGCCTTGGATGGATTTATAACTGCCTTATCTGACTTGTTAAAGGAAAAATTCAAAACTGAAAAATTCGACTTCTTAATCAACAACGCCGGCATGGGCGCCACAGTGCCTTTTGATAAAGTAACAGAAGAATTATTTACCGATTTTTTAAACGTGCATTACAAAGGGGTGTATTTTTTAACCCAAAAATCATTACCATTTTTAAATGACGGAAGCAGCATCATCAATATTTCGAGCGGTACCACACGCTTCGCAAATCCGGGTTACTCCGTATACGCTTCCATGAAAGGCGCCATCGAAATTTTTACAAAATATTTGGCAAAAGAATTAGGACCAAAGGGCATTCGCGCCAATGTGGTAGCGCCGGGACCGGTAGAAACGGATTTTAATAACGCCGCCATCAGAAGCAATCCCAACATGAAAACAGCCTTGGGTAATATGACACCTTTGGGAAGAGTTGGTCAGGCCGACGACATTGGTGGTGTGGTTGCATTTTTGTGCAGTGACGAAGCACGATGGGTAAATGGCCAACGTATTGAAGTAAGTGGTGGCATTAATGTATAGTAAAAAATAAAAAAGCCTGATTTTTTTTGAATCAGGCTTTTAAATAAATGAAATGAGGCATTAATGCTTGATTAATTTCTGTTGCGTGTGAATTTGATTTGTTTCAAAATCAAAAACATAAACTCCGGCATCAAGCGCAGAAATGTCGATGGTTTTTAAACCTGTCATTTCCCCTGAAAGAACACAACGACCGGTTAAATCAAATAAGCGGTAAGTTGTTTTAATTCTGCTTGTGCTATTCAAAATTAAATAGCCATTGGCAGGATTCGGATAAAATTGCACTTGGTTTATAGATTTAGTTTTTGCGCTTAGTCCGGTAGCGTTGTTGTTCACGGTTAAATTCATGAAACCTGAAGTACTTAAAGTACCCATGTTGCCGACTGCATCTGTTTTTTTCCCATTTGAAATTCCAAAATTAAAACTACTGTTGTCAGCTAAATCATTTCTTAATTTAAATCTTAATTCGCCAATTTTTCCAAAGCCAATCACGTTGTTATTGTTCGTTCTAACATTGGCGGCATAGGTTTTACCGGCAGTAAAAAATGTCTTTCTGAATTCAATATTTTGTGCACCCGCATTTAAAAACGAAGGTGTGTAATTCAAGCTTATCGAATCATTTTCGAGCATGTTTTGATCAAAATCCAAATCAAATGCGGCACCATACAATTGTGTTATATTGTTGCCTGCATCACCCAAAATAATATCAACCACATTCCACAAACCACCATAAGCTTCGCTGTTTTGTGGAACCAAGTATAAATCAATGCCGTTGGTGCTGTTGGTATTTTTAAAAGCATGTGTTAAGGAATAGTTGCTTCCAATTGCCACGGTGTCATTCGCGTTAATCGTGCCGTCGCCATTACAATCGGCATGTGCTTTGTTCCAACCTGTACTCACGGTTCCTGACCATGCGCTGGCATATTGTCCTGTCCAAGAATTGCTTGCACCTGATCTGCCTGCACCGGTGCTATTGGCTGCCAAACCAAGCTCGAATACATCAGTGTTATCTACTTGTCCGTCGCGGTTGGCATCACCTGGCCAAACAATGGCGCAGTTTGTATTCACGTTTAAGGCAACCACAGCTGAGTTGGTGCAATTATTTAAGGCGTGAGACGCTGTAACAGTGTAGTTGCTTGAAGCTGTAGGGAGAATATAAAGTGTATTAGAATTGCTTCCAGTGTTCCATGTATAGGTATTGCCGCCAGTGGCTGTATAAGTTGTGCTTGAGCCAATACAAACTGAAGTATTGCCTAAAACATTAACGGCAGGAATCGAAAGCGGCGTGAAACATTTAATTGCTGTTGCTGAGCAACCAAAACCATTGTATCCTGTTACAGAATAACAACCGGGCGTTGAAGTGCTTATGCTAATAGTATTACTACTACTTGAATTACTCCAATTATAACTGATAGCGCCGTTTGCGGAATAAATAATTGTTGAACCCGGACATGCACTGTTGATACCGATGATGCCAACAACCGGCAAAGGGAGAACACTTACGCAACGAACTGCCGAGCTTGTACAACCGTTAGCATTGGTTCCAAAAACCGTGAAACAATTTGATGAAGTTGGTGTGTATGTAAAGTTAATGCTGTTGCTGCCGTTATTCCAAGTGTAGGTAATGGCGCCACTTGGAATTAAGGTATCCGTGCTACCCGAACAAACAGTGCCATTCGAAGCAGATGCAATGCTGATTGTTGGTGAATTTAGTATATTTGGACAAACAGTTGCTCCAAGAGCCGCGCAACCGCTTGTACTGCCGGTTTGCACTACAAAAAAGCAATTTGTTTGGTTAGGAACTGATAAAACACTTCCGGTACCATATGACGCATAGGTAGTCGCGTTAATCCAGTTATATGTACCTAAACCGCCACTGGCTGTATAAGAATTAGTGCTGCCATAACAAATGGTGTTTGGACCATTTACAATAATAGCCGGTGGAGCAGAGACAACATTTACACAGGTCACGGCACTCGCAGTTCCCGGACATACATTGTTGCTGCCTGTTACAGTATAACAGGTTGAAACTGTTGGACTCACATTTATGAAGTTACTGTTCGATCCTGTGCTCCATGTATAGCTGCTTGAGCCATTCGCAATTAAGTTAACGTTATTTCCTATACACATTGTGTAGGTAGAAGGCACAATTACACTCGCAGGACTTCCAACCGTAAAAGAAACTGAGCCGTTAACATTACAAGCACCTGCATTGCCGGTTATCTGTGCGTAGTAGTTGCCGGCAATTGTTGGTGTATACACTACATTGTTGCTTGTAAAATAAGAGGTTCCGAGACTACTACTACTGATGGCCCAAGTATAATTTGTTGCACCGCTTGCAGTAAGGCTTACACTTGAACCTACACACAAGGCATTAGCAGAAGATGAGTAGGTTAAAGTTGGTGCAGGTACCCAAGTAACACATGTTACCGCGCTGCTTGTGCCGCTGCAATAAGGATTTGACCCTGTAACTGTATAACACGCAGCAACACTTGGAGAAATAACTAAAAAAGGAGTAGTCGCACCTGTATTCCAAGTATAAGAAGTTGCGCCACTCGGAATAACGGTAGCATTGCCGGTATTACACAAGCTTAAAGTAGGGGATAGATTGACTGAAGGCGGCGCATACAATGTAAAGCAACGGGTTGAAGTACTTGAACAAGTGCCATTTGAAGCAGTCACAGAAAAACAATTTGAACCGCTTGGATTAACGAAGATGGAAGTGCCATTGGATGTACCAAAATTACCAATGGTTGTAAAGGAACTTGCACCTGATAGATTAATTGTAAAAGTTGTACCAAGGCAGCCTGCACCATTATTTGGTGAAATGCTAATTGATGCGGAGGCTGCACTATTAAATGCGCCGCTTGCCGAGGCTGTACCAACAATAGTGCTGCCGCTTCCAATGGCATTACAAAATACCGTGTATGGTCCTGTGCAAGAAAGGTAAATAGTTGAATTCAGCGTTGTGAAATTTCCGGCACTTGTTAAAAATGTACCACTTGAACATGTTTGTATCACTGAATAACTATACGTTAAAGCACCGGATACTGTTGAAGTAATCGAACATGCCACCGGATTGGTGCCGGTAAATGCACATGCAGTTGAATTGGAAACGCTCAGACCCAAACTTTGAGACTTAATTTGCAATTGCAAAATGAACATTAAAAACAAAGTAGTGATGATTTTGCTTAAGTGTAATTTTTTTTTCATGGGTTGAGAATTTAGAAAGTTGAACATTGAATTGTTTTTTGTTACATGTTAAAAATAGTAAGAATAATGTTTCTTAAAATTATGAAAGGATGAAACTGTGATTTGACTTTGTAAGTGGTTGTTTTAAGTGAGTCAATTGTTTTGCAAAAATAAAAGCCGCTCAATTTTATAAGCGGCTTTTAAAAGTTTTCGTCTAATTTGTAACAACCAGTTTTTTTGTTACTTGGATGTTATTGCTCGAGAACTTCACAAAATAATTGCCGGCTGCCAAGCGCGATACATCTATGTTTGTAATAGCTTTGAATTCACCTTTCATGATTTCTTTTCCAACAAGATCAAAGATGGAATACGCCACAATATTTAATGACTCACTGCTTAGTTGAACCATCTTGTTACTTGGGTTTGGATACATATTGATGCTGCTCGGTGTGAATAAACTTTCGTTTAATCCGGTTAAATTACTGCTAATGTTCACTGTAGTTCCTGCATCGTTGCTCAATCCATTAAATGCTCCATTGGCGTTTACTTTTTGTGCATTACCGGCCGAAATTACAATAGAAGAATTTGCAGGCAAACCGGTTTTAACCTTATACCAAA
>CANGGP010000026.1 GCA_947453445.1 Sphingobacteriaceae bacterium
ACGATACTGCCAGTGCCACCCAAAAGTGATTCATTAAAATCAAAGTCCAAGTCATAAATACACTTTTCCGTTCTGAAAATGATTTTAAAACCATCATTAATCCAATGGCCGAGAAAATAGCCGGCAAGTATTTGTTGATGTTTGCAGGAATATCGGCTTTGGTATACAAACAAAACAAACCAATAATATAGGTTGGAATAAAAAACAAGTACAAACTTTTGATCGTGAAAAAATTTAGTTTACGGCCAATGTTCTTCATTGGGTTCCAAACAATGTTTGCCATAAAACTATCAAGGTTCCATTCTTTTAAACTTAAAATGTACAACGAATGTTCTAATTTTTTAGGCCACGATTTTTCGAAGGTGTGTACACTTGGACTGTAATTGTAAAATTGCTCGCGAATTAAATAACTTACTACCGAAGGCGAAATGAGTAATTGATAGGTGCGTAAAAAAGCATTTCCTGCAAAATGTATTAAAGCCAAATTATCGAAACCCAAGGCTACTTCAATAAAAATGATACCAATTTGCGACACGGAAGCATAAGCAATTTGACTTTTTACCGATGATTGAACCCTGGCAATTAAACTGGTGATAATGCTGGTTACAAGGCCTAACATGCCAATGACGATGCGAACCGATACTTGATTTTCCCAAAACGGAAAGGTTCGCAACATTAAAAATACACCAAGGTGCACCGATAATGAGCCGTAAAAGATTGCGCTTGAAGGTGTAGGACCTTCCATGGCCCTTGGCACCCATGAAGAGAAAGGTAACTGTGCCGACTTTGCCGCAGCAGCCAACAAAATCATTAAAGAAATAAACACTCCATTTAAACTGTGAAATTGTAAATGTTCGTGTACCAACTCCGAATTGTTGAGCTGCATAAACGTAATGTTTTCATGCCACAAATGATGCGAGGCCCACATCGCCAAAATTAATCCCACATCACCAATACGGTAAACCGTAAATACTTTTAAAGCATTTTTTACAGGCAAATAACGGTCGCGGTAAAAAGCAATCAACAAGAAAGAACAAACACCCAGCACTTCCCAACCAATAAACAAGGTTTCAAGGTTACCTGAAAAGATAATGACAATGTAGCCCAAATAAAATAATTGCAAAGTGTTGAAGAAACGCTTAAATCCGCTTTCACGGTGCAAATACGCCTTGCTGTAAACCGTTACCAAAAATGTAAGCATCGAACCAACAATTAAGTATACAGTCGATATTTTATCAAAACAAAAGTCAAGGTAAAATTCATAGTCGCCGGATTGATACAAAACAATGTCGCGCAAATTTACCGATGGATGGCCTTGCATAATCCAATAAACAGTGTAAACGAGTATTCCCAATAAATTTGCACCTACACTATAGTATGCAATTTTTGAAATCAACTTTTCATTGGTTCTTGGAATCAATAAACTGATTAATAAACCCAACAATGGAATCAGTAGAAAAATATGTAATAACAATTCTGTTCTCATGCCTGTTGTTCTAAAATTTGTACGGGAATATTATCTTCGCTCGATTCAATGATGCGCTTAATTGTTTTAGTAGAAGGAATTGCAGCGGTTAAAGGTTCGTAAAGACTAAAACTGCCATTCTTAAAATAATAGATGTTGTGGTTTTCGGGATGAATCGCCACCAAATGCACCCACTCATTCTTAAACCATTCATACATACTGTCAACACTTTGTACGGTTTTTAAAACGATGTCAGGAAAATGCTCAACCACAATCATTAATCGCACAGGGTCATGCACCTCAATCATTTGACTCGGTAAGCCCGGCCTTAAATCGCCATCAACGCCATTGGCAACACCAATCAATCCCATCACATTGTGCGGTAATTTACTACCGGCACCCAATTTGTGATTGTCAACGCGCGAAAAATAATATTCTAAATTAATGCCACCACAAACCGGACCCAAGGGCTTCATAATGTTCACCAAAATATCACCATTCGGATCTATTTTATAATTGTATGAATTCAAAAACGAACGACGGTCTAAAAACAAATCTTTCGACAATTCTCTGCTCCCAACAATACACATGGCATTGGTGGCATGGTTCAATTCAGGCCGTGGTTCAAACAATGATACTGAACGGGTAAGAATTTGTTGGTGTATTTTTTTAGGACTCAAATGTGTGTCAATCGACGCGAGTCGTCTTGATCTTTCCTTGGCGTTTAAATCCAATGCATGTTGAAAGGTGCCAATGTTCTTTTGATGCAAACTTTTATTTTTTTCAATCAATTGGTCTTCATCAAAAAATGCAATCTCATCACGCGTTGTATCATGTAAACCGCCAACAAATTGTGTGTGTTCAGGAATGTGAATACCGCGTGTACTTAATAATGCCCTTACTTGTTTGTGGTTGGCCATAAACGATAAAACCCTTGCATTCACCGAACCGGGCCTGCCGCAACAAGCACCACAATCGTAAGCAGAGTAGTGTGTGTTATTTACACTGCTTGAACCATGACCCAAAACGTAAATGAGCGGCGCAAAATGATCTATTAAACCAATGCTTTTTAATAAGGCTTCAACACGATCGGTCATTTCAGGAATCGTAAAGCCTATTTGCAAATCATTTTCTCTGTACTTTTCATTAAAATTTTCGATTGTGAGTTTCGAAAATTTATCCATTTGCTTAAACGATGAGGCCGCAGCCGGTGTGCTTGAGGGTTTAAACACTTGTAAAAACAAACGCAATATCGACCAAAAGCCAAGTGTTTGTGTAATAAACCAGCCTTGAAATAATGAATGTGTGTACTTGGCCAAATGGAAATCTTTCTTCCTTTTTTCACGGGTGTCAATTTCTTTTATAAGGTGTTTTGGGTTAACCGGCGCTGGACAAAGTTTTGTGTATGATTTACCAAATTCAGGTTGAAAATAAAATTCAACGCCAAAAAATCCTGGTGTACCAAAGGTTTCAGCATTTGGGTCTTGTTCTTCTACATAACGACGTATCGAACACTCGCGGTCATCAATGCAAAACAATGCCTGAAAGTTTTTATTTTCAATGTGCGTTTTTGTTTTTGGAACCGATTTTAATCCCCTTAAAACGCCATCATAATAGGTCCATTCAAATGCTTGTTGCCAACAAATTAAAACCTGGTTTAATTCACTTTCTTGTATATCTGAAAATAAATCTGATTTAAAGGCCGGTGCTTTTAAGCCTAAGGGCGCCCATATTTCACCAAATTTATTGTCCAAGGCATCTATTTCAACCAACAATTCAAAAATGATAAAGTCACGTGTGGTAATTTTACGTTGATCCAATAAACTTTGTGGCTGGTCTTCAATCACTGAAACCATGCCCGACCAACCTTGGTGACTAAATTGTTGATCGAACAAGTACCTTTCATAAAGACTTTCTTCTCCCACCAATATTTTTAATAAATCGCTGATTTGAATGTTTTGGTTTAATAGAAAATTTTTTGCGCGACGTGTTTTGAAAAATCCTGTGTAAGTGGTGCGTTCAATTTCTCTGATAGAGCTTAAAAAACCACTGCGCTCAGCCGGAAAGTTCCAAATCGAAATGCCTTGGTCTAAATAACTGCACAAGGTTCTGAATAACTCAGGTTGAATGGTTACTTCTAAATCGATGTTGTATATTTTTTTCCAATAAGCCCTTAAACGACCTATCCTAGGCTTTTTCGAAGTATCATAAATTTTTAAAGTGAGTCGGTCTTTCCATTCCAACAAGTTTTCTTGTCCATACTTTTCTATAAGTATGGCATCTAAAATGTCTTCATTAATTTTTTTGTAAGCAAATAACTTTCTGAATTCACTTAATGCCAACGACACTTTATAGCCGAATATCTCAGCTGCTTTTTGTGTGGCCTCAAAAAATGGTACATCTTGAAATGAATGCAGGGTGTTATGGTGAATGAAGTCTTTTAACGGTGCCTGAGCAGGTAAATAGTGCTTCAATTTGTGAATCACTTGTTCTTCGTTAAAAGTCATATTTTCTTTTTGATGCATTGTTTTAAATTCCATGTTGATAATTGAAAATAGAAAGTTTAGATTTTTGAAAAATCGAAACAGACAGGAATAGGGTTTCTGTGATTAGAAACCGAAACTAGAATCAAATAAGTATTTGACGAATGGCCAAATAAATTGGCTTAGGACAAACCAAGGCAATAACTTGCGCAGAATTAAAGTTGGTTGTGAGGTAGGTAAATTGATTAAAACTGAAGAAAAAAGGAAGCTGTATGTGCTCAATTTCTAAATCACTGTCATCTTCATATTCATTTTCGTTGTTTTCTGAAAGTTGCGTGCTGGCATCCTGATTAGAAGCAGCTGCTTTACCAACAAAATGAAAAGCCGTGTGATTGAAATTTGAATTGACGTTAAACTTAATGGCGCTAAATACCGTGAAGCAAAAGGATGTTAGGAAAAACACCAAATTAATGAAACCAAATATTTTACGCTTATTTTTCAATTCGATTTCAAAGATAATATTAAAAAGGAATTGACCCTTGATTATTTAATTTTTTTAACCTTTATTTTATCAAAGGCTTATTGTGAAAAAATTTCATCAAAACACTTGGCCATGTAATTAATCATTTCCTCTGAAATCATTGGTGTTACGCCAATCCAGAAGGTGTCTTTTAAAATAATTTCAGTGTTTGGTAAATCACCAACCACGCGGTAATCAACATTTTTAAAGTAGGGTTGCTTGCGAATATCACCGGCAAATAACAAGCGTGTGCCTATTTTTTTCTTGTTCAAAATTTGAACGAGGGCGTCGCGTCCTATGCCTGCATTGGGTTTCAGCGTGATCAAATAGCCAAACCACGATGGGTTTGAATTGGCTGTTGCAACAGGTAAAATTATTTTATCACTGTGTTTTGAAAGTGCATTGGTCAACAAGTCGAAATTTTTTCTTCTGGTGGCAATAAAGCCTTCTAACTTCTCTAACTGCGCCAAACCAAGCGCTGCTTGCATATCGGTAATCTTTAAATTAAAACCGTTGCGCGAGTATGTGTATTTATGGTCGTAGCCTGCAGGTAAATCGCCCAATTGTTGTGTGAATCTTTTTCCGCAGGTATCATCCTTACCGGGTTCACACCAGCAATCACGTCCCCAATCTCTAAACGATTCCATTATTTTTTTCAACTTGGCATTGCTTGTAAACACAGCGCCACCTTCACCCATGGTGATATGGTGAGCAGGATAAAAACTCAATGTGCCAATGTCACCAAAAGTTCCAACATGTTTGCCATTGTAGGTTGCACCTAAAGCATCACAACAATCTTCAATCAACCACAATTGGTATTTGTCGCAAAAGGCCCTAACAGCAGCCAAATCAAAAGTATTACCCAATGTATGCGCCACCATCACGGCTTTGGTTTTTGCGCTGCGCGCATTTTCCAACTGACTCACATCAATTTGATAGGTTGGAATTTCAATATCCAAAAATACCGGCACCACACCATATTGTAACATAGGGTTAATGGTGGTGGGAAATGAAGCCGCCACAGTAATAACTTCATCACCGGCTTTAATGGCACGGTCTTCCAACTCATGCGCCGTTAATGCCGAAAAGGCCACCAAATTGGCCGAAGAGCCCGAATTTACCGTTAACAATGATTTTACATTGATGAACTTGGCTAATTTTTTTTCAAACTCAGTGTTAAACTTGCCGGTTGTAAACCAAGCATCCAAAGCCGAATCAGTAATGTAAGTGAGTTCTTTGTGATCAAATACCTTGCCGCTAACCGGCACAACAGTTTCGCCCGCAACAAAGGCTTTCGCTTTAAATGCTTCATCATGGTACTCCTTAATCAAGGCATGAATTTGGTGTTTTATTTCAAGTAATTTCGACATTCGTTTTTATTTAGAACAATATTGATTAATTTGATTCACGCGACTTTGGTAAAGGTTGGCGCCACCTTTTAATTCTTCCACATATCCTTCAACAGTAAACAAAATAGTGTCCTTAAAGTTTAACTTCGGATGCCATCCCAAATGATTCACCGCTTTGGTCACATCCAATTTTAATAAAGTGGCTTCGTGCAGCTTCTCTAATTGGGCAGGACTCTCGGTTTTTAAATCAGGCAACACTTGTTTCACTTGTTCTACCACTTGCCCAACAGTGTAGTTTTCGTAGGCAGCAGGACCAAAATTCCATCCACCCACAAACTTTGAACCTTCATTGTACAATTTTTCTCCCAGCTTTAAATACCCGTAAACAGGCTCTAAAACAAATTGCCAAGGACGAACAGAAGAAGGGTTTCTTAAAAATACAGCTTCTTTTTTGTGGTATGCTCGCATCATATCAGGTATAATACGGTTATCAGCCCAGTCGCCGCCGCCAATTACATTACCGGCCCTGCCGGATGCAATTTTGCAAGCATTGTCTTTATTAAAAAATGATTTGGTATATGAATGTGTAATGAGTTCCGAACAACCTTTTGATGCACTGTAAGGATCATCGCCACCCATTGGGTCAATTTCACGATAACCCCAATCCCATTCATTGTTTTGATAACATTTATCGGTGGTGACATTCACTGCAATTTTTACACTTTCACAAGCACGCACACTTTCAAAAAAATTCACGGTGCCCATTAAATTGGTTTCAAAATTGTAATGCGGATTGTTGTATGAATCAATCACCAAAGGCTGCGCTGCCAAATGAAAAGCCATATCGGGCTGCACATCTTTAAAGTATTGCTTTAACTTGTTTAAATCACGAATATCACCATCCATGTGGTGAATTTTTGAAGCCAAACCTGTTGTAACAAAATTATCGCGATCAGTGAGCGGGGGCAGGGCATAACCATACACTTCAGCGCCCATTTCTTTCAGCCAAATGCTCATCCACGAGCCTTTAAAGCCCGTATCGCCGGTAAGCAATACTTTTTTATTTTGATAGGTTTTTGAAAAAAGGTCTAACATGTTATTTTTAATTTGAGCCTATTCTTACCAAACTTTCCACTCGGCTTTGTTTTGTTCCCAAAACTTATTTAAATCTTGCTTGTCTTTTAATGAATCCATCGGCTTCCAAAAACCTTCGTGTTTAAAGGCACAAAGCTGTTGATCTTTGGCAATGCCCTCTAATGGTTCACGCTCCCAAATGGTGTCATCACCTTTAATGTATTTAAAAATGCCGGGTTCACACACAAAAAAACCACCGTTAATCCAACCGCTTTCACCTTTTGGTTTTTCTAAAAATGATTTAACTTCATGCTTCTCGTTAATGTCTAAAACACCAAAACGACTTTCGGGCTGCACAGCGGTAACCGTTACCATCTTTTTATTTTTTTGGTGAAATGCCACCAATTCTTTGATGTTGATATTACTCACACCATCGCCGTATGTCAGCATAAATGGCGAATTGTTTACATACTTTTCAATGCGTTTAATGCGCCCACCGGTCATCGAGTCTTTGCCGGTATCCACCAAGGTCACTTTCCAATCTTCAGCACCGGCATGGTGCACTTCCATTTCATTGGTTTTTAAATTAAAGGTCACATCCGATTGGTGTAAAAAGAAATTCGAAAAATATTCCTTAATCACATGGCCTTTATAGCCGCAACACACAATAAATTCATTAAAGCCATGGTGCGCATAAATTTTCATAATGTGCCATAAAATGGGTTTTCCCCCAATTTCAACCATGGGTTTTGGTTTAATATCGGTTTCTTCCGATAATCTGGTACCTAAACCGCCTGCTAATAATACAACCTTCATATTTATTTTTTAGAGTTTCAAATTTACTTATTTATTCTTTAAGCTTTTACCTACAATGAGCGAATTCTTTTTTGGGCGCCCGGGCGCGCTTTCCATTCCAAGCGCTGTTGGCCTTTGTTATGTTTGTGCCGCTGCGGTGTCTTTCAGCCTCCTCGTCGGCCAAACATCACACAAAGTCCTTCACAGCGGCTTTCCATTGCAATCGCTGGCGCAAAATCTCGGCTCTTAGTTTCTCAAAACTCATTTTATTTTAAATCTTTCCGCCAATTGTCCGCAATTTTTTTACCGAACCCCAAGTCTCCATTGGTTCGTAATCGGGGTAGGGGTAATGCCCCAAATTAAGTTGTATCCGGTAATTATTCTCTTTTAAAAAATCCTCAATCTTCGTCTTTAATTTTATCGGTTTACCACTGCAACAATTCACAATGCCTACAAGCTTGTTTTGAATCGCAATTTTGATGATGATGTTGGCTATTTCTTCCGGACTCAAAAAATCCCTTATTTGTTCACCACCCGACATGTTAAATTGCGCATCACCCCGCGAAATGGCATCCATTAAAAGGGTGTACAAGTTTTTTCTTTCCTTAATGGCACCAAAAACATAAAATACACGTGGCCATTTTAATTGAAATGCATGTGTAGTTTGTAATTCTTCTAAAAAAATGCGAAGTAAATTTTTGGCCTGTGGATAAGGCATCATGGGCAGCGAAGCCATGTCTTCTTTTAATTCCCCTTCTTGCAAACCATATTCATAACAAGTGCCTACACAGGTAATGTCCTTCAATCCATTCTCAATTAAATTGTGTAAAAAGGCCTTGTGTTTTGGTAATATGTCGGTTAAATGCACCTCGTTTTTGTATTCGTTTAATTTATCCCAGGCCAAGTGTATCATGGCATCCGGACGATGAAAAAAGTCGAACAAATTGATGTTATATTCTGCATTGATGTCGAATGGAAGATAAGTCACCTTTGAATAAAAGGGCAATGCTTTGGCTTTTTCGGCGTTTCTAGAAGTGGCAATCACGGTGTGCCCCTCAATCAAAAGTTGTTCAATGATTAAATGACCCAAACCACCACCGGCGCCGCTGACAAGAATTTTCATCGAATTAAAATAAACTTTTAAAATCTTTAAAATCAACAAAATTTTGATCACGCGCCGACATAATCGGATTCACAATTTCATTCGCAAATGCAAATGAACGGTAGTCAATGCCCGCATCACAGGCCGCATCAAACACATCCGAAACCTTGTATTGCATTAGGGCTTCTTTTGAATGCACATAAAAACCATGGGCAAAACCTTCGGGCACATACACCATGCTTGGTTGATTCGAATCCAATTCAAAGCGATGAAAATGGCCGTAAGTGGGCGAATCACGGCGAATATCCACCACGTAATCTGTTACTTTTCCCTGCACACAATACACCATTTTGGCAATGGCTTTTGGTGGGTTTTGAAAATGCAAGCCCCTAAAAACATGTTGATGCGAAAAGGTAAAATATTCTTCTTTAAAAGGCATCTCAATGCCCATGTTTTTAAATAAATCAATGTGGAAACTTTTAATGAAGCTGCCCCTGATATCGTTTTTTTGATTAAAAATAACTTCAAAGCAATTTTTAAGTGCTGTATGTTTTATCTCAAACATGCTTAATTTTTTACTAAAATAAGAAAAGATTGTGGTCGACTATTGTTCAAGAAAAATAGTTTTTCCAATGATTATATTCATAACTTTATTGGATAGATTATCCAAATGAAATATTTTAGAATTCTTCTCTTAGTGGTCACTAATATTTTAAGTGGCCGGTTCATGAACGCACAAACCCCAGCTACATGCCTGAATTTTGACGGTGTAAACGACTATGTAAATGTAACTAACAACGGTGCTGTATTTAACGTTTCGAGTGCCCATAATAAAACCGCACAAGTATGGTATAAAAGCACAAATATCAGCGGCAATGCAGTAAGAATATTTTCTACCGGATCTGCCAATTGGACGAGTGGATTTTGGTTAGGTTTTGCTCCTGGTTCAAATTTTTTAATGGTTGAAATGAGCGATGGTGTTGGCACCGGTCAAGTTATCAACGCCACGGTAACCAGCAGAGGAGATAATAACTGGCACCATGCTACTGCTGTAATGAATGGTTCTTTGGCTTCTTTGTATCAAGATGGTATTTTGCAAGGCACCATCAATATTTCAGGCGAAGCGGCAATGCCTTCATCAGGTGCTATACATATTGGAAATTCATACAATAATGAATCAGGTTCTTATTTTACGGGAAGTGTAGACGAATTGCGCGTATGGGACAGAGCGCTTTGTGGCAATGAAATATTGAATACTAAAGATTGTGAATTAAGCGGTAATGAATTTGGCTTAGTGGCCTATTATCAATTTAATCAAGGTGTTTTTAATGCAAATAATTCTTCTGTTGCCTCCTTAAATGGCTCTGTAACGGTTGTTAACACAGGTACTTTAATTAACTTTGCCTTAAGTGGTTTAACATCTAACTGGACTCAACAGAGCGCTGTTACTACAGGTTATATATGTAGTTTAACTTCTGCCTTTAGTTTAAGCGTCAATGCGTCTAACCTTAATATCTGTAATGGTCAAAATGCAACCTTAACAAGTTCAGGTGCTGCCTCATACACTTGGTACCCGGGTTCATTAAACGGGAATTCTATAATTGTTAGTCCATCAGTAACAACTAACTATTCTGTTTATGGCCTAGATAATGGAGGCTGTTTGGGAAGCGGCAATTTTAGCCTTAATGTTTATAATTCTGCCTTAAACATAACTGCTTCCAGCCCTACTATTTGTATTGGTCAATCGGTAACACTTACAGCGAGTGGCTCAAATTCTTATACTTGGGCATTACCGCAAGGTAATATCCTATCAACACCATCTATTGTGGTAAGCCCATCCATAAGTACAGTTTATTTGGTTCAAGCAATCAATGGCCCTTGCCAAGCCATTGGTACATTTACATTAAATGTAAATACCGTATCAATTAGTTTATTTGGCGCCACGTCGATTTGTAACGGGCAATCGGCTACAATTACAGCTTCAGGTGCAAATACTTACACCTGGATGCCAATTGGTGTTTTAAATACCATTGCTGTCTTAAACCCCAGTATCTCATCAACATATACGATCAGTGGCACAAACGCACAAGGTTGTGTTGGTAGTAATTCCTTGGTCATTACGGTAAACCAAAACCCTACATTAACAATTAGTGCCAATAATACTGAAATTTGTAAGGGAAATTCAGCCATACTTAATGTTTCAGGCGCCAATAGTTATTCTTGGTCACCAATCATTTCAACAGGTAATAATGTTTATGTCAATCCCACCCAAACCACAACTTTCAACGTTATCGGATCCTTTAACAACAACTGCAGTAGCACTGCAAGCATAGTCCTTCAGGTGAATGCATGTGTAGGTTTAATGTTGAACGAAGGTTTTGCGGATTTAAAAGTTTATCCGAATCCAATGCTTAATATTTTAAAGCTTGAAGGACTAACAGAAATGGACAATAAAAGGATAGAAATCTGTAACTTATTGGGTGAAATAGTTTATTCAAAATCGATTGAAATTCAAGAATCAGAATTCGATTTAAGTTTTTTGCCTAAGGGAATTTATATTGTGACAATTAGCACAAAAGAGCATTCATTCAAAACCCATATCTTAAAAGAATAGCAATAATTTGCGTATTTGCTTATGCATTGCTCTATTTAAACAATTCGGCCACCGAAATTCAAAAAATTAGTCTTATTTTCAAGGTTTTTTATAGATTACTTTAAGTGTTAAAACCGCCAAAAATAAGTGTTTGTATACCCGTTTTTAATGGGGCTGAGTTCCTAAATGTGGCCATTGATTCGGTGTTAAAACAAACAGAGCAAGATTTTGAAATTATTTTGGTTGATAACCAGTCAACCGACAACACAGTCGCCCTGATCAAAGCTTACACCGACCCAAGGATAAAATTATTCATCAACGATCACAATATCGGCATGATTCCGAACTGGAACAAGGCCATTTCATATGCAAAAGGACGTTATATCAAGATTCTACCGGCCGATGATTTATTATATCCGAAATGCCTTGAACTTCAGTCTTCCATTTTAGAAAAAGACCAAAACAAAAAAATTGCCTTGGTTTGTTCATCTCGCCACATCATCAACGATGCAGGCAAAGTTTTATTCACCCGAAAATTTGCTTCAAATGCACAAGAATTAAGCAATACCAAGGCTTTTAATACAGTGATTCGTGCCGGTGGTAACATTGTTGGTGAAGGCGGTGCAGTGATGTTTCGCCGCGAAATACTTGAAAAAACCGGACCTTTTAATTCAGATATTTTTTATCTATTAGACCTCGACCAATGGTTTAAAATCTTGTTACATGGTAACTTGTATGTTTTACCTGTTGTGCTTTCTGCCTTTAGGGTATCATCAACATCGGCAAGCGTTTTGGTGGCCAATAAACAAAAAGACGATTATTTTGCCTTTATCCGCAAAATCTATCAAAACAAAGAATATCAATTATCTTGGTTCAGTTATCAAATTGGCTTGATAAAAACCTATATTTTTACACAAATTAAAAAGCTTATTTATAAGTTTGTTGTTTAGTTGCTGCTCCAATGAATAAAAAAATTACCATCATCGTTCCCATATATAATTCATCGGCTTTTATGCAAAATTTGCTGGAAGCCATTGATGAACAAAAAAAATTATCAAATTGGAATTTGGAATTGATTTTAATCGATGACGGCAGTCGCGATAACAGCTACAAGAAAATTGTGGAGCTGGCTGCTATTTATCCCTACATCAAAGGCATTAAATTGGCAAGAAATTTCGGACATCAAATTGCGGTAAAAACCGGTTTAGCGCATTCCACCGGCGATTATGTGGCCATTATCGATGATGATTTGCAAGATCCGCCTTCTTTATTGCCGGGCTTTTTTGAGCATCTCGACAAAGGTTATGATGTGGCTTACGGTGTGCGTAAAAAGCGCAAGGAGTCATTGATTAAACGTGTTAGCTACAACAGCTTTTACCGCATTTTAAAACAATTAAGCGATACCGATATTCCTTTAGATAGCGGCGATTTTTGCGTGATGACGAAGCAAGTGGTCGACAACATGCTAAAGTTGCAAGAAAAAAATCCCTTTTTACGCGGCATTCGCGCATGGGTTGGCTTTAAACAAATTGGGGTAGAGTACGAGCGTCACGCGCGTTTGGCGGGCGAATCGGGATATACCTTGAAAAAATTATTAAAGATTGCCATGGATGGCATCTTTTCATTTTCTTCAGTGCCCATTCGTGTCATCACCATCCTCGGGGTATTGGGATTAAGTTTTGCCTTGGTGTACTCAGCCATCACCGTGTATGGTTATTTTTTCAGCGGTATTCCCGTTAAAGGTTTTGCCACATTATCAATTTTAATTTCCTTCTTCAGCTCATTAATCCTCATTTGTTTGGGCATCATCGGCGAATACATTGTACGCATTTACGATGAAGTGCGTAACCGTCCTTATACCGTAATCGATCAAACCATTAATATTCAATGATGAAAATAGCCATAGTTGGATCGAATGGTTTTATTGCAAAACACTTGGCCTCTGCACTTTCTAAAGTAGCAAATACCGAATTGTTTCTTTTTGGCCGCAGTCAAAGCAATTTATCAGGCATTGATGCAACTTATAAGCTTATTGATTTAAATCAACCCGAATCCTTTATGCATGATTTTAAAGGCATCGATTTGGTTTATTATTTGAGTTCCGACAGCATTCCATCAAGCTCATGGCACAATCCATACAAAGAGGTAGAACAAAATTTGTTGCCTTTTTTAAATTTTATGGAAGTGGCCGCCAAACAAAACATTCACAAGGTGGCCTTTGTATCGAGCGCCGGCACAGTATACGGCACCACACAAGGTAAGGTGGATGAATCTTCTGCCACCAAGCCCTTTTCGCCTTATGGCATCATGAAACTGCACATGGAGCACATGTTGAATTATTACAAAACCAAATACAATATTCAATTTGATATTTATCGGGTGTCGAATGTATACGGCGAAGGTCAAAACACGGCAAAGGGATTGGGCATTATCAATACTTTTTTAGAGCATATTTTGCATCACCAACAAGTGAAGGTGTTTGGTGATGGTAAAATTACACGCAACTATATTTATGTGAAGGATGTGGCACAATTAATGCTGCATTCCATTAATAATACCGCTACTTCAGATATTTTTAATGTGTCTTCCGATAATACTTATTCAATTAATGATTTAATCGACATCATGAAAAAAGTGGTGCATGAAGATTTTAAAGTGCATTACGAGTCAAGTCGTCAAAGCGACAATGCCTTTATTGATTTGGACCATTCGAAAATATCGACGCTGCACCCCGAATTTAAATTCACATCAATAGAGGAGGGGATAAGCAAAACCTACAACTACATTAAATCGCTACAGCACAACATTCAATAATATGGCAAAAGCACAATCCACCGCAAAAAGCGAATCCATTCAAAAAAACGACAACAGCACTGTATTGGGCAAGTTTTCCTTCAACCAAGAAGAAAAAGTGGCCTACGCTATTTTGGCATGTTTAATCTTGCTGGTTATCCTTATTCGTTCTAAATTTTATAACATTCCATTCGAACGTGATGAAGGCGCTTATTCTTATTATGGTAAATTGTTGTTAGAAGGTAAAATTCCCTACAAAGATTTTTACGAGCAAAAGTTTCCGGGCATTTTTTATTTTTTCGCCACCATCGTTGCCATTTTTGGTGATACCGTTAAAGGCATGCACATGGGCTTTATGTATGTGAACATCATCACCATGATTTTTTTATTCATGGCCTCCAAGCGCATGTTCTCTCCTTTGGCCGCTGTGGTTACTGCCACTACTTTCGCCATTGTATCGATGTGTCCTAATTTAAGCGGTTACACGGTTCAAGGTGAACATGCAGTTGCATTTTTTGTGAGCATTGGCATCTTCTTGTACACTTATACCTTAACACATCCGGGTTGGAAAACCTATTTGGCAATGGGTTTGGCCATGGGCTGCGCATTTATGACAAAAACCAGCGGTATGTTTTTGGTGTTATGGGGTGGTTTTGTGATCATCAGCGATTTTACTTTTTCAGGCAAGAAAAAACCAATCAAAGAATTAATCATCCATGCGAGCATTTATTCTGTTGGTGTGTTTATCGTGATAGGCTTCACCTTCATGCTCATCATGATGAAGGGTTCGTTTAATGAAATGTTGTTCTGGACCTATGAAATTCCTAAAAAATACGTGAATAAAATTCCTTGGAGTGACGGTAAAAAATACTTCGAATACATGTATAATTCCATTACTGCCGAATACAAATTCTTCTGGTACCATGCCTTATTTGCTTTGGCTGCTTTCTTTTTAAAGAACATTACTTGGCGCCAAAAGTTTTTTGCATTGACTTTAATCTTCTTTTCAGGCATCACCATTGTACCGGGTTATTATTTTTACGGTCACTATTGGATTCAAATTTTGCCCGGTTTATCAATCTTAGCCGGCATGACCTTTTTTGTGGTGAACGACACGTTAAAAAACCGATTCAATTTAAAATCTAAAAGTATTCCTTATGTATACCTTGGTCTATTTTTAGTGTTCTCATTATCGCACTTAAATAAAATGAAGGATTATTATTTTAATCCAAATTATGAACGCATATTACGCACCGTTTATGGCAACAATCCTTTCCCTGAAGCCATGGGCATTGCCAACTGGATCAATGCCAACACCAAACCCGAAGACGGCATGGTGGTGATGGGTTCAGAGCCTGAATTGTATTTCTACACCAAGAAAAAATGTCCTTCGCGTCATGCTTATTTTGCAGCCATTGTCGACAATGTACCGGAGCACAAACAATGGCAACGTGAGTTTGTGAGTGATGTAGAAAAAGCCAAGCCTAAGTATTTTATTTTCTTCAACCATCAAATTTCTTTGTTTGTTCAGCCCAACACCGATCAGTATGTGTTTGAATGGTACAACAAATACATCACCGAAAACTATAACCTAATTGGTTTGGTTGATATGGTTGATGGTTATACCAGTACTTACGTTTGGCGTGAGCAACTCAATAACTATAAACCGCAAGCGCAAAACAGAGTGTACATTTACGAAAGAAAAAGTTAGTGAAAACGACTTAAAGCATCCGTTTAAAGGGGGGCATTTTTCAATTTACTTTTGATTGTCTCCCAATTTTGTTTTATAATTTCATCACCTTTTTCGTTTATATGATGTGCAAGATTGATTGCATCATCTTTAATTAATACGTCGAGGCTTATGCCTATTAAGTCTGCAATTTTTGAGGCATGCATAAAACTCAAACCAATTTCATTCCTTTCAATTTTATGAAAATTGTTCTCACTCATTTCTAAAAAAGTGGCGAACTCTTTTACTGAAATTTTATATATCGTTCTGATATACTTTAGATTATTGCCGACAGTAATTTTGGATTTATTAATCATACTTGGGTTTATGTTGATATGCCTTTTGAGAGTGATATTAACTTAATTATTTACAACCAGCTTGGGCAAGTACTTTTAGAAGAAAAAAATTACCAAAGCATGGCTGCCATTGATGTAAAGTTGTTGCCTTCAGATTTGTACTATTATAAAATTATAACAAGGCAAAATACATATAGTGGTAAGTTTGTGAAGGAGTGATTTTTTATTTAGAATGGAATCCTGATTTTATTGCCTAAGAAAATGGGGGTGAAGTGGTATTAAAGCGTTTACTTCTTCTGTACTGTATTCACAACCGCTTTTGGATTTGTTTTTTTGGTTTCAATGGTTAATATAGCCAGATCTAATGCATCCTTGGCTTCACAATCAACATCCGGCGCAATGCCCTGACCTTCCCAATTTGATTTGGTAACCGGACTAATGGCTTTGCCAAATGGAATATCGGCAACAAAACCATTGCCCAGTGGTTGGAAGCTTACCACATGGGCACCGCCCCGTGTTTTTTCGCCAATTATTTTTGCACGTTTAAAACTTTTTAATTGGTAGGTGAGCGCTTCAGCCGCCGAAAAAGTAGTGTGGTTGCTTAACACATAAAGTGGCATGTTGTAAAATTTTGCAAAGGAAGGATCAGGACTGGTGAAGTACTTAATGGTTGTATTTTCTTTTCTTAAATAAATATCGTTTACGTGCGTTTTTTTCGCGAAGAAATGTGAGATGATGTAATTGGCCATTTCGGGAGATCCACCTGAACCATAGCGCAAATCGATGATCAATGCCTTGCAATTGCTCACCTTTAAAAATGCAGAGTCGGCTGCCGCTTTTGAATATTGGTTTAAACGCGAAAAATAACTGATTTCAATATAACCAATGTTGTTGTTTAAAATTTCAACGCTTTTAAAACCGAATTTTTTTTCGCGTTCTTGGTTGAGTTTTTTTTCTACAAAGGCCGGTATATCTTCAATTTCGCCCGAAACTTCATAGGCAGTTACAGTGTCATAATCTACATGAAAATGCTCATCCCTAAAAACACTTTTAACATCTTTAGTAAGCGCTTTTGCAAATAACTGAGGATTTGTAATGCTGTCGTAAGCCTTATGCAATAATTGGTTTTGAACGAAGGCGCTCATTTTTTCGGCTTCATTCTTAAACACATAAAAATGGTTTAACTGACGGCTTAAACTGTCGACTACAGCATGTATTTTTTCAGGATTGAGTTGCGCAACAGACCTAGCATGAAAAAGCATGATGAACGGCACTAATAAAATGAAGCGTTTTGTTCTCATGCTTTTTTTTTCAGTTTAATCTTTTACACAGCGTATATAACATCCCACATTAAAACTACCACTCATTGTGCTAATGCCGCAAGTATACCCAAATTTTAAGTAGGTGGCATACGAACCACTGTAATCACTGGTCCAATAATAGGCATTGGTGTTCATGTCTAAATCACCACCTCCCGAGCCTCTGCAGCCTGCCGGTAAAAGCGACATGGCACTGTAGTTTGTAGGGGAGCAATAGGCCAATGACCAGGTGTTGTGATTATCCATAAAATGTTGCATGGCAGCAGCGTTACCGCCTAACTTATCAATCAGTATTTGCCATTCAGCAGTACTAGGAATATGCCAACCTGCAGGGGCGAGTCCTTGTGGGTCGAGTATGGCTCTAAAGTTATACATGTAACCATAGGAGCTTGTGTAAGCTGTATTGTCGGCATAATTACATCTTGCACCGAATGAGGTATTGCTCCAAGAGCCAAAGCCTCCGCCAACCAAGGGGATGGAAACCCCACTGTAATATTTTGTCACGGCTAAATTTTCAGCCATCCATGTTTGATTGCCAATGGTAACAGTATTGTATGAGTTACCTTCATTGTCAGTTACTGAACCTGAAACAGAATACACCACCGGGGCTGATGCTGTTTTAAAATTTTGTTCTTGGCCGTAAACAGTACCAAAATTATAAGTGCCGTAAGCCCTTACATAATAAAGGGTGTTTTCGGTTAAATTATTAAGCGTTGTATTAAAATTGGGTGAAGTACCGGTAGATTTTTTAGTTCCATTAATGTCCGGATTATGTCCTGTGCCGTAACAAATGCCTGCATCCATTAACATCATTGAGGCAGAGCTGGCTGCAAATCCACCGGCCGTGCCTGTGCTATAAGTCAGTGCACTTGGTAAATTGGTAATCACTTGGGGCGATACAATTGTTGTAAATGAAGTAACGGTGCCTAGGCTTGTGCCAATTGAGTTGGTTGCAAAAGCCCTTAAATAATAGGTTTTTCCGGGTGTTAAGCCTGTTATTTCGCAAGAATAACTTTGTGAACCCTCACCCACATTAATCACATTTTTTTCTAAATCGGGATTATTTAAAGTGTCCCAACAAAAGCCTTTTGCTGTGATACTTCTGCCAAAGATAGAGCCGTAAGCCTTTGCAGTGAATATACCCGGGTTTTTCACGCCAACGGTGGTAGATTGCGGCAAATCAAGTTTTTCCTTGCACGAAACAATGATGAAGACCGAAATAATGAATAAGAAGATAATAGATGTACTTAATGTTTTCATTCTGTAATGTAAGTTCTGATTGTAAATCTTAACTAAAAATAAGCAATTTCATTTATTAATTGAAAGCTTCTCAAATTATTTTATTGCTTAAAACCCAACATAAACATGTTCAATGCTTTCACCAAATCAGGGTGTAAAGGCAATTTAGGATCGGCGTAAATTTCCAATTGTTTTTCTTTTTCATCTGTATCACAAAATTTTAATACATGATTCATGTTGGTAATAATGCTAACATGCGCAAGTTTGTTGGCCTTTGAAAGTAGTTCAGCGTCGAGGGTTTTTACTTGTATGTCTTTATCACCTTGTAAAATTAAAATTGGAATGTTTAATTTTTTTAATTCTTCGCTTGGATTGTACTTAAACCAAGAGGTCATATAACCTTGCACGCTGGGTCTGAAAAGCATGTAAAGGGTAGGTGGCACATTGGCAATGCTATCGCCTTTTTTGAGTCGATCAATCAAAGGAAAGATAATGTTTTTGACATCTTCCGGAACTTTCGAAAACTGTTCCTTAATAATGTCGTCGGCCGCTCTGCCGGCGCCTGCAATAGAAATATAAGCCGAAACATTTTTATTTTTTTCAGATGCCAATAATCCTATCAGTGCGCCTTCACTATGGCCGGCCACAATAATCTTGCTAAATGAGCCTGTTTTATTCAAAAATTTGATCCAATCCTTGGCGTCATTTACATAAGTGTCGAAAGTTAAACCACGTTCCGACTTTAAAGCTTCTTTACTTTCGCCAACACCGCGTTTATCGAAGCGTAAACTCGAAATGCCATTTTCTTTTAAAGTTCTCGCCAATAATTGCAATGAATTGTTTTCCATGTCGTATTGATTACCGTTGCGATCGGTTGGACCTGATCCGGCAATAATTAGTACCACCGGTGTTTTGTGGTTTCTATCAGCGATGCACAAACTTCCTTCAAGTTTGCCTTCTTTTAATTGAATGGCTACGATTGAATCTTGACTATTGGCAGCCAACGACAATAAGAAGAGGCAGCAGAAAAGGATATTTGGTCGGAACATAAATGATCGTTGTTTAGTTGGCTTTTAATTTTTGTGTGGAATAATGATGGGAAATTTCTTCATTGCATTTTTTTGAGGATTGAAAGTAAATCGAAACATTTAATTTCACCCCATAAACAATTCAGTTCACAATTGCAGTTTGAAAATCATCTTCTCCATATTTTTTTTAAAGATAAGTAAAACCAATTATTTGAAAACAAAAAACCCCGTTATTAAAAAATAACGGGGTTTGAATGAAATTTTTGTTTTGTTTATTGCAAACTGCTGTTTACGAGACGTACCATCAAATTATTTAAATATTCAATTTGATACGAACCTACAGATGGTTGGTAGTGTTGATTGCCTTTTTTACTGTCGTCGGTTAAAAATGTAAAGGTGCCATTGGTGGCCATGGCCATAAGGCGCACCGAAAATTCAGCATCTTTATCGGCGCCACTGGCTAAAACAGGAATTAACTTAATGCCTTTTGCTGCTGCGTTTAAAATTGAATTTTGTAAACTGCTAATCACTGCTTTGTCAGCATGAGGAGGAGCATCCAGTATCAAAAACATAATGCGTGATTTGGCCTTGCTTGACCAATTTAATGTATTTACTGCTTGGTCTAAGGCTGAGTGAACGGCTTCAGGGTAGTCGCCGCCACCGCCGGTTTCTTCAGCTTTTAAAAAGTTGATGCTTTGGTTTTCGTCTTTCGAAAAATCAGATTTTTTAGTCACAAAATCATCACCTTCATCCTTGTAAAAAACCACAGAGGTATAAACATCACTTTGCGGATTGTTCGATTTTATTCTGCCAATTACATCGTATAGTTCATTTTTAAGGTATTTTAATTCATCCGTCATTGACGATGTTACATCAATCACAAAACTGATATTGGCCGTATTGTCGTTTTGCCAAGCACTTTCAATACTTAAGGTATTGATGCCTTGGCTAAATGGTTTTACATTGCTTAAAGTGGCTTCACCATTGTTTACCGAAATTTGCAACTTCGAATAATCAACCTCATTGCTCGATGCGTTTAAATTGGCCCACAATTCAGCTTTTCCTTTGTTGTCGGTACGGGCAGTGAAAATCACTTTGCCATCGAGTAATAAATCAACTTTTACATCGCAAAGGGCTTGGTGACTGCCGTTGGTAAGCTGAAAAGAAATACGGTTGTTGGTGTAAAAACCCCATTTGCTTTGCATGGCAGCATTGTTGTTTTTACCCAATAAATCTGTCCAAAAAGTCCAATTTCCCAAGTCGTTCCATTCGGAGGCGGTTAATACCCCCGCATTTTGACTTTGTGAATTGTCGCCGTTCGACATATCAGATGTTTGCGGTGTGCCTTTTTCGATGCTTGATTTTGAACAAGCGTTTAGCACTACTAAGGCCGATAAAACACCAAAAAATTGGATGAATTTTCCGGCAATTGGTTTTGATTGAATCATGTTCACTTAATTTAATTAAACGTTAATGTTCTGATACCAAATTTACAAAACAGATAGACCGAATTTTCGTTGATTTGCATTATAAATGTTAATTTTTGCAAGAACATATTATTTCTAATTTTTAATAAAAAAAATTACCTTGGCACAATATTTAATGTTATAATTGAATAAAATTTGAGACAGACCAACACAGCCTTTTAATATGAAAAACCTCATTGTTATATTTCTTTTCTTTTTCTCTTGTTTTTCTTTTGCCCAATCGCTGAGCGGCACCAATTGGATGATGACCAGTATTGACAATTTAGAAACAGCTAAAAGCACTCAAATAACCAATAGCATCAAGGCTTATTTGGTGTTTGAATCTGATTCGGCATACAGTGGTCGCTTTTGCAACACCTACTCAGGCAGGGTGAGAACAAATGCAGCACGCCAAATGAAATTAACCGTTCCTATTGCCACCAAATTATCTTGTTTGGGGATTGATAAATATGAAAAGGAACTATTCGATTTATTGCCTAAAGTAACCAAATACCGCATCGAAGAGGGGTATTTGTACCTTTTTACCATCAACCGTAAACGCATTACTTTTAAAGCCGAAAAATAATGACAATGCTTAAACCCAAAAGCCATTGTATTTTATTCCTTTTTCTGTTCAATTTTACTTTTATTCAAGCACAGCAGTTATCCGGACCCAGATGGATACTAATGAGCATTGATAATTTGGAAACAGGCGTGGTAAAGGTGATTGGTGAGCATGTACGCGCCGAATTGTGGTTCGAAGGCGACAGTGTTTATAAAGGCCAATTTTGTAATCCGTATCAGGGAAAAATAAAAGTGAATCAAGATTTTACTTGTCAATTATCAACGCCTATTACAGGTAAACGAAAATGTATGGGGTTTTCGGATGTTGAAACAGACTTGTTTAAACTTTATAATTTGGTGAATAAGTATAAAATGAAAGGGCAACTCCTTTATTTATTCACAAGCGATAAAAAGCGATTGGTGTTTAAATCAGAGCCATAAATGAGGCTTATTCCTTTGTTAATTTTTTCAAAGCCTGTTCTTCATAACTCGCGCCAATAGGCAGCTCCTTGCCGTTTATGTATACAAATTTGCCTCTAATTTTCTCAACGTGCTTGTTGGCTACAATATAAGAACGGTGGATGCGCACAAATTCATTGGATGGCAATTTTTCAAGTAAATTTTTCATGGTCATACGGGCTACCAAATGTTTTTGATTCTCGAGGTGAATTTTTAAATAATCATCCAAACCTTCCACATAAATAATGCCCGCAACAGGCACTTTAATTAAACTGAAATCGGCACGAATAAATAAATGTTTTTGATCGTTGTTTAAATTGCCTTGGTTATGGAGCAACAATAAATCGTGCGCTTTTTTAACGGCTTGTTTAAAGCGGTCGAACGTAAAAGGT
The DNA here is from genome assembly GCA_947453445.1 of Sphingobacteriaceae bacterium. GTDB lineage: Bacteria > Bacteroidota > Bacteroidia > B-17B0 > Aurantibacillaceae > Aurantibacillus. The sequence goes on from CANGGP010000026.1 coordinate 22,667, forward strand.
TTCACCAAATAATCAACGGCATTTAAATTAAATCCTTCTACAGCATAATCAGCACGAGAAGTTATAAAAATTACCATGGTGTCTTGTTTCAAATTTTTATACAAGTCAATGCCGTTCATTTCAGGCATGTCGATGTCTAAAAAAATTAAATCTGTTGGAAATTTTTCCAGGTAACGCAAACCTTCTTTACTGCTAGAAAATGTTTTTTCAAGTTTTAGAAAATCGATTTCTTTCGAAAAGTTTTCAATCACTTTGGTAGCAATGCTTTCGTCGTCGATGGCGATGGCTTTTATCATGGTTTAAAAATTAAATTTTGTTCCTAATAAAAAAAGATGATAGTTGTAATATGTTTTGTCGTTTAAATGAAATTTCTTTTCAAAAAGATAGCTGCCGTAAATACAAAAGTTTGGGTTGACTTGGTAAGCGGGTGATATGGTGTATCGTTCACCGGTATAATCAATTGAATTGTTGAACAGTAATCCGGTTTGTTCTATAATGTTTACGTTTCGGTTGTGGAAATAAGACAATTGTAAATAACAGTTTTTAAATAAGCGTGCATTTAAATTGGGTGAAAACGCAGTATGAAATTTTTGCGTTTGCGTATAGGTATAGGCAAAAGCTTGAAGCCCAAATTGCAAATTGTTGTTGCTGAAAGGATAAATAACAAAACCGGCATTCAGCATTTGTAAATTGGTGGTGTCTAACTTGGTGATGGTTGCACCTATGTTTAAATCAATTTTATCGCTTTGTTTAACTAGGTTTGCCGAAGCAATGAATTCATGGTTTTTTTGTGCAGGCAAAGTAATAGTTGTATAAGATATGCCGTTGGCAGGAATACTTAATAAAGTTTGGGTGAGGGGAGGAGGCCGATGGGTAAATCCGGGTGGTTCGTATACAAGATAATTTTTTGGCTCCACATTACTGAAAACATAATGTGCGCCTACTGAAAGTTTAAAATTGCCTTTTAAAGCAATGGTGTAACGCAAATAATATTGAAATTGCTGTACATTGTATCGCTCTTCATTTTGCAGATAAGTGTTTAAGCTGTGCATCAAGCCGGCTTGTTTGCCCAAACCGTGTATGAGCGTTATTCCGTTTAAAAATGCCAGGTTGATGTTTGGTTTGGTTGTTGTTTTGAAGCCACTTTCAAGGGCAATGGCATTGTATTTGTTATTGAAATTAACATCTTTATTCAAAGCGCCTATTTTTTTTGATTCTTCAAGTCGATTGCTGTATAAATAAGCATATTGTAAATAGGCATTGCTAACCGCATCATTGTTGTTAAACCTTTTGGCCTTCTCAAAATGTCGCGCCGCCGCACGGTATTTTCCCAATTCATAATTCGCAATGCCGGCCCGCATTCTTAAATAATAATAATCCATTTGCGGACCAATTACTTGTTCGCACAATGATGCCAAGGCCGACCAATTTTTTTCTTGGTACAGTTGGTAGGTCATGCTGTCAATTTTAGCATACGACGCGCTGTTTTGTGCTTGTATCACAAACATTGGCAGCCATAATAAAACTGTAGCGATTATATACTTTTTGCCTTTATACATTTGTTTTGATGCGTGATGCTGATGTGTTGAATCCCTTTTTCGTTAATTTCAATCTCAAAATTATAAATGGCTTTGCTTTTCAAATTGTTTGATTGATATGTATTTGAAACGATCTTGTAAATTTGTTGGTGGTCGCCGGTTAATTCTTCTTTGACACCACTGGCGAAATAAGGTTTAGTGTAAATATAAAATGGAGCCAAAAAATCTTGAATGATACCGGCCAATAAATTTTGATTTGTATCTATGGCCAATGCATCAAGCACGGTTAATTTGGGATAATTTGATAAAAGTATTTTTTGTGCCGATAAATAGAACAAATACAAGAAACTTTTTTTGTTACCGATAAAAGCGGTGAAATAAAACAATGTTTCATTGTTAGTAAAATAAGCTGTGGCGCCTGTTTGTTGGCAATATAAATACGATTGGTTGAGCGAATTGGTAAAAACTTCCCAAATTTCAATTGTTGTGATACCATCGCTGTCAATTTCAAAACTAAGTTTCATGCCGGGAATAAAATGAAAAGCATTGCGTATGGCGGCATTGGGAAATGGTTTAAACACAATTTGATTCAGTTGTGGTGATTCAAAGGCATGTAAAGCATAAGCATCCTTTTGTTTTGAAAGGAAATAACTGATTGGATACAGAATGGTTTTTTCACCAATTTTCGCGCTGTTTTGAATTTGAAAGTGAAGATGGGGCTGAGGCGATCGACCCGAATTACCGCACAAAGCAATTATATCACCCTTTTTCACATAATCTCCTTGCTTTACTTTAAAGCTGTTCTTTTTAATGTGGCTGATCTTGCTAAACAATAATTCGTCGTGTTTAATCACAATGCTATTACCCCAATTATCGTTTAAATTCACATCACCAATATTGTTGTCGTCAATACCATCTTTCATGTTTACCACGTAACCATCAGCCGGTGCCAATATTGGCAAGCCATAGCAATAATAGTCAGTAACATCACGACCGTTTCCTTTAAAGGCTTTTTTTAATTCATCCACCACTTCAAAATCCCAAGCATAACGGTAATCGCCTTGGTGTGTGTTTTTACCATCATGTGCCTGCGTCACCATCCATTCGCCATAAAATGGTAAATGCAAATGGATATAAGTGTCTTTTTTAAAACGCTCTTTGTAAATATGGTAAGCGTACAAGTTTTTTTCAGGAGAAAACAATTGGTATTGTACTTGTAAAAAATATTTAAAATAAGTGCGGTTTTGTAACACCGACAAAATCATTAAAACCACAAATGAGAACGACAGCGAATACACCGGCACTTGCAAGGGTTCAACCACACTTTGTAAACTTACTTGAAATACAAAAACGATGGGCGCCAATGCCAAAGCCAATAAATATGAACTGAGCGAAGGAATTAAAAAGTAACCACACAACGAAACCGATAAAAAGATGTAATTAAATCCGCTTTGATGCACTGATAAAAACAGGGCTTCATGTTGAAAATAAGCCACGGTGTAAGCGCCAATTAAAAAGCTAACAAACGAAATACCAAAGGCTATTCTCGAATACAAAAACAAGCCAATGGCTACCAAAATACCGGCAATGCTGCTGTTTTGAAACAAGGCCATCGACAAGGTTTTTAAATAAGCACCAAACCAAATGGGCAAGTGGTTTGTCAATTTCCCGCTGAATGTTTCACCAATCATCTGTGATGTAGGCTGTAAAGGCAAATCGAATGCATGGATATGTCGGATGCAGATGAGCACAATCCACACTGTAATGATAAAAGGAAAACTCAAATAAGGTAATTTGAATCTGTTTAAAAAACCTGCCATCCAAACCGAAATTAGTAAACACAACACGGCAGCCATGATGATAAAAATGATTGAAGCCGTGCTAATTGGTAAAACCGCTCCCAAAGCCAAGGCACTTAACAATACATTATAAGTGTAAGCGCCGTTGTTTAAAAAAGTTTGATTGAGTCCTAATACACGCCCTGCGATTAAAGCAATCATCACACTTAAAAAGCCGATCAACCCAACAAGCGGATTCATAAAGGTGGCCAATAACAATAATACCGCCAAAGCAATATTTTGGGAAAAAAATATTTGGCTGTAACTCAATAAACAAGCCTTTAAATATCCTTGCAGTGTTTGTGTCAAAATTTTACAATTTAAAATTTTTCAAATAAGGCGGTAATATTTCGTTGTGCTCAATGCTTTCAATGGTTTCGCAACTTCTAATCACGTGTACTTTTTCTTCCATGTCAATCATCACCACAGCAGGTCGAAGTGCAATAAATTGCATCCACTGCGTCATATTATAAGCGCCAACCATATGCACCACCACTTGATCATTTCGTTTTAACGGCGGCAAGGTAACATTTTCACGTATCACATCAATGTTCATGCATAGTGGGCCGTATAACACGGCATCTTCGGTGTATTGGCTAAAGTCTTGTGCAGGACTGATTTTGTGTTCGTACCAAAAGGCAGTGAATAAAATATTCACACCAAAATCCATTATGGTGGCGCGACGGCCATCCGACAAGCGTTTGTTCGAAAGCACTGTGCCCAGCAAATAGCCGGCTTCATCAATCAGTGCTCTTCCTGTTTCGAGAATCAACAATGGTAATTCATCTTCAACAAAACCGGCATTTAAAATTGAAGAGCTAATGGCTTCAGCATATTGATCAAAATCGGGAGAGGTGTCGGCTCCCTGCAAATAAGAACCTTTGAGTGTGTTTTTCGATGCAAAACCACCACCCATATCGATGTATTGGATGTTTTTTTTGTATTTCTTTTTAATGTTTAAGGCCAAGTCGGATAATTTTTTTGCTGCAATACCATAAGCACTTGGCGCCAACATAAAAGTGCCAATGTGTGCATGTAAACCAAGCAATTCCATTTTGTCGTTCAACATAATTTTATTGATGGCATCCCAAGCTTGGCCATTTTCATAATTAAAACCAAATCGGTCCCACATCGGGTAAATACCTGTATCCATGTTTACGCGTATGGCCACGCGCGGACGAATGTTCAACTCCGTTGCCAATTCAATTAATAAATACAATTCATCCAAATGGTCGATGTGAATCAACGAATTGTTTTGAATGGCCAAACGTAATTCGGCTTCGGTTTTATCGGGACCGTTGAAAATAATTTTATCGCCGGGCACATTGTTTTTTAATGCTTTGTTGTATTCAAAACCCGATACCACTTCGGCCCAAGAGCCTTCTTGATGGAAAACATGACATACGGCATTGATGTAATTTGTTTTGTAACTCCAAGCAAATTGTACTTTGGGGTATCTTGTTTTGAAGGCCCTTTTGGCATCTTTAAATGTTTGACGAATTGTTTTTTCCGACATCACAAACAAAGGCGAACCATGTTTGGTGATTAAGTCCTTTACGGCATTGCCGTCGATGTGGGTGCAAGGATTGTACTCGGTTTTGGTGCCGAATTTATTCATGAGTCCAACATTTAAGCGTTGAATCACCGGTCGTTCATACTGCAATTTTTTCATAGTTCTTTTTTTCAGTGTTTATAATTCACCCATGGTGGCTATTTTTTCGAATTCCTTTAATTCAACAATCATGTCGAATGAATAACGAATAAACATTTTGCCTATATCATATTTGGTATATGGTTTTACTTTTTCTCCCAAGGCCATTTTCACTAAGGCTTCGGGATGATTCTGTCCGCAGCCCACTGCCAAATAAACCCATGCCGGAAAGCGGGGATTGATTTCGATCAAATAATAATCACCTTTGGCGTTTTTAATGATTTCCAATTCTAAACCGCCTTTCCACTTTGTAGATGTGAAAAGTTGTTCGGTCATTTTCATCAAATGTTCATCGTCGATTGAAATACCCGACCATGCTTTGCCTTTGTCGGTAATGTATTGTTTGCGCATGGGTACCGCCCCAATGGTGTTTCCCATGCCATCCCCAATGGCTGTTACATTTAACTCTTCACCAATAACAAATTCCTGAATGATAATGGGCAAGCCCCATTTGGCGGCAATTTTATTAAAATAAGTAGCCGCTTGTTCGGGGGTATAAGCCACCGAAGCATCGTAAAATTTACCCTTTACAACCAAGGGATAAGAAAATTCCTTTTTAAGTGCAGGTATTTCACCCACATTAAAAACCATTTTACTGAAAGGAATTTTAATGCCGTGTTTTTTTCCGAATTCAGGTAGGTTCGCTTTGTGCCTTTCATCAAATTGGGCCTGACTAGGCATAAAAGTATGGATGTTAAATTCCTTTTTTAGTTTGTCGGCCAGGGTAATGAAATTAAAAAGTTCGGCATCGAAATTAGGAATGATAACATCTATTTTTTCTTGCGCATGAATGTATTTTAAGCGTGTTAATAAGCTGGCTTTACCTGCCGATGGCAATGGAATTTGATATGTTTTGGAAACCAAATCATGCATGTAAATGCCAGGTTCCATTGATTCGTATGCCAATCCAATGATGCGTACATCAAAATAGGTGCTGTCTTTTAAGGCCCTAATAACAGGCACTCCCGGACCGGGACTATCAATGGCGTTGAGTCCGGTTACAGCGACAGTTATTTTTTTTCTCTTCATAAGTTCTCTTTCATTAAATGTGGCAATGGCATTTAGTCATTGCTTGTTTCATTTTCATTCAACTGTAATTTTTTAAGCATGTTGATGAAATCATAAATGTCTTTTTCCAATGTGTTGGCATCGGTTAAATACTCGTTCAAAATGTTTTTCTTAATCAACTCAATGTCTTTGCCTTCCTTTAACATTTTTACAATGCTCAAGCCAATGGGATTGGTGGCGAATGAATTACCGTTTGAAGGATCGAAAACAAATCCTGTTTCGCTTAATGCTAAATTTTTTTTAAGTTTCATGGTTATGATGCTTTATTTGTTTTTTAAAAACCTGTAATTCTACAACTGATGCTTCGCAATCGGTTTTTAATTTTGAAAATTTATTTTGGATGCTTAACAGATCTTGTTTTTTTTCGGCCAATTCTTCAATGTCGCTTAAAGGTTGCAGTAAAGAAGCAATGCCCATAAAGCCCACTGAAGTTTTCATGCGGTGGGCAATCATGCGAATATTGTCATAATTTTGCTCATTGATGGCCTTGGCTATTTCGTTTAAATCGGCAGGATTTTGTTCGGTATAAATGTCAATCATCTCAAAAATAAATTGATTGTTGCCTCTCGATAAATCAATTAAATCTTGTGTATTCACCAGTTTACCTTCAGTTGTTGGTTTTTGTATCGCTTCATTGCCTTCAAACTTTATCAATTTGGTTTTAAGTTGTAAGTGTTTGGCAATGATTTCATACAAATCCTTTTCCATAAAAGGTTTTGAAATATAATCGTCCATGCCCGCATTGATGCACTTTTCTTTTTCAGCGTTTGTAACGTGGGCAGTCATGGCAATAACAGGTAAATTCAATTTTAGTTGTTTACGAATTAGTTTGGTGGTGTTGTAACCGTCTAAAACAGGCATTTGAATATCCATTAAAACCAAATCGTATTTGTTGCCGTTTAATTTCTGAATGGCTTCTTCTCCATTGGAGGCCGAATCAACCAAAAAACCAAAATCACTTAAATACTCGATGGCTAATTTTTGATTCAAGGTATTGTCTTCAACCAATAAAATATTTTTATCGCCATGCGCCAATTTCTCATATTCAAATTTGGTGTTTTCTTGGGCAGGACTTGCATTTTCAAAAACAAGCGGGAAGCTAAGTGTTACAACAAATTCAGAACCAAAGCCTTCTTTGCTTTTTACATAAATTTCACCATTTTGTAATTCAATCAAATCTTTCACAATGGCCAAGCCCAAACCGGTGCCGCCAAATTTTCGTGTGGTTTCTTTATTGCCTTGGTTAAACCTTTCAAACACATGTTCAATCTTGTCTTTAGGAATGCCAATACCGCTGTCCTTTACCCTAAACACAAGGGTTACCAAATTATGTTCAATGTGTTTTACTTCACAATTTAATTCAACCGAACCTTGTTGTGTAAACTTAATGGCATTGTTAATTAAATTCACCAAAATTTGATTCAATCGTGTAGGGTCGCCAAACACCATGCTTGGCAATATTTTTTCTTTATGTACCGCAAAGCCGATGTTTTTTTCAAATGCTTTTTGATAAAACATTACTTGGATGGCACTCAACAAATCATGCAGATTAAAATTTATTTTTTCGAGTTGTAATTTCCCGGCTTCAATTTTCGAGAAATCAAGTATATCGTTGATGATGCTCAATAAATTACTTCCGCTGTTGGTAATCGATTTTAAATACTCACTTTGTTTTTCATTCAATGGCGTTTTATCCAAAAGTTTCGAGAAGCCCAAAATCGAATTCATAGGTGTTCTAATTTCATGGCTCATGTTGGCCATAAATTGTTCTTTTGCATTTGCATTGTCTTCGGCTTGCTGCTTGGCTTTGCGTAATTCGAGCTCCAATTCGTTTCTTAAATTAATATCCCTAAACAAAACCACTAAGCCGGCCATCAACACCAGCACACCGAGTATGATTTCAATAATGCTGCGGGTTCTTGAGGCCCTTAAATACTCTACGCTATTGTCGAGTAGTTTTTTTGTATGGAACGATAAACTGATGTTGATTTCATCCAAGGCCATTGAAATCTCGTCAAGCGTGCTGCTTTCAAGTTCATCGTTGCGTGTATTTTTAAATCCTTGAAAATTGGTTTGCTGATTTAAATCTTTTAATTGACTAAGTTTTTTGTAGGTAAGTTCTTTTAAATTTTCAAAATATTGTTCCTCCGAGGTGCTATCAAAAAAAGGTTCCATCGATTTTAAATCAGTTTTGAGTTCAGATTCTTTAATTTTGAATTGCTCAATGAATTTGGCGTCGCCGGTAATTAAATATCCTTTCTGACTATTGTCGAGTGCAATAATTTTACTTTTATATGATTTCATCAATTCCGAAACACGGTAAGCATTGTAAAGCTCAGCGTTGTTTTTCGACATCTTATTGATGTAATAACTCGAATTGATAGAAATAAAAACAACCAAGCCAATGCTCAAAATGGAGGTGATACTCACAATTAACTTGGTATATATTTTTAATTTTAAATTCATTCCTTTTGTTTGGTGATACATTAGGCATTGCTTTTAGTGCCAAGCAAGTTAGCCAAAACATTTTTTAAATGCATAAAATCAATGGGTTTAGGAATAAATGCATCGTATTTTACTTCAATTTTTTTAAGAAATTCATCCGGATTTTTAACGGCCGACATCACCAATACCTTCGGGAAGTTTTGCGGGTAAATTTTTTTTAATTTTAAGAGTAAGCCCGGTCCGCTTAACTCAGGCATAAAAATATCGCAAATAATTAAATCAAAACTTTGGTTTTCGTGAATACCTTTTAAAGCATCTTCACCGTTTTTTGCGCCGGTAACGCTGTATCCCCATTCTAACAATACCATGCCTAATCCGGTTCTTACCAAATAATCATCCTCTATTAATAAAATATTCATACCCGTATTTTTATGAATTAAAGTTAACCACAATGTATGTGCAAGTTTGGCTTTTTCGTTCAAAAGCCTGAAAATGGGACTGAAAAGTGTAAAATAGCGGTTGGGGAAGTATTGTTAGAGCAGGTTTAATTTCTGCAAGAGTGCGGGTTTTTGTGAGTCGCCCACCGGAATGGCTGTTTGGTAAACGTATACCGTGCCTTCTTCAAGACTGTCGATTTTATCCAAAGCAACAATGTATGAACGGTGAATGCGCATGAATTTTGACAAGGGTAGCTCTTTTTCAATGGCACTAAGGGTGTGGTGAATGGTGAATTTTTTATTGGCGCAAAAAATACTCACATAATCACCCATGGCCTGCACGTATAAAATATCGTCCACTTTTAATTTGGTTGATTTGCCTTTTTCTTTCACGAAAAAAAAGTCTTTTTCAAAATTTACTTGTTGGTTTGCGCTATCATAAGTTTCCTTCGCACGAAAAATGGCCTTTAAAAATCGGTCTTCTTTAACTGGTTTAAGTATAAAATCTACCACATTGTATTCAAAGGCTTCGAGGGCGTAGTCGGGTTTAGAGGTAATTAAAATAACAAGTGGGTGATTTGGTTTCGATTTTAAGAAATCGAGACCGCTAATTTTAGGCATTTCAACATCCAACAAAATGAGATCTACTTTATGTTGATTGAGGTAATTGCTTGCTTCAATAATGTTTTCGCACTCACCAAGCAAGTTTAAAAAATCTAATCCCGTTACCAGATGTTTTAGAACTGTTCTTGCAATTTTATTGTCATCCACAATCAAACAATTCATAAACTACAAGTCCTTTAAAGCGTTTGTTGCGTCTTCCGATTGTGGATTGTATTCCAGTGCTTTTTCGAATTGTTTTTTTGCTTCTGCAATTCGGTTTTGTGCTTTGTAAATTTTGCCTAAAAGTAAATTGCTGTCGTAATCAAAAGGATATAAGCGAATTACTTTTAAAATATAAGTGGTTGCGTTGGCATATTCTTTGCGGTTAAAATAAATGCTTGCAGTGCGGTAATTGGCAATCGAATTGTTAGGATCGAGTTTTAATACTTCTAAATAAACAGCCAAAACCGAATTCCAATTGCCCAAAGCCGAAAGGGGCAATACAAAACCAAAACGCGCCTCTATCGATGATGGTTCAATGGCGACTGCTTTTTTATAATGTGTTTCTGATTTCACATAATCTTTGTTCATATAATACAACCAACCCAAACGCAAATTGATTTGATAATTGTCTTGGTTCAAGGCCGTTAATGTAGCAATGGCCTTGGTATAATCGCTGTTGTATTCATAGGCATAGCTTTTTGAAAAAGCCACCGATACATTTTGCTGCGACTTTAAACTTGTGGATGAGTAAAGGAAAAAGAATAAAAAAAGACCGAAAAATGATTTGAGATTTTGTTTTGTTTTCATTTTAAATAGGTATGGGCCTAAATGTTAAGTGCGGGTATTACTACCCGCACTCTCAAAAAGGGGAAAAACCCATTAATCCCCTTTTGCAATCCATATAGAAATGGACAGGACAAATGTAACAGTTTTTTTAAAAAAAAAGAAAAAAAATAATTTTTTTTTACAAATTTTTAGGTGGATTCTAGTTCAACTAAGGTAAATGCTTGTTTGTGCGTTCTTTAAGAACTTTTGTTTAAGATTGAACTAAAAACGCAGCACAGTTTTGTTAAGTGTTAATGAAGAATTATAAGCCCCAAGTTTTTGCCGCCGGATTTCTTATTTTTGACTTAATCGCCGAATGCTATAATTTGTAGCCATCAGTCGCTATGTTATGCGGTATTTTTACAGCATGATTAGCACAGCAAACCAGCAAGCCCCACTTCCTTACGTTAAAGGCAGAGGCGCCCAATTCAACAGTCCTTCACGTTTTTCAAAAATTAACAGTGAATTGATTATCAGCGATGATTTAAGTGTCGATTTTAATCAAAAGGTCAAAACCCAATTGATTTATACCATGGCCAAAACAGCCATCAACAAGGTTGAGAGCAGTGATTTGGGTTTTTCTTATTCCCTGAATCCATACCAAGGTTGTGAACATGGTTGTGTGTATTGTTATGCCCGAAACACCCATGAATACTGGGGTTATAGTGCCGGGTTGGATTTTGAACAAAAAATTTTGGTAAAACGAAATCTCATTGCTGCCCTCGAAAAACAATTCAGTCAAAAATCTTGGAAGGCAAAGCCGATTTTACTTTCAGGAAATACCGATTGTTACCAGCCGATTGAAAGGGAATTGGGGTTAACCCGAAAAGTTTTACAAACCTGCTTAAAATTTAAACATCCGGTTGCCATCATCACCAAAAATGCCTTGATCAAGCGCGACATGGATGTGCTAAAAGCATTGGCTGAACACAATTTGGTGCATGTGATGATGTCAATCACCGGTCAAGATGAGCACTTACGCCGTGCCCTCGAACCCCGAACCAGCACATTTATGCAAAAAATTGAAACCATTCAGTCCTTGGCCGAAAATGGAATTCCGGTTGGTGTGATGGTTGCTCCGATTATTCCTGGATTAAACAGCCAACAAATACCTGAAATATTATTGGCAGCAGGCAGGGTAGGTGCCACAAGTGCCGGCATGACCATGGTGCGATTAAACGGGTCGGTTGAACCGCTGTTCAAAGATTGGTTGCTAAAGAATTTCCCCGATCGTGCTGATAAAGTATGGAGTCAAATTTGTGAAACACATGGGGGCAAAGTAAACGATAGCCGACCGGGTGTGCGCATGCGCGGCGAAGGCAAGTTGGCGGATTCTATTCAAAGGCTATTTACCCTTTCTAAGGACCGATTTATCAAATCAAAAGCATTTGAATTTAATTGCAGCGATTTTAATTACAAGGCCGGCAAAGCCCAATTGACATTATTTTAATTTTGATTTCCTGATTTATAGCTTGGCTTAAAAGCTGCTGAGATTACGCTTATATTTGTAATTCAATCATGCGTTTAAGCCATATCAGTTTTAGTCCGCTTCGCCTTTTAGGTATCTTGGTTTTGTTCACACAATTGGGATTAAATGCCCAGTCTAAAAAATTGCCCCAACCCACCTTAAGTGATGCCGAAAATTTAACCAAACAATGCGTGCAAAGCCTAACGAACAACGATTCTCTTTTATTTAAACAACTCTTTTTACTCGATACAACTGCCAATATTGAGCGAGGTACCCGCGAGATGATTCAAAACCGCATGGTGTACGCCAATTTCGATGAGTTAAAATCAAAACTCATCACAACAAACGGCAAAATAAGCGATATGAAAGCGCTTACAACAGTGCCCATTAAATACAAAGACGCAAAAACAAAGAAAAAGAAATTTATTTACCATGTACAAACATCCTTTCAGGTGCAAAGCAATACAATGATTTTTTTGGATTTCCCCTGCATTTATCAAAACAATCAATTGCGCCTTATTGCAGCAGTATCAATCAACGAAGTGGTGCAGGCTACCGAATAATTTATTCACATGAAAAAAATACTCATCCTACTCAGCATTTGTGCAAGTTTTTTTAACAGCTTGGCACAGAACAATGCTTTAAACCTTTATTTTGAAATCAATCAAATTGAGTCAGATCAAAATTATGCCAAACTCGACTCTTTTTTAAATACCTTGAAAGTAAAAAGTGTGAATGTGCGACTTGTTGGTTATGCCGATTTTTTATCGAACAACGAATATAACTTGGCACTTTCAAAAAATAGGGCAGAGCACATAAAAGCGCATTTGGCAAAACGCAGCAAAGAGCCGCATGTAAATGTGTTAAGTTGCACCGGCAAAGGCGAAGCGCAAAGTGTTGACAACAATAATCCCCTTGGTGAAGCAAAACAACGACGTGTTGAAATGCTGCTTGAAAATGCCAGTTCGAATAACAATGTCAATACCCGTCCTGTTCAAATTGAAGCCCCTCCAGCTGAAGTAAAACCCGAATTGGTGGCCGGTAAAAAATTAATTGATATACAAATCGGACAAAGCATTGAATTACATGGCGTAAGTTTTGTGCCGGGCAAACACATTATTTTGGATGCATCGATACCGGTACTATTTGATTTATTGGAAACTTTAAAGCAAAATCCAAAGGTGAAAATTGAAATTCAAGGCCATGTTTGTTGCATTGAAGACAGTAAAGAAGATGCCTTGGACTACGGCACCGGTGAACGCATTTTATCGGTAAACCGCGCCAAAGCGGTATTTGATTTTTTAATTAAAAATGGCATCGATCGCACAAGGCTTAAATACAGGGGCTTCGGTCACAAACATCCGAAAGTGTCGCCTGAAACTTCGCCGGATGATGAACAAATGAACCGTCGCGTGGAAATTATGCTGATTGAAAAGTAAGTCATTTTTTTACTCACATTTTAGATTTAACTTCATAGCATGAAAGTAAAATTTATTGGTGCCACCGAAAGTGTAACCGGCAGTAAGCACCTCATTATAACCAATAAAGGCAAACAAATTCTTCTCGATTGCGGCTTATACCAAGGCATGGGCAAAGAAACAGATGTGTTGAACCACGATTTGGGAATTGAGCCTTCTGATATTGAAGCAGTGATTTTGTCGCATGCCCACATCGATCATTCGGGTAACTTGCCCCTGTTGGTAAAGGAAGGTTTTAACGGCAAAATTTATTGCACCGAAGCCACTTACGATGTTTGTGAAATTTTGTTGATGGACAGTGCGCACATTCATGAAAGTGATGTGCGTTTTATCAATAAACGCCGCGAGAAAAATAATTTGGCACCCATCAAACCGCTATACAACAGCAAAGATGCCGAGCGCTGTTTAAAACGATTTAAACCCATTCCTTTTAACACCGAGTTTTTTTTAAACGACGAAATATCATTTCAATTTACAGAAGTTGGTCATATCACTGGTGCTGCAGCCATCAACATCACTTCACATGAAACAGAAAGCCAAACCAAATTGTGTTTTACAGGGGATGTGGGACGTTACACCGATTTGTTGCTCAAAGGCCCGCAAGCCTTTCCGCAAGCCGATTACATCATCTGCGAATCAACTTACGGCGACCGTTTGCATGACCGTACTGAAGATGCCGAAAAGAAATTATTGGATGTGGTGAACCGCACCTGTGTGGTGAAAAAAGGAAAACTCATTATTCCAGCTTTCAGTTTAGGGCGCACCCAAGAAATTGTATACGCTTTGGATAAATTTAAAAACCAAGGTTTGTTGCCCGAAATAAAAATTTTTGTCGATAGCCCTCTATCAACCAGTGCTACCAATATTGTCCGAAAGCACTCTGAATGTTTTAATGAAAGTTTACGTGAGTACATTAAAACCGATCCCGATCCTTTTGGATTCAACAACCTCACCTATGTGCAAGATGCAACTGAATCAAAAGCCATCAACGATTTAAAAGAGCCTTGCATTATTATTTCCGCATCAGGCATGTGTGATGCAGGTAGAGTGAAACACCATTTGCGATACAGTATTGAAGATGAACGTAACACCGTGTTAATGGTGGGATACTGTTCACCAAGCACACTGGGCGCCAAACTTATGTCGGGACAAAAACAGGTACGCATTTTTGGTGATTTTTTTGATGTAAAAGCCGAAATTGAAGTGATTCATTCCTACAGTGCCCATGCTGATTATGAAGAACTCATGAAGTTTTTATCTTGTCAAGATAAATCAAAAATAAAGTCCTTGTTTTTGGTACACGGTGAAGATGAATCCAAAAAAGTATTCAAAGCCACCCTTCAAAAAAATGATTACCACAATGTCATCATCCCCGGTGCCGGCGATGTGTTTGATTTGTATGCTTAAATGCTAGGCTTGTGTACTTTGTTTAATTTGGGAGAAGTAGGCACCCGGACTTTGTCCCACATGTTTCTTAAACACCCGTGAAAAATAATTCGGATCCGAAAAACCGGCCGCAAAACATACTTCTTTTATCTTAATATCATCGGCCTGCATCAATTGTTTGGCGAATTTTATTTTTTCGTGCAAAATCATTTGGTTAGGGGCCATGCCAAATTCATTGGTAAATGTGCGGTAAAACACCGACTTACTCATGCAGGCAATATTGCTAAGCTGCTTGGCGCTGATGCCAACGGTGATGTTGCGACGAATATAATCCACCACCGCTTTAAAACGTTGGTTTACTTTGCTATTGCCTAAGTCATGGTAATCAATGTCGCGCACATTTTGCAAACGCATGATGGCCAAAATCAATTCCTTTAATTTTAGATCTACCAAAATATCCTTCATGGGATCATTGCTTGAAAAAATATGAATCAATCTTGTGCCGAGTTTGGCGATTTGTTCATCGTTTTGTAAAAACAACAAATTCAAATTTATATCCCACTGACTACCAAGTTCTTTTTGCTTGGGAATAGTTTCATTGATGTACTCCAATTGTTTTTGTAAATAAGCATTTTCAATTACCAGAGCCGTGCATTGGGTGGGATTGGCTTTGTTGGCCTCCGGGAAATTAATGCACATCTGTTCATCAGCCTGAACCATAAAGGTTTCGCCCGGAATATAATTTAAGTAATCATTTTCTCCCATGCGCAGAATTTTTTTTCCGCGTAACATCGAGGTCACGGTAAAACCGCCAAAGCTTAACTTGATGTTTTCGGCCGGCTTATGCGTTTCGAAAATATTTAATTCACAACGGTTTAAAGTAAAGGTGGTTCTTTGTTCCACCTCGGTCTTTAATCGCTCCGGATTTGTTGTATCAAACTGTCCTAATTTGTACATAATGATTTACTTATCTCAAATCTAATAATTTCAAAACGCAAAAACTTGATTTTTATCAGTTTGGGAATTTTGTGCTATAAGGTGGGATTTTTTTGAAGCAGTCTAAACTTTTGAATATTCACCTTGCAGCCAACTAACAAATATAAAAATGGAAAATTTAGCAAAACGACCAACTTTCAAAGCCAAGTACGACAACTACATTGGCGGAAAATTCACGCCACCGGTTAAAGGTGAGTATTTCGACAACATCTCGCCAATCGATGGCAAAGTATTTACACAAGCGGCGCGCTCAGGTAAAGAAGACATTGAATTGGCACTCGATGCCGCACACGCTGCCTTCCCAAGCTGGAGCAAAACCGCTGCCACCACACGCAGCAACATGTTATTAAAAATTGCCCAAGTGATCGAAGACAATTTAGAATACTTGGCCATTGTTGAAACCATTGATAATGGTAAAGCCATTCGCGAAACACGCGCAGCCGATTTACCGCTGGTGGTAGATCATTTCCGCTATTTTGCAGGTGTGATCAGAGCCGAAGAAGGTACCATATCTGAACACGATGAACACACTGTAAGCATTAATTTACATGAACCATTGGGGGTTGTAGGACAAATTATTCCTTGGAACTTCCCATTGTTAATGGCCACTTGGAAAATTGCACCGGCATTGGCTGCAGGCTGCTGTACCATTGTAAAACCGGCTGAACAAACACCAACATCCATCATGTGTTTAATGGAATTAATTGGTGATATTTTACCGCCGGGTGTACTAAACGTTGTGACAGGTTTTGGTCCTGAAGCCGGCAAACCATTGGCCACTTCAACCAGAGTAAACAAAGTAGCCTTTACCGGCGAAACCACTACCGGTCGCTTAATCATGCAATATGCGTCTGAAAACTTAATTCCTGTAACCATGGAATTGGGCGGTAAATCACCAAACATTTTTTTCCCTTCAGTAGCTGATGCCGATGATGCATTTTTTGATAAAGCCATCGAAGGCGCGGTGTTGTTTGCCTTAAACCAAGGTGAAGTATGTACTTGTCCTTCGCGTATTTTGGTGCACGAAAGCATTTACGATAAATTTATGAAGCGTGTGGTTGAACGTGTGAAGGCCATTAAAACCGGTAACCCATTGGACGGAACAGTGATGATGGGTGCACAAGCATCAAATGATCAATACGAAAAAATTCTTTCTTACTTAAAAATCGGTAAAGAAGAAGGTGCTGAAGTTTTGGTTGGTGGCAACGCCAATAAATTATCCGGCGAGTTGGGCGGTTATTATATCGAACCAACAGTATTAAAAGGCCACAACAAAATGCGTGTTTTCCAAGAAGAAATTTTTGGTCCCGTTGTTTGTGTTACCACTTTTAAAACCACCGAAGAAGCCTTGGCCATTGCCAATGATACATTATACGGTTTAGGTGCTGGTGTGTGGACACGTGATGCGCATGAATTGTACACCGTACCACGCGGCATACAAGCCGGTCGTGTTTGGGTAAATTGTTACCATGCTTATCCTGCCCATGCACCATTTGGCGGATACAAAAAATCAGGTTTTGGTCGCGAAACACACAAAATGATGTTGTCGCATTACCGTCAAACCAAAAACATGTTGATTTCTTACAACAAAAATAAATTGGGCTTCTTCTAGTCCTATCATTGGCCTTCCGGAAAACATCTGTATTTTTCGGAAGGCTTTTTTATTGCATATAACATGGCAAAAACACCACGCATATTGGCCACCCCGGCGGCATTGGATTTGATCCAAAAATTACAAACACAGTTTGGTGATTTGATTTTTCATCAAAGCGGCGGTTGTTGCGATGGTTCATCACCCATGTGTTTTGCCAAGGGTGATTTTAAGATGGGTGGCAGTGATGTGGGCATTGGTCATATTAATGGCTTTGAATTTTGGATGGCCAAAGACCAGTTTGAGTATTGGCAGCACACCCAACTCACTTTAGATGTGGTGCAAGGTAGGGGCTCCAGCTTTTCGATTGAAATCCCAAGTGGTTACCGCTTTATCATTCGCTCACGCATGTATAGCGAGGATGAAAGTAAAGATTTAGATGAAGTTTTTTTTGTGGAGGAATAGGCTTGATTCAGCACTTCCTTTTTTGTAGTTCTAAATAAACAGGTTTTCAATTGCGTATAACAGCATCTTAACGGGATTTTCTTATCTTGGCAATTTTGAGCTTTAAATGTTAAAATTATATTTGTAGCTCAAATATTAAGAATTTTAAGCTCATTTGTTTTGTTTTTTAGCTTTAATTTTTATAATTTTGAGCTATAATTTAAAATGACTGATTTTAAAGCCAATATTCAATTGCTGGTTGGATACCTGAATGAAAACCCCGGTCTTTCTTCAAAGGAGATTTATGATGCTTCGGGTATTGACAAATTGATCAGTTATGCCACCTTAAAAAGAGTCTTGCAAAGTCTGCTCGAAAAGCAATACATCTCCACTAACGGAAAAGGAAAAGGGACCAAATATTTTTTAAGTAAAGCATATGCCATCCTTTCGGAAGTTGATGTGGAAGCTTATTTCAAAAAGGAAATTGACGAAAGGGACATACATCGATTTTTTAATCATGATTTGATCAAAGGAATCTTAAACAAAATAGATGTTTTTTCCCCGAAGGAATTGCAACAACTTGAAACACTTCAAAATATATTTAAGGAAAAACTGTCTAAATTATCTAATGATGCTTACAGGAATGATTTGGAAAGATTGGCCATTGATTTAAGTTGGAAGTCTTCGCAAATAGAAGGGAATACCTATTCATTATTAGAGACAGAAAATCTGCTCAAAGACAAATTAACGGCGGCAGGCAAAACAAAAGATGAAGCCGTGATGCTGTTAAACCATAAAGATGCCATCGATTTTATTATATCTCAAGCGGATTATATTCAACCGCTTACCGTTCGTGCCATTGAGGATATACATAGTTTATTGATAAAAGAACTCAGGGTTGATAGAAATATCCGCACAAGCAGTGTTGGCATTTCAGGCACAAACTACCGTCCAATTGATAATACCTTTCAAATACGTGAAGCATTGGAAGAAATGTGTGGCTTAATCAACTTGAAAGAAAATGCTTTTGAAAAGGCATTCTTGGCCTTGATGCTGATTTCATACATACAACCGTTTAATGATGGCAACAAAAGAACAGCCAGGATTATCGCCAATGCCATCCTTTTAAATAATCATATTTGTCCGCTTTCCTTTAGAACCGTTGACGCCGGTGA